>DVNN01000178.1 GCA_018714325.1 Candidatus Pelethocola excrementipullorum
TATCCGAGAAGAAAAGGAGAAGCCCGCTGAATATAGGATGAGAGTGAATGAAATGGTAATATATTGGTTAAGTATTAGTTAAAAAAATAACAAATGATCAAGCGAATCATATTTCGACAAATTTTTGTGAGGACAGCTTATTTAAGTTGACTTTTGATTAAAGATAAACTAAAATAAAATTAAATAAAGTAAAAGCGGTGATCTTATGAAAAATACAGAAAAAGATAAGTGGGATGAGATGAATGGTTCACAGCGCTGGCAGTATTTCAAGGACTACTATTTGTTTATAACGGTGGTAGTGATTGTGCTTGTTGGAATTGCCGCTTTTTTGTGCTGGCATTTTTGGAAGCCCAAGGCTGAGCATGTGCTTTATGTGGCCGTCATGGATGATTCACTGGATGAAGAAGATATTAAAAAACTGCAAGGGCAGTTGGAGCAGCTGTATCATGTGGATGGCAAGCAGAAAAAGGTAATGATTGACGATAATTTTTACACCAGAGAAGATGGAATTACCAAGCTGGAAGTTTACTTGAGAAATGAACAGGTGGATGTGATTATCGCTGACAAGGAAGTTTTTCAGCAACTGGCCGGGTATGGATTTCTACAAGACATGAATACCGTAATGGATCATGAAATCTTTGAAACATATGAGGAAGATCTTTATTACGCGGCGGGCTACCGGGATACAAAAGGCGTTTCATTCGAAGACCGGGAAACCGGGCAGGGAGAGGTTCTGCCTTATGGTGTGGATATTTCTGGCAGTGTCTTTCAAGAGACTGGCTCCATTCAGGAAGAGCCAATTCTTGGGATAGCGGCTGGAGCCCCCAATCTGGGGAATGGCGTGGACTTCATCAAGTTTTTGTTTGAGTAGAATCAAGAGATACTACCTGTTTTGGTAATATAGAAAAGATATTAAAACCAGGAGGATGATAGAATGAACTACAAAGAAAAGTATGAGCAGTGGTGCTCAGATCCGTATTTTGATGATTTGACAAAAGAGGAGTTAAAGGCCATCGCCGGAGATGATGGGGAGATTGAGGATCGCTTTTATCGGCAGCTGGAGTTTGGAACCGGTGGTCTTCGTGGTGTCATAGGGGCCGGAACTAACCGCATGAATATATATACGGTGCGGCAGGCAACACAGGGCCTTGCCAACTACATTGTTTCTCAGAATGGCCAGATGCGGGGTGTGGCTATCGCCTATGATTCCAGGAGAATGTCCCCGGAATTCGCCAAAGAGGCGGCTCTTTGCCTGAATGCAAATGACATAAAAACTTATTTGTTTGAAAGTCTGCGGCCGACGCCGGAATTATCCTTTGCCGTACGCCAGTTAAACTGCATGGCCGGAATCGTGATAACGGCCAGCCACAATCCCAGAGAGTATAATGGGTACAAAGTATATTGGGAAGATGGAGCCCAGATTACACCACCCCATGATAAGAATATCTTGGCAGAGGCAGAACATGTCAGGGAGTTCTCTCAGGTGAAGATGATGGATGAGGTAGAAGCTGTAAAATCAGGCCTCCATCAGATGGTGGGATCTGAAATTGACGATCTATATATGGAAGAGCTGAAAAAACAGAGTATTCATCCGGAAGTGATCAAAGAGGTTGCCAAGGACATCAAGATTGTCTATACGCCTCTTCACGGAGCTGGAAATCTTCCGGTCCAGAGGGTTTTGAAAGAGTTAGGATTTGAAAATGTATATGTGGTAAAAGAACAGGAACAGCCCGATGGAAGCTTTCCAACCGTGGCATATCCAAATCCGGAGGATGAAAAGGCGTTCGCCCTAGCCTTAAAACTGGCGGAAGAAGTGGATGCCGACATCGTACTTGCCACCGATCCGGATGCGGATAGACTTGGGGTGTACGCCAAGGATGCGAAGACAGGTAAATATGTAAGTTTCACCGGAAACATGTCGGGTATGCTGATTGCGGAATACATTCTGCGGGAGCGCACCAAAACAAATACCATGCCGGAGCATCCGGCGCTTGTGGAGACAATTGTCACCACGAAAATGGCAAAAGCCGTGGCCGATACTTACGCTGTTGCCCTTATCGAGGTTCTGACAGGATTCAAATATATTGGAGAACAGATAAGACTGTTCGAGGAGAACCAGAGCTATCATTATGTGTTTGGATTGGAAGAAAGCTATGGCTGTCTTGCCGGAACTTATGCCCGGGACAAGGATGCTTGTGTGGCGGTCATGATGCTTTGTGAGGTGGCTGCTTATTATAAGGCCAAGGATCAGACACTCTGGGATGCCATGATAGACATGTATGAAAAATACGGATACTATAAGGAAGGGCTTACAACCCTTACGCTGAAGGGAATAGACGGAGCGAAGCAGATCCAAGACATCATGGACCGGCAGCGAAAGAATCCGCCGAAGGTCCTGGGGAATCATGCAGTACTTGCGGTTCGGGATTATAATGAAGATAGACGAATCGTGATGAGCACAGGTGAGACTTCCTCCACAGGTCTTCCAAAATCCAATGTCTTGTATTACGAACTGGAGGATTGTGCGTGGTGTTGTATCAGACCCTCAGGAACAGAGCCCAAAATTAAGTTTTACTATGGAGTGAAAGGTATCTCTTTGGAAGATGCGGCAGAGAAACTGGAAGCTCTGAAACAAGACCTGGTCAAAGACGAATAAAAAATAGATTGACAAAAGAAATTATAGGAAATATGATGTAAGTAAATTAAGTTTAATTTAGTTAGTATCGTGCTTAGAATAAAACAGAAAAGAGGTATATACATGGCGAAAGCTGTAAAACTGGCCGATATAGGAAAGCGGCTAGGAGTCAGTACTGTGACTGTATCAAAAGCGCTGTCCGGCCAGAAGGGGGTCAGCGAGGAATTGCGCAAAAAGATTGTACAGCTTGCGGATGAAATGGGATATGTCAAGATACGTACACCTGAAAAGGAGCGGAAGAGTTATACCATTGGTGTAGTGGTTGCGGAACGTTATCTGCAGGAGAATCAATCGTTTTATTGGCAGTTATATCAGGAAATAGCGCAGAGATCCATAACCAGGAACTGTTTCACCATGCTTGAGGTAATTAGCTATGAAGCGGAAAAAGCAGATGAACTGCCCAAAATCATCACTGAGGAAAAGGTTGAGGGCATCATTGTAATGGGGGCATTTAAGGCAGAGTATGCGAATTGTCTGGTTAAGAAAATCACGATACCTATGATTAATCTGGATACCACCAGTGCCGGTGAAGCCTGTGATGCTGTGGTATCCAATAACCTGATGGGCGGATACAAGATGACAAACTACTTATTTGAACTGGGGCACAAAAAAATCGGTTTTGTGGGAACCCGGCTTTCAACTTCCAGTATTGACGACCGCTTTTTGGGATATCTAAAATCTTTGATGGAGCATGGGATTACCTGGAAAGAAGAGTGGGTGATTGACGACCGGGATCGGGAATATGGAAAGATCGACTACGCATCCAAATTCCAGCTGCCGGCTGATATGCCAACCGCATTTTTCTGTAACTGCGATCTATCCGCAAGTCTTCTGATCCGAAAACTTGCGGAAGCAGGCTATTCTGTGCCGGGAGATGTTTCGGTGGTTGGTTTTGATAATTATGTGGCGGACCAGTTCGGGGAAATTGGAATCACTACATATGAAATCAACACAAAGGAAATGGCCAGACGGGCAGTTCATATCCTGACTCATAAGTTAGAGAATTCCAATTACACCACCGGCATGTTCCTGCTGGCGGGAAACTTTATTGAACGGGAGAGTGCAAGACAGGTCGGCCCTGAAGTGCCTTTTGTCTAAATACTCTGGGCGTGCTGCCTGTACTCTTTTTGAACAGATTAATAAAGTGATTCACATTTTCATAACCAACTTTGCTGCTTACTTCATGGATGTTTAAATTCGTGGTGAGCAGCATTTCTTTTGCTGTTTCCAGACGTTTTTTATTGAGGTATCTAAGTGGAGCATCCCCGAAGGTATTAGAAAATTCCCTGCATAACCTGTATTTGCTCACTTTCAGCCGCTCTTCGTAATCTTCCAAAGAGAAAGCCTCCTCATAGTGGTAATCCAGATAATCCTTCATTTCAGTCAGATAATAAGGGATATCCGAACGCGTCTGGGCCGAACTGTCCAAAGAAGATAGGCTTAAGGTATAGAAGATGTTTGTAAATGATTGGTGGGTCTTAAGGAGACCGGCAATATCGGTATTGACAGGGACGCTGAGCAGATGAAAGATATCCTGCAATATGGGGGAGGGATCAGGAACGGTGAATAAAGACGGAGTCTTTAAAAATGGTGCAAAGAGTTCCAAGTCACGCCCTTGAAAGAAGAAAAGCTTAAAATTCCAGGGGAGTACCAAAGAGTTTAAAGAAAATTGCTTATTACAATGAAACATTAAAAGGCTGGATTCGGTCATTGCAATAGAATTCCCCTGGTAAGTCAAGCGGCCCCCGCCCTGTTCGGTATATAGCAATAGGTAGGCATCAAAGGTCGAGAAGGAGAAAGAAAAAGGCAGATTGGTATGTATTGTTCCTCCGGCCAGAAGATGGAAATAATCAGATATGTTCAGAGGGGGCGGGAATGCTTGGGCGTTGTAGGTGTATATATTCGGAATTAAAATCTCAGAATCTAATTCCAGATTAACCATTCTATTTGATTTAGCCGCTTTTCGAAACGTTTCTTTAAAACCCATCGGTACCCCTCCATGCATAACTTAAAAAAACTCATCATTAATTTAGCTTAATTTAATCTGAATATAATAGCTAATTAGATATTAATATGAAAGAAGAAAAGTTTCTACTTGAAAAATAGACAAAAATCAATACAAAAAATTGTAATTAAATAACAAAAATGCATGGTAGAGCAAAAATCAATGATATTTTACAATTACCATTGATGAATTTGTGGTATAATTGTGTATAATGAATTTAAGGTTAATTTAACTATATATTAACTAAAATTAATTTAAGGAGGATTATGTTATGGAATGGAAAAAAGTTGCGGCTTTAAGCCTGGCAGCAACGATGACGGTTGCTCTGGCTGCATGTGGGAATACTGCTGAGACGAATGCAGGTGATTCAGCAGCCTCTTCTTCAAAATCTTCATCATCATCGGCTGAGGATGGTGACGTAATCAGTTATGGAGATATCAAACTGGGAGAAGATTACAAGGATCTTAAAACAACAATTAAGGTTTTCAATAACAGAACAGACATGCTGGATGATGACTATGCGGGTACGAACTGGGCTTCTTACATTGAAGAGTTCAATAAGTTGTATCCCAACATCGAAGTCCAGGTTGATGCGTCAACAACTTACGCAGAAGATGCGCTCCTTCGTCTTCAGGGTGGTGATTGGGGAGATATTATGATGATTCCGGAAGTTGATAAATCAGATCTGGGAACATACTTCCTGCCTTATGGAGACCTGCCTACCATGGAGAAACAGGTGAATTATGCTACGAAGTGGACCTATGATGATCAGGTGTACGGCATCGCATCAACGGCTGTAAGCCGCGGTGTTGTTTACAATAAGAAAGTATTCCAGGAGGCCGGAATCACAGAGCTGCCTAAGACTACAGAAGAGTTTACGACAGCCCTTCAGACTATTAAGGACAAGACGGAAGCGATTCCTCTTTACACCAACTATGCAGCAGGCTGGACAATGGGAGCCTGGGATGATTATATTGCAGTAACCGCTACCGGCGATGCAAAATATATGAACCAGGTGTTCTTACATACACAAGATCCATTTGCAGATACAAAAGATGGCACACATGCTTACAATGTGTACAAGGTTCTCTATGATGCAGTGGAATTGGGACTCACTGAAGATGATTATACTACAACCGACTGGGAAGGCAGCAAGGGTATGCTGAACAGCGGACAGATTGGATGTATGGTACTTGGATCCTGGGCTTATCCTCAGATGCAGCAGGCTGGGCCGAATGCTGATGATATTGGATACATGCCATTCCCAATGTCTGTTGATGGAAAACAGTATGCTGCTGCAGCACCTGACTACTGTTATGGAATCAATAAGGATTCCGATGCTGACCATCAAAAAGCAGCTCTGGCATTTGTCAAATTCATGACAGAACAGTCTGGATTTTCTTATAATGAAGGTGGACTGCCAATCAAAGCCGGAGACGAGGCAATAGATGAAAAATATCCAGAGGTATATCAGGATTTCCTTGCTAACGACATCGTGTTCGTTCCCGATGAGCCAGCAGTAAAAGGAGAAGAGGATCTTCTGAATACATTGAATGCAGATTCCGAACTGATGGTAGCAGGCGGCGGCAATGAAAAGATTCAATCTCTGGTTGAGCACGCAGCAAATAAAGATCAAACCTTCGACGAAATCATGGACGAATGGAATCAGAAATGGTCTGGTGCCCAGGAAGCAAATGGTGTGGAAGTACAGTAGGGATGTACTTCGGCACATGATAAAGGCGGGGAAGAAGTTCTCCGCCTTTAAATCTATGATTCACCCGAAGTAAAGTGATTGACAATCTCAGCAATCAAAGGAACGGAGGAAGCTTATGAAACAAGAAGCTGTTGTGAAAAAAAAGAAGAGAACATGGAAGCAATTGCTGAGAAGCAGACAGGGGCAGCAGACAATGATTATTGTGGCCTTTTCCATTATTCCGCTTCTACTTCTGTTTATGTTTACCTATCTGCCATTTGGGGAGATGATAAAATACAGTTTTTACAAGATGAAATATGTAGGGCCAAGAGAGTTTGTTGGATGGGATAATTATGCGGCTCTTTTTACCAGAAAAGATATTGTGGGTGCGCTGAAGCTGAGTCTTTATTACATAGTAGGAGCGATTATCCAGATTGTCCTGGCTTTGTACCTGGCAACAATCCTGAGCATGAAGGTGAAGGGTGGAAATATATTCAAGGGATTTATGTTCTTCCCATACTTGATCAATGGTATTGCTATCGGCTTTATCTTCAGATTCTTTTATACGAGAGGTTTTGTGTTTGATACCGTCTTGCAATGGTGTGGTTTCCAGCTGGATAATCTGCCCTATTGGTTGAAGAACCAGTCCATTAATAACTGGTCGCTGGTTGGAACCTCCGTTTGGAGATATTTTGGCCAGAATATGGTACTGTTCATCGGTGCGATCATGTCTGTGGACAACACCCTCTATGAAGCGGCGGATTTGGATGGGGCCAATAAGTTCCAGCAATTCAAATACATCATCCTGCCCAGCATCAAGACTATTCTTACCTTGAACATTATTCTATCCATTACCGGTTCCCTAAGTGCATTTGAAGCACCATTTGTTATCACAAGTGGAGCGAATGGCACGGGTACCTACTTTGTGGTAATGAATACGATTGCACATACGAACCAAAAGGTGGGACTCGCTTCCGCAATGGCGGTATTCCTGTTGATGATTATTTTCGTCGTTACGATCTTGCAGAAGCTGTTCTTTAAATATGTTTTCAGAAACTCAGGGGTTGATGATGAAAGCGTTTCGGCCAGAAGAAAACACAAAAAGGATATGAAGAGAAGTGCAAAGATGCAGCAGAAAGGGGGATGTTAAGGATGGAAAAGCGAAAAAAGCAAAGAAAACATTATAGTGCGGGAACCGTAATCTGGGGCTTTGCAAAATACATCTCCTTGATATTTTTTGCATTTTGTGCGGTGTTACCCATCGTTTCTTGCATAATAACCGCATTTAAGACAGATGCAGAATATAATGCCACCAATGTCATGACGCTTCCGGAAAGCTGGTTGAATTTTGATAACTTCATAGCCGCATTTAAGAAGGCGGATATGCTGCTGGCATTCCGCAATTCTGCAATCATCCTGGTAGTTGTATTGATAGGTTCCATTATTATAGGTACACAGCTGGCATATATCTTAAACAGATTCAAGTTTCCGGGAAATGGATTAATAAGAAATCTATTCACCTTTGCTGCACTTCTGCCTACCATCGCTATGCAGGTTGCAGTATATGAGATCATGGTGAACTTGAGTTTTGTGAATACCTTGTATGGTTATATCATCATGACCATGGGAACGGATGTAATTTCTATTTATATTTTTATTCAATATTATGAGAATCTTCCGGTATCCCTGGATGAATCGGCGATTATAGACGGAGCATCTTATTTTACCATCTACAGAAAGATTTTATTGCCTCTTCTAAAGCCGGCGATTGTTACCAGCATCATCTTAAAAGGGACAAATACTTATAATGAATACTATAATGCCCAGCTATATCTGCAGGATAAGACACGTCTGAGCACGGTGGCCACATCCTTGTACAAATTCACAGGGCCATTGGGTAATCAGTATAACCTGATCTGCGCCGGTGTTATCATATCACTGCTGCCGGCTTTGATTATATTTATCTGCTGCCAGAAACAGATCTACAACGGCATTGCAGAAGGTGCGGTGAAAGGTTGAAAAGAGTACATAAAAAAGGAGCGCAGGGGGATAGCATGAGAGACGAGATAAAGATACATCTGGAGCAGGGGATTATACCTTTCTGGAAAACCCTGCGTGACAATATTTATGGTGGATATTACGGTTTCATGGATTTTGACCGGAACGTGGATAAGGAGGCTGTGAAGGGGTGTATCCTTAACAGCCGAATTACCTGGTTCTTTTCCAGTGCTTATGAATTATTGGGGGATGAAAGCCTTCTGGAAGAGGCGCGCCATGGATACCAGTTTTTAAAAGAGCATTGTCTGGACCAGGAGAATGGCGGGGTATTCTGGTCCGTTGGATATGACGGAACGCCGGAGGACACCACGAAACATACATATAATCAGGCTTTTGCAATCTATGCCCTTTCCGCTTATTACAAAGCATCTGGTGAGGAGGAGAGCATCCGGCTGGCAGAAGAGATTTATCGTATCATCGAAGATAGATGTATGGACGAAGAGGGATATCTGGAAGCGTTCGACAGAACATTTCGCCCGGTGGAGAATGATAAACTGTCGGAAAATGGTGTGATAGCCGATAAGACAATGAATACCTTGTTACATGTGTTAGAGGCTTATACGGAGTTTTATCAGGTGACTCGAAAGGAAGAAGTAAAAAGACGTCTGATGTGGATATTGGATGTGATTGCAGAGAAAGTCTACAATCCGACACTGCATAGACAGGAAGTGTTTTTTGATTCGCATTACCGTTCCATCCTTGATCTGTATTCCTATGGCCATGATATTGAGGCTGCGTGGCTTATTGACCGGAGTCTGGATGTGATCGGTGAAGAGAAGTATAGAGAAAAAATTGAACCGATTACTAAGGATCTGACCAGACAGGTTTATGAAACTGCTTATGACGGACATTCTTTGAGCAACGAATGCGAAAAAGGTGTTGTGGATGATGACCGGGTGTGGTGGGTGCAGGCGGAAGCCATCGTGGGATTCCTGAATGGATATCAGAAGAGCCCGGACAGAAAAGAGTATCTGAAGGCGGCTGAGCATATCTGGCAGTTTATTAAAACCTATGTCATCGATAAGCGGAGTGGATCCGAGTGGTACTGGCTGGTGGATAAAGAAGGAAAACCTTACGAGGATCAGCCGATAGTAGAACCATGGAAATGTCCTTACCACAACGGTAGGATGTGTATAGAAGTGATAAGGAGAACGATAGATGCTGCATAAGAATTACGAGATTGAATTGGGAAAGCAGAATAAAATTCTGAATCTTAAAAATGAAAAAACAGATTTTTATAATGGAATCTATGATCGTTATAAATACCCCGTATTGACCAGAGAACATATTCCGCTCACCTGGAGATATGATCTGAATCCTGAGACGAATCCACATTTTATGGAAAGATTGGGAGTCAATGCGGTGATGAACTCCGGGGCAATCGAGTTAGATGGTAAGTTTTACCTAATTGTCCGGATTGAGGGAAATGACAGAAAGTCTTTCTTCGGTGTGGCGGAGAGCGACAACGGAGTAGATGGGTTCCGATTCTGGGATTATCCCATACTTCTGGATGATATCTGTCCGGAAGAGACAAATGTATATGATATGCGCCTGACAAAGCATGAGGATGGTTATATTTATGGTGTCTTCTGCTCGGAAAGCAAGGATACCTCCATGCCGGATCTGTCAGCGGCGGTTGCGGCGGCGGGGATTGTGAGAACCAAGGATCTGAAAAATTGGGAGAGATTGGAGAATTTGAAAACCCTTCGTTCTCCCCAGCAGAGAAATGTGGTACTCCATCCGGAATTCGTGGATGGTAAGTATGCGTTCTATACAAGGCCGATGGATGATTTCATCGATACCGGATCAGGCGGTGGTATTGGATTTGGCCTGTGTGAGGATATAGAGCACGCGGTTATCGATGAAGAGCGGATGACCAGCCGCAGAAAATATCATACCATTACCGAGGCTAAGAATGGTGCCGGTGCAGTCCCCATTAAGACGGAACGGGGCTGGATCCATATCGCACATGGGGTGAGAAATACGGCCGCAGGTCTACGTTATGTAATCTATGCCTTTGCCACGGATCTACAGGATCCTGCCAAAGTGATTGCAGAACCTTCAGGTATGTTGATGGGTCCCAGAGGCATTGAGCGGGTTGGAGATGTGTCAAACGTAGTGTTTACAAATGGAGCGATTGCAAGAGAGAATGGCGAGGTGTATCTCTACTATGCGTCCTGTGATACAAGGATGCATGTGGCAACCACATCCATAGAGAAACTGGTTGATTATGTATTTAACACACCGGAAGATCCAGGGAGATCTGTGGAGTGTGTTGCACAGAGATGTGAATTGATTCGGAAGAATCTGGAATATTTGAAATCAGAAAGATAGGGGAAATAAGATGGGAAAATATAAGATGATTAGTCCTGCAGTTGCCAATGTGCCATGGCAGGAAAAACCAGAGAATATAAAGGGAGCGCCAATCTGGAGATATTCTGAGAATCCAATTATCGGACGTAACCCGGTAGAAGGGGTTGCCAGAATCTTCAACAGTGCGGTGATTCCATACGAAGGTAAATTTATCGGAGTATTCCGGGGGGAACAAACCAATGGTATTCCCTATATCTACCTTGGAAGAAGCGAAGATGCGATCCACTGGGACTTTGACAAAGAGAAGATTCCATTTGAAGATGAGAACGGGGATCCGTTTATGCCCGTGTATGCATATGATCCAAGATTGGTAAAGGTAGAAGATACTTATTATATCATCTGGTGTCAGGATTTCTACGGTGCGTCCATTGGAATGGCAAAAACCACAGATTTCAAGACATTTACCAGAATTGAAAATCCTTTTCTGCCATTCAATAGAAATGCAGTGTTATTCCCAAGAAAATTGAACGGAAACTATGTGATGATGTCCAGACCTTCCGACAGTGGGCATACTCCATTCGGCGATATCTTTATCAGCGAAAGCCCGGATCTGGTTTACTGGGGAAAACATCGTCATGTGATGGGCAAGAGCCCGGTATGGTGGGAATCCGTGAAGATTGGCGGAGGTTCAGCGCCCATAGAAACCAGCGAAGGATGGCTGTTATTCTATCATGGCGTGACAGGTACCTGCAATGGTTATGTCTACTCCATCGGAGGGGCGATTCTGGATCTGGAAGAGCCTTCCAAAGTGAAGTATCGATGTGAGAACTTCCTTCTGACCCCGGAAGAGTGGTATGAGGAACGGGGATTCGTCCCTAATGTGTGTTTTCCGTGTGCGACCATCCATGATTCCGAATCAGGTAAAATTGCTGTTTATTATGGAGCGGCTGACAGCTATGTGGGCCTTGCATTTACCAATCTGGATGAAATTATTGATTATATCAAAGATCACAGCTTAGTACGGGAAGCGGATACGGAATTAGGAAGACGGTGATAAGATGGCATTGTTAAAATTGTCTCCAAGCTATAAGGATTATCTGTGGGGAGGACACCGCTTAGTCGATGATTATAATAAGCAGTATGAGGGAGAAGTCCTGGCGGAAAGCTGGGAACTCTCCTGCCACCCGGACGGTCCGTCCACTATTATAAATGGGCCTTATGCAGGAATAACCTTGGCGGAGTATATTCAAAAGGAGGGAAAAGATGTCCTGGGGACACATTGCCGCAGGTTTAAGGAATTCCCCATTCTGATCAAGTTTATTGATGCAAAAGATAATCTGTCCGTCCAGGTACATCCCAGCAATCTGTTCGCCCTGAAAAATGAAGGGCAGTATGGAAAGACGGAGATGTGGTATGTGATGGACTGTAAGGAAGGCGCATACCTGTATTATGGGTTCAAGCGGGAAGTCAGCAAGGAAGAATTTGCAAGAAGAATTGAGGAGGATACCTTGCTGGAAGTATTAAATGCAGTACCCGTTCAAAGAGGAGATGTTCTCTTTATCGAAGCAGGCACGATTCATGCGATTGGAAAGGATATCGTAATTGCCGAGATCCAGCAGAATTCCAATGTGACATACCGTGTGTATGACTACGGCCGCGTGGGAAAAGATGGAAAGAAAAGAGATCTTCATATTGAAAAGGCCCTGGCGGTAACCAGCAGAGTTCCGATTATCCGCAAAAAAACCAGCGATCCCCATATTGCAAGCTGTGATTATTTTACCGTGGATAAGCTGAATCTGGACGGGACGATGATGAAAACCATGAGTGGATTTATCGGAAGCGAATCCTTCGCCAGCATACTGATTATGGATGGAAAAGGAACGATCTCCAGTGGTGGAGAGCGAATGGATTACCAGAAAGGTGACAGTTTCTTTCTGGGAGCGGGAAGCGGATCCTATGAGGTGACAGGCACCTGCGAGGCCCTGGTCACAAGCATAGGAGAAAAAGCCAGTCCCGTTCGGATTGGAATTGAAATCAGCACCGCCTTCACTAAAATTGGATTGGTGGACGTGAACCATCAGCTGTTGGCCAGGAAGGTGATACAAACCCAATCTTCACGTCCTTGGCAGGCCGTGATTCAGGACATTGGTGAACAGACACTGGCACTTCTGGAAGAAGAGCAGATTCCCATGGACACCTGTATAGGGGCCGGAGTCGGGGCGCCGGGAACCATCGATACGAAAAAGGGAGTGGTGCGGTATTCCAACAACATTTGCTGGGAAAATGTACCCCTTGTGGAGGAATTAAGTAAATATCTGCCAATCCCAATTTATGTGGGCAATAACGCGGATTGCGCGGCCTTGGGCGAAGTAGCCGGAGGCGCGGCAAAGGATTATCAGGATGTGGTCATGATAACACTGGGAACCGGCGTAGGCAGCGGTGTTATCATGGATGGAAAGATCTATGAGGGAAAACTGGCGGGAGGAAGCGAGCTGGGACACAGCGTAATTGTGGAAGACGGAGAACTGTGCACCTGCGGCCGAAGAGGATGTCTGGAGGCCTATGTATCCTCTACTGCACTGATCAGGGATGCTAAGCGAATGATTGCATCCCACCCGGAATCAATGTTGGAAAAAGCCTATTCCGAGCATGGAAACGAACTGACACCGGAGGTGATATTTGCGTCGGCAAGGATGGGTGATGATGACGCGAAAGAACTGATCGGGAATTACGGTAAGAAGCTGGGAACAGGCATTGTGAATCTGGTGAATATTTTCCGTCCCCAGTTGATTTTACTGGGCGGGGAAATTGCAGAACAAGGAGACCAGCTGCTGGAATCCGTCAGCCAAGAACTAAAGGAAACAAGTTTTGGCGGCGCAAAGGGTGATATACCGGAATTGGCTCTGGCATCCCTGGGAAGCAATTCAGGCATGATTGGAGCGGCCAATTTGGTGTAAAGGGTTGGAACGGCTATCATGGTTTTAAGGTAGGTAATCCGAGGAGGAGTTATGGATTTGAAAATATATTTTTCAACTGTTGCTGATATCGAGAAATTCGTAGACATAGTCCAGGAGATTCCTGCAAATATGGATCTGGAGTATGGGAATATGAGTGTGGATGCGAAGTCCTTCCTTGGCGTATGCGCCATTGGAACAGGAAAGGTCATAACACTTAAGGCTTATGGCGAGATACAGACAAGATACATAACTCGGCTGGAGGAGAATCATATCTTATATAGGGAAGAGTAACGTATAATTTTATATTTTCTATACACTAAAAAAGAGAAGAGAGATCTTCTCTTTTTGCTTTTCACGAATAAAGGATTCTTAAGAAGGAAGCAGAGATGCAATTTATTGAAAAAAATGGCATATTGATTCGAATATTTAGACGTGTTAGTATTGAGAAAATACATATTGATGAAACATAGCTGAAGATAAAGGGGGAAATCATGCTAAAAGTTTTAATCGTGGATGATGAAAAGAAGGTGGGCGAATTAATCAAGGCACTCATAGAATGGAAACGTCTGGAACTCTCCCTGGTGGATGTGGTTCTGGATGGAAAGAAGGCTTACGAGGTGATATTGGAAGAAAAACCGGATATTGTAATCACGGATATAAGAATGCCGAATTTGTCAGGCCTTGAATTGATCAAACATGTGATGGAGAGGGATTTGGATGTGCGGTTTATCGTAATCAGCGGATACCGCTATTTTGAATACGCACAAACTGCTCTTAGATATGGGGTGGAGGATTACCTTTTAAAGCCTATCGATGAGATTGAGCTGAATAAGATATTAGATAAAGTATGCAGAGAAAAAAGGCAGAAGCAGATGGATGAATCTCATACAAAATCCTTGCAGAAAAAATACAGGGAAAGTAAACATATCCTGCATCGGGAACTTATGGATCGGATTATGTTTGGCAGCGAGGAACAGAAGGTGGAGGAAATCAATCAGGAATACGGAGTTGACTTGGGAGAAGGGATTTTCCGTGCCCTTGGGGTTAAGGTGGACCGCAATACCCTACAGGAGAAAAATAAGCAGCAGGAAAAACTGATACTGCGGAAACTGTCCGATATGATAAGCGAGGAGTTCGAACAGAAGGTGTCGGATCTGGTAATTTCAATAAAAAACTCAATGACAATATTGGTACTTTTAAATTATGAAGAGGACAGGCGATTCGAAGTAGCTGAGGGAATGAGGAATTTGTTTCAGCGGATGAAGGATTATATCAATGATTTTGAAAACTATGAAATAACCATGGGATTAAGCGGTGAGACAGCAGAATTCTCACAGGTCAATATCCCCTTGGAAATGGTCAAAGAAGCCCTGAACTGCAGAATCTTCGAAGGTGTGGGAAGATGTATTGAAACTATTTCCGGGAACAGGAATCCATCGGTGAAGGCAATGGATGTTTTAAGGGAATATGAAGAAGCGTTCATAAAATACATTCACATTGCCGATAAAGATGGTATGGGCTCCATTGTGAAATCATGCTTCCGTATGTGCCGGGAGAAAAGTGTTATGGCCTGTGAATACTATGAAGTGGCCAGAAGACTATTTGGTGAATACTGCGAAGAGCTTTCGGAACTGTACCATGAGGATATGAAACATATCTATAATGAATGGTTGGAGGAAAGCGGTCATTACAGAACGGTTTCATCCCTTGCCCAATATGTGCGTATATCATTGGAAAATCATATGTCATCGGTCACCAAGCGCCGGAAAGAACAGGAGAGAAGACCTATTCTGGAAGCCATTGAATACATAAAGAAGAATTACGGGCAGAAAATTTTGCTGGAAGAGGTGGCTGAGAGAAGCGGTTTCAATGCCAATTACTTTTCGGAGTTGTTTAAAAATGAAACCGGAAAGAATTTCTCCACTTATCTATTGGAAGTAAGGATGGCAGAGGCCAAACTGCTTTTGCGGGATACTTCCGATACAATATACGAAATCACCGCGAAGGTGGGATATAAGGATTCCAAGTTTTTCAGCCAGCAATTTACGAAGACCGTAGGCATTAAACCTACCGAGTACAGAAAACTATATTATTGATGTGGGGGAAAAGGGTTGAAATTTTCAAGAAAAGTGATTATTTATTTTGGAGGGATATGTGGGCTTGGCATCGGGGTTTTGGTGACTGAAGGCGCCTGGAGACAGGCCTTGACGGCCTTGCTGGTGTTGTGGCAGGCAGTGACTTTTGTTTATATTATATGGTTCGGAAGAATGCTGGATGAAGGGATTGAAAAGCTGGATGGTATGGCTCGGTTTTCGGAGCATTTTCAAAGGACGAAAGAGGCGACGTTTCGAAGGCTGGTACAAAAAGAAGGGGAGTTAGGCAGAGTGATCGAGGCGCATTACAGCGCGAAAGTGGAGGACAGGCAAAGCAAAATCAACTCATTACAGAGTCAGATCAACCCTCATTTTCTGTATAATACGTTGGAGTGCATCCGAAGTGAGGCGGTAAGCCAGAAAAATGAAGGCATTGCCAATATGGCAAAGGCTCTGGCATCATTCTTCCGCTACAGCATCAGCAGAAAAGAAAATATGGTTACGATTGAAGACGAACTAAATAATATCAAAAACTATATCATGATTCAAAATTATCGGTTCGAGGACAAATTCCGGTTCGAGGTGGAAATAGAAGGGGAGGATCTACGTATACTGTCCTATTTAATTCCTAAGATGACCATACAGCCGATTGTGGAGAATTCCATCTATCATGGGCTGGAAACCAAGCTTTCGGACTGCTGTGTCAAGATAGCGATACGTCCCACGGAACGTGATTTAATTCTTGTGGTTTCCGATAATGGGATTGGCATGTGTGAAGACACGCTGGTTCAACTTCGGAATGGATTAGAAAACGGGGTTGGTGAGAGTGGGCGGGAGCATGGAAGCAAGAAGAAGGATGCTCAAGGCAATGGAATCGCATTATATAATGTGAATCAGAGAATTAAGCTGATTTTTGGCACTGATTATGGGCTTAGTGTTTATAGTACAAAGGGGATCGGTACGGACGTGGAAATATGGATTCCTGTAGTTGATAAGATGTGAGGTGGAGAATCAGATGAGAAAAGAATTGTTACGTTTGGTCAACTTTCATTCGAAAAATAGCCGTTCTGAAAGTCTGGAACAGTTAAATATGATTCTTCGCCGTGGTGAAAGCTGTCTGCTCTGGGGACGGGATTATACGGGCCATTCTATTACCGATATCTTTCGGGGGGATGCGGAAATCCTATCGGGTAAGCTGTGGTTAAATCAGGAGGAAATAAGGAAATGCACTCAGGAGAACTTTCGAAAAGGCCGGGTGTATTATATTGATGTTTACTCGGAATTCATGGAGACCCTGGATCTGGCGGAGAACATGTTCTTATTAAAGAATAATCACCTGAAAAAGATATTCCTGAATCAAAAGGCCATCCATCTACGCGCAAAGGAGATACTGGAACAGTATGGGCTTTCCCTGGACGTATGGGGAAGCACAAAGAGCCTTGGGGTGGTGGAGAGGGTTCTTGTAAAGGTGATATGTTCCGTGGATCAGGGTGCGCAGTTGCTTGTGCTTAATAATCTATCCTCCATATGCGGCCGGCAGGACATGGAAGCGCTTGCGAAGACCTTGAGACAGATTCAAAAAGAAGGCGTGGGTCTGCTGATCTATGACAGTCATCCCGAAAGATTTGTGGACATAGCGGAAGCCATCTATCTGGTGGATAAAGGTCATATAGTGAAAAAAATCTATGACAGAGAAGCCTTTTCTCTTTGTGAAAAGATTATGGAAGAAAAAATACAGGACTTGTCCCATGAACCGCCGGAGAAAGAGGAGGGAAAAAGGGAGGAGGAGGCCATTCTACTTTGTGGCAGCCTTGGGGAATTCAGGATGGAAATCTCCATTTTCCCGGGAGAAGTCCTATATTTATCCGCTCTGAATGGGCAGGAGCAGGAGGTCCTCTGTAAAATCCTGAAAGGGGATGGGGATCGAAAACTGGTGATCCGACGGGGGAATGCTCGGAAGGTGTGTGGAAGCAGCAGGGAGCTGGTGAGGGATAGAGTAGGATTTTGGGGAGAAGTGGACTTACATAAGGAGTTATTTCCAAATTTGTCCGTAAAAGATAATATCTTGATGCCTTCTGTGAGGAAAATCAGCAAAATGGGATTTTATAAATCCGGAGAGCGTTTTATATTCAACGATCATGAATTCCTTAAAGAGTTTACCCTGGTAGATGATAGTAGTACATTAACTGATAAAGATGTTCTGAAGACCATTTTTTACCGCTGGAAGCTTTATAACCCCCGGCTGCTTATTTTGAATAATGTGCTTTCGAGGGCGGATGTGGAGATGAAGGAGTGGATTTCTTCCCAGCTACTGACCATGACCAGACGGAATACTTCCATATTATTATTAGAAAGTGCCGCAGATGATGCGATGAAAATCGCTGACAGAGTGGTGAGGATTGGTCAGGGCGGCATGGAGTTGTCCGAAAAAGGAGAATCATGAGAAAGATAAAACATTTCCTGTGGGATTATAAGATCAGTTTTTTCGTAATGTGTATATTTTTAATGGGGTGTATGAAGGGGACATACCAGATGAATCTCACATTTTTACTACGCCAGATCACCTACCTGACATTTTTGACGATCGGTGCTTCTATAGAGATGATGAGCGGAGACTTTGACCTCGCTTTTGCGGCTCAGATATCCGCATCCACGGTGACGGCCGCTTATCTGATTACCTTAGGAGTTCCTATATGGGCTGCATGTGGGGCTATAGTTGTTCTGAATGCCTTATTAGGTTGCTTAAAAGGAATCCTGCTGACCCGGTATCGGATGCCTTCCATCATCGTTACCCTTGCGCTGCAGGTGATACTGCTTAATCTATTTTCGGGCATATTCCCTGAGGATAAAATTAACTTTTTGAAAATATATCGCTATTTTGGCAGCGGGGTGATGGAGTATGTATTTGGAGGACTGCTTATATTATCGGTTTTGGGAGTGTTTTTCTTCCTGAATTATACGTACTATGGGAAATACTGTAGGATGTTGGGAGAAAATATGGTGTTGGCGGAAAAGAGCGGGTTAAATATCCAGGCTGTCTCCATGATCATTCACATGGCATCATCTTTATTCTTCTCTATTCCGGCCATAGGAATTATGCTGTACACCGGCAGTGGAAACTCCTATATGGGTGCCAACTATCTCTATAAGGTATTGGCAGCAGTCTGTCTGGGGGGAATCGGCTACCGGAATGGAAAGGGTAAGGTGAGTGGGATGGTAATTGGGGCAGTGACCATGGTGGTCCTACTTATGATGCTGACAAGCGGCGGTTATCTGAAACGTTTTGAAATTATAATTGAAGGGATTATCATATTATTTTTCCTGGGCACGGGAAAGAAGGTTAAAACCTGATAATCCTCCCCCTATTTCCGAGAACCCTCACATTGATGACGAATCGGAAGGTGGATACAATATAAGTGTAGACAGATAAAACTTAGTATTGTAGGGAGGATGAGATGAAAAGAAAATTATTAAGCGTTTTATTGGCGGCAACGACCATGGCCATGCTGTTAGCCGGCTGTTCTAAAACTCCATCTGGGGGTGGAGGAACCTCGGCGGAAAGCGAAAACAGCACGGAGGTTGAGGAAAGTGATGATGCTAAAATAGGATTTTTAGCCCCTAACCTTCAGAATGAATTTTTCATAGGCATCGATAATGGATTAAAAGAAGGATGTGCTGAAAAGGGCTGGGAGTACGTTTCGGTAAGCTTTGATAACGATTCGGCAGCGGCCGTATCCGCCATTGAGAACCTGGTAACGGGGCAGTGTGATGTGATCATTGCCATGGTTTCCGACGATTCCTGTGACTCCGCGCTGAAAGCTGCACAAAGCGAAGGGGTGAAGATCATGGAATGCGGGGTAGAGACAGAGGTTTATGATGTATGTCTGAATACGGACCAGAGGGGAATCGGCGTGGAAATCGGGACGATGGCCTCCGATTGGATTAACACTCAGCTTCAGGGTGCGGGGAAGGTGGTTGTATACACTACTTATCAGAACCAGGACATGCAGGACCGCGGAGAAGGAATTCAGGAGGCTCTGAAAGAGAAGGCTAAGGATGCAAAGGTTCTTGAAGTAGTAGATATCGGCAAAGATGTGGTGGGTTCAGGCACATCGACAACTGAAAATATGTTGCAGAAATATGCGGATTTGAATACCATCGTCTGTTATGGTGATGCCGCGGCCGTGGAAGCCATGGAAGCTGTAAAGGCAGCAGGCCTGAACACCGATGATTTTGGAATCTTCGCCTGTGATGGAACGGAGCAGGCATTTTCTGCAATTGCTAAAAATGATGTGATGAGAGGAACTGTGGTATTTGATCCGCTTCCTCCGTTGATGATTGAGTATTGTGAGCGCGTTCTTGGCGGAGAGGAGTTCCCCGAGGTGATAGCCACCGGAACCAATAATGTGACAAGCGCCAATATTAAGGAGTTTTATACGTCAGAATAAGGAAACCGTTTTAAAATCAGATCCGCTATCCGTCTTGTACGGATAGCGTGATTTTTGAAAGGAAAATATCTATGGGAAATACAATATTAAGCGTGAAAGATATTGTAAAAGATTATCCTGGTGTCCGAGCTATTGACCGATTGTCATTTGATGTGGCAGAAGGTGAGGTACATGCGTTGATCGGTGAAAATGGGGCGGGTAAGTCCACCTTAATAAAAGTGCTGTCCGGCGCAATCAGACCCACCGGTGGATCCATCATGATCCGTGGGAAAGAATTCGGGTATATGACCCCGAAACTTGCCAAAGAACAGGGAATAGAGGTCATTTATCAGGAGTTCACACTGGTTCCTGGAATCAGTGCGGCAGAGAATGTCTATCTCGGCGAAAAGACAGATAAAGGACTTTTTGTCAACATCAAGGAAAGAGAAAAGCGGGCGCAGGAATTATTTGATCAGATGCATGTGGACATCGACGCATCTAAACCGGTTAAGAGTCTTTCGCCGGCCTGCCAGCAGATTGTGGAGATTGCAAAAGCCGTCAGCAGGGACGTTAAAATATTGATTATGGATGAGCCCACCGCACCCCTGACTGTCTCCGAGGTGGAAACGCTTTTTAACATCGTAAGAGATTTGAAAAAACGGGGTGTGACCATTATTTATATCTCTCATCGGCTGGAAGAGTTGTTCGAACTGGCGGACAGGGTTACGGTAATGCGTGACGGTGCTTATGTGGGGACCGAAAACATCAAAGACATGAACCGGCAAAAGCTGATAGCCATGATGGCAGGAAGAGAATTAAAAGAATCATTTCCGGCCAGAAAGGTCCAGATCGGAGAGGAAATGCTAAGGGTGGATCATCTTTATGGGAACGGGGACCAAGACATTTCTTTTTGTGTACATAAAGGTGAGATACTAGGCTTCGCGGGACTGGTGGGAGCCGGCCGCACGGAATTGATGCGGGTCATCTACGGGGCGGATGATATCGAGGAAGGAAGCATATCTATCGAAGGGCATAAGGTGTCCATCACTTCTTGCGAGGATGCCATTCGATTGGGCATTGGCTATATTCCGGAGGACAGAAAAGGCCAGGGGGTATTTCTGCCCATGTCCATTAAGTGGAACACGGTGATAAATAATATTAAGGCATTTTCCAAAGGCTTCATCGTGGATGGTAAAAGAGAGAATGAGGTCGCCAGTAATTATCAGAAAAAGTTTGGAATCAAGACGCCGAGCCTGGAACAAAAGGTGATGAACTTAAGCGGCGGTAACCAGCAGAAGGTGGTGATTGCAAAGACATTAGCAGCGAAAAGTAAGATCATCATCTTTGATGAACCCACCCGCGGCATCGATGTAGGGGCAAAACAGGAAATCTATAAGTTGATGAACGAGCTTGTGGAGGAGGGGAATTCCATTCTCATGGTATCTTCCGACATGCCGGAACTATTAGGGATGTCTGACCGGATTGTGGTGATCTACGAAGGAAGGAAGATGGGTGAAGTGAGCAAAGAGAATTTCGAACAAAATTATATTTTGGACTTGGCATCGGGAGGAGAAGCATATGGAGCAGAATAAAAAGAACTGGATTTATTATTATAAAAAATATGGAATATATATCTTTCTTACCGCCGTTTTCATCTTTTTCGCAGTGGCGGCTCCCAACTTTTTATCGGCCAAAAATGTAATTAATATCCTGAGGCAGGTTTCCATGTTCGGGATTGTGGTCATGGGGGTCACCCTTGTGATGATAGGCGGAGGGATGGATTTATCAGTGGGCGGCCAGATAGCGGTAGTGGGCATGGTCTTAGGCTATCTGATGGTCAATTTGAAGGTGCCTATGCTCCTGGCCATCCTCATTGCGGTGATTGTGGGTTGCATCTTTGGTATATTGAACGGTATGATCGCCATTAAGCTGAACATGGCCCCGATTATCGTTACCCTTTCCATGATGCTTGTGCTGCAAGGCGTGGCCTTCCTGATCACCGGCGGCTATCCAATCACTGGGATGCCGGAACAATTTGTCCTCATCGGGCAAGGCTATATTGGAATCATACCCGTGCCGGTCATCATATTTATCATATTCATCATCTTTGGCTGGGTCCTGATGAACAAGACCTATCTGGGACGCCATATCTATGCTTTGGGGGGCAATAAAGAGGCGGCTCGCTTAGCTGGAATTAATGTGGACAGGCTGACGGTTCTGATTTATGCATTTACAGGATTTGCCGCAAGTATAGCCGCAATCATTATGGTGGGAAGAACCAATGCCTCCCAGCCCGGAGCCGGCAGCAGTTATCCATTTGACTGTATGACGGCCGCCTGTCTGGGCGGCATCAGCATCTCGGGCGGTGAAGGAAAAATCAGCGGGGTGGTGGTAGGCGTCGTGATTCTAGGCATACTGGATAACGGCCTTGTGCTGATGGGAGTCAATTCCAATTTTCAAAGCGTTGTAAAAGGATTCATACTCTTGCTGGCGGTGGCCATTGACTGTTATCAGGGAAAAGAGAAAAAATAAAAGAAAGGAAAAGTAGATGTTTAAGCTTCTATAAACATCATATAAGGTAAAACATGTTAAGTAAAGCCTTGCCCTATTATGAATTTAAGGATGGCATATTTGAGATTGATGAATTTGACTGCGTTTCTATCTTCGTAATCGTCGGCACCAAAAGGGCGCTGGTTCTGGATGCGGGAACGGGAATCGGAGACCTCCGGTGGGTGATTGAAAACAGAATCACGAAGAAACCCTATGATGTGGTAATCACACACAATCATACGGATCATATAGGTGGTGCAGGATTCTTCGATGAGATCTGGGTTCATGAAAATGACTCGGACTGGGAGAATTTAAAAGTGGGCCCTGAGCTGGAACAGCGAAGATGGTACGCAAATCTGATATGCAGCCGGGAAGATAAGAATTATGCCTATGATGTAGATCGGGATATCGTGGAGTGGCCCAGGAAACCTGAGAAAAAATTGCTTAGGGATAAGAAGGTCTTTGATCTGGGAGGAAGAAAGGTGACAATATACCATTGCCCAGGACATACCGCCGGGCAGTGTGTGGCCATTGACGACTTGAGCAAGACGCTATTTGTCTCGGATGCCTGCAACAGAGAGCTGCTTCTATCTGAGGAAATTGGGGATTCAAAGGAAAAGTCGGTGGAAATCGCACTGAATTCTTTGGAAAGACTTCAAGATATGTATGGTATCGAATATGAAGATGTTTACAATGCCCACCATGATTTCAGGGGCGTTGGTGCTCCGCTGGGAAAGGAAGTGCTGCCAAATGCGGTGCGGTGTCTTAGGAGTATGAAAGAAGGAACTGCGGTATTCGAAGCGGTTCATGATCCATTGTCCGATGCAGGGAGCGAGAAAAAGGTTGCTGTATATGGAAATGTACATATTTCTTATGTATAGAATATATCCCTAGAATATATCCCTAGGGGTATGATATTCTTTGTGATTTTTTTATATAGACCATTTAGCAGCAGGTAAATAGATTTCAGCCAACAACTTTATGTCAGGCCGAATCTCATTTTCAAGAGTGAGGTTAAGTTTATTCAATTCACTTTTTATAGGATCTAGCCTTTTATCCATTATCTGAGTAATAGCTAATAACAATTCATTGTCTGTCATGATAACCTTCTATTCACTCGGTGTTAAATGTGTAAATATTGTATCATGTAGAAGACGCTAAGTCTATCTAGTTGTCTTTAGCGAATGGAAAGTTTTTATGACTGATATTAATTCAGTCTAAAAGCATCGGATCTCCCAGTTCAAGCTGAAAAGAACCGTAATCATATATAAAGAAACAATAGAAAATGATAAATACAAAAAGTACAGAACAAACATTCGGTTAGTTCTGTACTTTTTCTATTTACTCTGATATAATCAAAGCGATATATTGTTAGTGTGGGAAAATTGGAAAAAATAGAGATAAAGATAAACATGGGTGAGTAATCGTTTATGGATTAATGAAGTTGTGGATTACATAACTTATATTCACAAGAGGAAGGGTATATCAATTACATAATTGAGGAGAAAATATAATGTATAAATTCAAAATTGATAAATTAGTATTAAATTCAATTGATGGAGAAAAAGAAATAAAGCCTAAGATGATTAATGTTTTGATAGGTCCCAATAACTCGGGTAAAAGTAGACTATTGAAGGAATTGCGAGATTATCTCAGTGGCGAAAATGGTAACATGAAAATAATTAATGAAATCAACTATGAATATCCAGCCGATTTTAATGATTTAGATGAAACATATAATTTGAGAAATAAGGTGGTAAAGGATCAATATGGTAATTGGTTTTTAAGAGCTTATGCAAATAAGCCAGCACAGAGTTGGGATACGAATGTTAGCTATGAGACCTTATTTACAAGGAATTTTAATTCTATAGGTGGTGATTGGGAGGAGTTTTTGGATAGTGTTATAAAGAATAAAGATTATGCTTCTTTTTTTCAACATTGTGGTGCGCTATTTTACCAATATGTAGGAACAGAAGAACGTTTAACAATATGCAAAGTTCAGAAAAATTATGGTTTGGATAGTAACAGTGAAAATTATCTTTCAGCATATAAATTTGAAAAACATTTATTGAATGAATTATCAGATAATGTTAAAAGATTATTTGTTAAAGACATTTATTTAGACACACAGACGCTCGGAGATAGATTGGCATTTAGAGTGGGAAATGATTTTAGCTATATTAAAGAAAATATTGAGTATGGAAAGGATATTGTTTCACGCTTATTTAATGAAGACAAACTAGATGACCAAGGTGATGGAACTAAAAGCTACGTATCAACTTTTTTATCATTAAAATTAAGAAATGTTGATGTTTTATTATTAGATGAACCAGAGGCATTCTTGCATCCACCATTAGCAAGGCAATTAGGAGAAATGATTGGCGATATTCAAGATGATAATAAACAAATTTTTATTTCTACGCATAGTGTTGAAGTATTGAAGGGAATTTTATCGGTAAACCAAGATATCAATGTTATTCGAATTGCACAGCCAGTAACTAATGAAAATGAGATTAATGTTATTAATAAAGAAGTGCTAAAATCAATATTAGAATCTCCCCTTTTAAGGGTTTCGAGAGTAATGGAGGGTTTATTTTGCGAAAAAATTATTATTACAGAATCAGAAGCAGATGAATTAATTTATCAAGAATTAATTGAAAAAATTTTTCCACAATCAGGTATATATTTTGCTCATGGTCAAAACAAACAAACGCTAGCAGATATAGCTAAAC
>DVNN01000013.1 GCA_018714325.1 Candidatus Pelethocola excrementipullorum
TCTCGGCATCGGATTTCATCTTCTGAAGAATCATAGCAGAGATCTCCTGAGGGGAATACTGCTTTCCATCGATATTTTCACGATAGTCAGTACCCATATGTCTCTTAATAGAAGAGATTGTCTTGTCGGCATTGGTTACGGCCTGACGCTTTGCAGGCTCACCTACCAGTCTCTCTCCAGTCTTTGTAAATGCAACAACAGATGGTGTTGTTCTCGCACCTTCTGCATTTGCGATAACGGCAGGTTTTCCACCTTCCATAACAGCTACACAGCTATTTGTTGTACCTAAGTCAATACCAATTATTTTTCCCATGATTAATTCCTCCTGAATTCATATGTTTCATATATTTATATCATCCTGTATCAGGGCTATGGATTGCTGCCCCTCAAGAAAGGAAACATCTTTTGTTAATTTGCCACTTTTACCATACTATGGCGTACTACTGTATCTTTATATAGATATCCTTTTTGGAATTCTTCCACGATGATGTTCTCATCTACCTCATCATCCTCCACATGCATCACTGCATTGTGCAGGTTCGGATCGAATTCTTTTCCAACAGCCTCAATTGCTGTGACTCCCAGATCTTCCAAAACTGTGGTGAGTTGCTTGTAAATCTTATTCATGCCATCTGCAAATGGTTCCTCCAGATCAGGCGCTGCTGCAAGACCTCTCTCGAAGTTATCAACTACAGGCAGGATTTTTTCCACTACATCCCTGGCTCCGATTGCATACATGCTGGATTTCTCCTTATCGGTACGCTTTCTGAAGTTGTCGAATTCCGCCATCTGACGCTGCAGCCGATCTGTCAGTTCTTCAATCTTTTCATCTTTCTTATCTTTTTTCTTCTTGAAGAACTTCTTTGTTTCCTTTACAGGCTCTGCCTCTTCTGCGGTCTCTTCATCCACAGTGCTTTCGACTGTAGACGTCTCAGTATCGTCCTCGGCAGAACTTCCAACTATTTTCTCGGCTTCCGCCGCATCTGCTTCCTTACGGATTTCTTCTGTTAAATCTTCTGCTATGTCTTTTTCTGTATTTTCCATTAGTTCGTCTACTTTCTTATTTTCTTCTGACACCTTTTATACACCACCTTCTTGACTAAGTATCCGGCTTCTTGAATATACCATCCAACTGGCCTTTTAATGTCTTCAGGTTGTCAACTACATTCTCATAATCCATACGCTTGGGTCCCACAATACCTATGGTGCCCTTCATGCCGTCTCCCAATTCATACGTTGCAGTGACAACGCTACAATCTTTCATGGTTTGAATCGGTGACTCACTACCTATATAAATCTGAATGCCGGTGCTGTTTTCCTCTTGTTGCTCATCTTCTGCCACATCCTTCAACATATCCACCAGCATCTGCTTTTCTTCAAATGCAGATAGTAACTCACTGGCCTTCTGATTGTCGGACAGTTCGGGATACTTCAGAAAATTCGTGGCTCCACTGGTATACACCGGAACATCTTCGGCGTCTACTGCTATTGCAGCAGCTACCGCATCCAGCACGCTGTTAATAACGCTGCTGTGGATACCCGCCTGCTCCTTGAGCTTGGTGATCATTCCCAAATTAATCTCTTCCATGGTCAGACCATTCAACTGCGTATTCAGCATCAGATTCAGCTTAAGTATCTGTTCATCATTAATTGCCTCTTCCAGGGATATCATCTGGTTCTTCACCAGATTCCCCTCGGCCACGATAACCGCTAAGAGCTGTTCTTCGCTGACCTTCGAAAGCTGTATGAACTTCAACTTGGTCTGATGAATCTGAGGACCGGTAATCATTGTTGCATAATTCGTATTGGATGCCAGAACCCTGACCACCTGCTGAAGCACTTTTTCCAGCCTGTCAGTCTTACGGATCGCCAGCTCCTGAATGTCTGCTACTTCCTGTTCCTTTTCCTTCATCAGCTCATCTACATATAATCGATAACCTTTATCTGAAGGAATGCGGCCGGCAGAAGTATGAGGCTGTATGATGAAGCCCAGCTCTTCCAGATCCGACATCTCATTCCTTATTGTGGCGGAGCTCAGATTCAAATCCGTATACTTTGAAATTGTTCTGGATCCCACCGGTTCCCCAGTTTCCAGATACGTCTGGATAATTGCTTTTAAAATTTTCGTTTTTCTATCATCCAACTCCAATGTACCGAGCTCCTTTCTCATTCAGATTTTTTAGCCTTGTTAGCACTCATGGTGGTGGAGTGCTAACATCTATGTTCTTACTATAGTACTGACACTAATTTTTGTCAACACCTTTTACATGTTTTTCTGTGAAAATTTTATAAACAAAGAAGGAACAGACTTGGCCTGTTCCCTCTTAAATATAGAAGTTAAATGTTCTTTTATAGATCGTCTAATGCTTTTTTCAGCTCGACCATCTGGTCTCGCAGCTCGGCTGCCATCTCGAAGTTCAGATCGGCCGCAGCCGCTTTCATTTGCTTCTGAACTTTAGCAATGAGTTTTTCCAATTCATCCCTGCTCATGGATTCCGGATCTTTCTCCAGTTTGCTTTCCGTCTTGGCAACCTCTTGTGAGATACTAATCAGATCCCGGACAGCCTTCTGGATTGTCTTCGGCGTGATACCATGTTCTTCATTATATCTCTGTTGCAGCTCCCGTCGGCGGGCTGTCTCATCTAGAGCCAGGCGCATGGAATCCGTAATCATATCCGCATACATGATAACATGTCCATCCGAGTTACGGGCCGCACGTCCAATGGTCTGAATCAGAGATGTTTCGGAACGTAGGAATCCTTCTTTGTCAGCATCCAGGATTGCAACCAGTGTAATCTCAGGAATATCCAGACCCTCCCTCAACAGGTTGATACCCACCAGCACATCAAATACATCCAGACGCATATCCCGGATGATCTTGGTACGTTCCAGTGTATCAATATCGGAATGGAGATAGCGGACACGAATTCCGTTTTCCTTCATATATTCAGTGAGATCCTCGGCCATCCTCTTGGTCAATGTGGTGATAAGGATTTTATTCTTCTTAGCCACTTCTTTATTGACTTCACTGATCAAATCATCAATCTGTCCCTCCACAGGTCTTACTTCCACCTTCGGATCCAACAGACCCGTGGGGCGGATAATCTGTTCGGCACGAAGTAATTCATGTTCTTCTTCATATGGGCCCGGAGTTGCGGACACAAACATAATCTGGTCAATCTTGCCCTCAAACTCCCCGAAGTTCAATGGCCTGTTATCCTTGGCCGAAGGAAGACGGAACCCATAGTCCACCAGAGTGGATTTCCTGGATTGGTCACCCGCATACATTCCCCGTACCTGTGGAATTGTCTTATGAGACTCGTCCACGATGATCAGGAAATCGTCGGGAAAATAGTCAATCAGGGTATAGGGCGGCTGACCCGGCTCCAGCCCTGTCATATGACGGGAATAGTTTTCAATGCCAGAGCAGATTCCGGTCTCCCGAAGCATCTCGATATCAAAGTTGGTACGTTCCTCGATTCTCTGTGCCTCTAAAAGCTTGTCCTCACTCTTGAAATATCGTACCCTATCCTTCATCTCCTCTTCAATAGCCTTCGTCGCATCCCGTATCTTTTCCATGGGAACGACGTAATGAGAAGCCGGGAATATGGCCACATGCTTTAATTCGGCTTTTATCTCCCCGGTCAGTGTATCGATCTTGGTGATTCGGTCGATTTCATCCCCAAAGAATTCCACACGTACGGCAAGTTCACTTTCCTCCGCCGGGAAGATCTCCAACACATCTCCCCGTACCCGGAAGGTACCACGATGAAAATCCATATCATTGCGATCGTACTGGATATTGATCAATTCCTTGATGACCTCGTCCCGATCCTTTTCCATCCCAGGTCTTAGGGAAATGATCATGTTCTGGTAGTCAATGGGGCTACCGATACCATAGATACAGGAAACACTGGATATGATGACAACGTCTTTCCGCTCACTCAAGGCTGTAGTGGCGGATAGACGGAGTTTGTCGATTTCATCGTTGATGGCAGAGTCCTTTGCGATGTAGGTGTCCGATGAAGGGACATAGGCCTCTGGCTGATAGTAATCATAGTAAGAGACAAAATACTCCACTGCGTTATTTGGGAAGAATTCTTTGAATTCTCCGTATAACTGAGCGGCAAGAGTCTTATTATGAGCGATGATCAGCGTTGGTTTATTTAATTGCTGGATGACGTTGGCCATGGTGAATGTCTTACCGGATCCGGTAACACCCAGCAGGGTTTCGCATTGATTGCCTTCTTTAAAGCCCTTTACCAGTTCTTTGATGGCTTGGGGCTGATCGCCGGTTGGCTGATATTCTGATACTAGTTCAAAATGATCCATGAAAGTTCCTCCTTTATGAACCGCTATAAATCTATGAGTAGGATTAATTATAACATTATATATACAATTACCTGCCCGTGTTTCTTAATAACCGACGCCCTTCTTCAACAATTGGGGATCCACTTTATGAAGCTCATTCTTTTGATTTATTGAGAGCGCCATCAGATTATATTCTTAAGAGTGTATACTTTCGCTCCTGATACTAATCTGAATAGAAAGGATTCCACTGTTAGATTATTGTCTTATATAGGTCTCAGGTCATCAAACAATCTGCTTATTCCTATAATCTTATATATCACCTTTATACTATATTAACTTTAATCAGTATAGAAAAGCTCACCTACGTAACAATGTTTTCCAAAAATCCATACAACTTGCTCTCTCGTTTAATGTCATCTTTATTCAATTCCTCTACTTTATTAATTGCTTCTATTATCCACTCCTTTTTATTTTTATATTTAACCCCATAATCAACCAATAAGGTTTCTAATTCACCAGTTTCTAAAATATGCAAATGATACTTACTCATTGTTTTAAGAGTGTCTATTAATTTAGATTTTATTTCATCT
>DVNN01000179.1 GCA_018714325.1 Candidatus Pelethocola excrementipullorum
TCATCCCCCCACACATTCACAACTCCAGGAGGATTGAAAATCACCTTTGCCTCTTTTTGCTCGATTAAGATATTTGAGGACTGGAGCACACCGCGGATTAACTCGGCCAGGTCGAACCGCTCCATATTCACCTGATCTCTGCCGGATTCCAGCTGATTCAGATTTAAAAGCTGCTTTACCATATGGTTCATCTTGCCGGACTCATCGATGATCACCTCACAGTAGAAGTCCCTGCTTTCCGGATCATCATTGATACAGTCCTTAAGCCCTTCTGCATACCCCTGAATCAATGCGATAGGGGTCTTTAGTTCATGTGTCACATTGGATAAGAACTCTTTGCGCATCTCATCGATTTGGGTTTTCTCTTCGATATCATTTTGAAGTTCCACATTGGCCGTCTTCAATTCTGTAATGGTTTTTTCCAATGTTCTTGACATGATGTTAAAGTTATTGCCCAACTCCCCAACCTCATCCTCACCGCCGCTCTCATACTTAGCATCGAAATCCAGGGCTGCCATACGCTGTGAAATTATAGTTAATTCCTGAATTGGTTCCACAATTTTCTTTGTCAAAAACCAAATGGAAATGCCACCGGCAATCAGTACGACAATTCCTATATTCATAAAAAATTGATTGGAAATTTCGGAAGCATCCTGAATGCTCTGGAAAGGAGTTCTGACCAGGTAATATCCCCCATTGTCCATCTTCCCCCAAAGTTCCAGATACTCCATATTCTGCTTTTGGTCAAAGGAACGCTGGATTTGGTACTGAGCCGTCTCCTTTATGATATCCCTGTCTGTTTTATCCTCCAGTACCATGTACTTAAAAAGCTGGGACTTCATCTGCTCAGGATCAGTGGCATAAGACAACACAATCTTCAAGTTTGAATCGGTGGACAAAACGTTCAGATTATTACTGATCCAAAACCGAAGAGTCTTGATGTTTAGTTCATTACTTTCCTGATTATCGGTATTAATCATATTCCAGCTATGTTCTAAAATCTCTGCTTTCTTCGTGGTATAATACCGGGGAAGCAATGTATAATTCAGTACTCCCATGACCACCATAGACAGGGCAATCAGACCTATAAAGGTGACGGCCATTCTCTGCCTTATCGATTGTCTCATACATCCACCTCAAATTTGTATCCCATACCCCAGATGGTCTTAATGTATTCGCCCTTCTCTCCCATCTTGCTTCTCAGCTTCTTTACATGGGTATCTATGGTCCTGGCATCTCCGAAATAGTCATAATTCCACACATGATTCAGGATCTTCTCTCTGGATAGTGCGATGCCTTGGTTTTCGAGGAAATAGGTGAGGAGTTCAAATTCCTTATAACTTAACTCAATGGGGATCCCATCCAAAGTGGCCTGATGAGCTGCCTTATCGATCAGTATTCCGCCAGCTTCCAGCTTCTCCTCGTTATCGATATGACCAGTTCTCCTCAGAATCGCTTCTACACGGGCCACCAGTATCTTGGGGCTGAATGGCTTGGAGACATATTCATCCACACCCAGCTCAAATCCCAGAAGTTCATCGCGTTCATCACTTTTTGCGGTCAGCATGATAATCGGGACCTTGGAATACTGCCTGATTTCACGGCAGACATGCCATCCATCCATCTTTGGCATCATCACATCCAGGATGATCAGGGAAATCTCTTTCTCCGTGAGGAAGAGGTCCACGGCCGCCTCCCCATCCCCTGCCTCCAGAACTTCATAACCGCTCTTATTCAGGAAATCCTTAACCAGTTTACGCATCCTGCTTTCATCATCCACCACTAATATTTTTAATTTTTCCATCATCCGATTCCTTTCTTGCTTCTTAATTCTTTATTTTCACAGATAATCTGCTAATATCTGAGTCGAGTCCATATAAGCTTTTTCTGTTATGTATGGCCTTATTATAACAATCCATTGTGACATAAATGTGAAATTTGATCCTACTGTTGATTTATTGTAACATTATCGGAATTAGAATGTATAGCCTATCCTCCCAAAATTTTTCCATTTTCAAAAAAAATCACCAATTATGTAAATTTTTATTGTTTTCTTCCGACACGAATGGTATTGTAAAAAAGGTGATTTATAAGGATAAATTTTAGGAGGAATTGTATGAGCTACATAAACATTATAATCCCCTTTGTCGGCGGCCTTGGTATGTTTATCTATGGCATGCAGATCATGGCTCAGGGCCTTGAGAACGCGGCGGGCAATAAGATGAAGAACCTGTTGGAAGTGTTGACAAAGAATAAGCTGATGGGAGTACTGCTTGGGGCGGCAATCACAGCCGTTATCCAAAGCTCATCTGCCACGACTGTCATGGTCGTAGGTTTTGTAAATGCAGGTATTATGAACCTGACACAGGCCATGGGCGTTATTATGGGAGCCAACGTCGGCACTACGGTTACCGGATGGCTTGTATCTTCTGTGGAGTGGGCAGAGTTCTTAAACCCTTCCAGGCTGGCCCCCATCGCCGTAATCACAGGTGTCATCATCTTATTAACCGGGAAGCGGCGTTCTTCCAAAGAGATCGCGAATATTATTATCGGTTTTGGCCTTCTGTTTATCGGGATTACGACGATGTCCACTGCCGTTGCACCGCTACAGGACTCAGAGGAATTCCGAAATATCTTCGTTACTTTAAGCAGCAATCCCCTGCTGGGAATACTGGCTGGTACCTTAGTAACTGCCATCATCCAGAGTTCTTCCGCATCTGTGGGTATCCTGCAAAGTCTGGCCGCCGCAGGTCTGGTGCCCTTTAGCGCAGCAATCTACATCATCATGGGACAAAATATCGGCACCTGCGTAACCGCAATGCTGTCCAGCATGGGGGCGAAGCGAAATGCCAAAACCGCAGCTATCATGCACCTCTTATTCAATATTATAGGTTCCGTGATTTTCAGTATCATAGCGATCCTATACTTTACCTTGCTGAATCCTTCCGCTGGCGATGGAATGATTTCCCAGACCCAGATCAGTATCGCCCATACCGGATTTAATATCGGCACAACCTTACTGCTCTTTCCGGTATCTAACTGGATTATCAAATTGGCCAAAAAAATCGGGGGCGCCGATGAATCCCAGCAGGATCTAAGCAAGTTATTCCTCGATGACCGTATGTTAGAGACACCGGGGATTGCCTTGCAGTCCACCGTAAATGAGGTGGCACGTATGGGAAAAATCGTGGAAGAAACATTGGATGCAGCTGGAAGGGTCTTATTCACCCAAAGCCGTGATGAGATTCAATCCATCGTAGAATCTGAAAACACCGTAGACCGACTGAGCGATGGAATAACGGAGTATGCTATTAAGCTAACGTCTCTGCAGATTAGTGAAAAAGAACATCAGGATGTGGCTCATCTGCTTCAGATTGTATCAGATATGGAACGTATCTGTGACTATTGCGAGAATATCTCCGAGTATGCTCAAACCTTATATGAGAAAAAACTTTCCTTTTCAGAGGTGGGAAGCGCTCAGTTAAAGGAAATGTTGGATGTGTGCATAGATAGCTATAAGTATGCATTGCAGGCTTTTGAGGAAGGAAGCCGCGAGAAGGCTCTGACTGTGGTGGAAAAAGAGACAAGGGCGGATGATCTTGAAATCGCACTGCGAAGTAAGCATATCAAGCGCTTGACCAGCAATCAGTGTAATACAGAGGTGGGGATTGTATTTCTCGATTCTCTGGTATGTCTGGAACGAATCTCAGACCATGCCAGAAATATCGCCGAAGAAGTAATGGTACAAATCTCATAGCATAAAAAGTCACAAAACTCCGATGAGCCTGAACGTAATGTAATCGTTCAGGCTCATTATAAAAAAAGTGTAAGGCTGGGCTGCTCACCCTTTATGCAGATTTGGCTTCTGCATACGTTTCCACCTATGAACGTTTGTAATCATTCTTAGCCTTTATGCTACTATTCTTCTCAATGGATTCTAAGATATCAAATATAACCTGAATGTCACCCAGTTCTTTTTCTGGAGTTGACTCTATACTTTCATTCGCTCTGACTGCCTGATAAAAATTCTCCAGTTCGTGGTA
>DVNN01000180.1 GCA_018714325.1 Candidatus Pelethocola excrementipullorum
ACTGCGCGGCGGTCCAATTTCTTTAGCATAATGAAGTTCTCCTCCGTGTTAAAGGGCAAAGCCATATTCCAGGCTTTGCCCTTGTTCGTATTGTATACAAAAAAGAAAATTTTACATTTATTTCAACCTTAAGTCCCTAAATTTATAGCTTTTTGTGTAAAACAATTGAAATTTTATCAGCTTTAAAATATAATGATACCAGGGTTAAAAGGTCATGCTTTTCATGCTTGCATGAAAAAGCATGAGTTTGGGACCCGCAAAACATGAGAAAGTAGCCCAAATAGGGCGGATTTCGAATGTTTTAGGGTGCTGAGTGCCAGTGGCACTCGTTTAGCACCGACCGAAGCGGAGCGAAGATGTGGGAGCACTTTTGTGCGGAACAATCCGTAGTATCATGGGGTCAAAATACCTTTTGACCCCAACTCATCATATATATTAAGAACAAAGTACAAAGGAGGTTTTATTATGTCCGTATACGAAATGAACAATCTCAGAGTTGTCGATCTGACAAAGACTCTGGATCCGAAAACAGAAACCAGAAGATGTGGGCTCACACGTTTTAACACAGGAGGACCTATTCCTGATTTCCATACAATCATGGATTTAACCAGCCATCTGGGAACTCACGTAGAGTGTCCTTATCATCACAATGATAACTGGTCAGACGTTGCTTCTCTTCCAATCACCACATTTATGGGCAGAGCAATCTACGTAAACATCGAGGGACTGGAGCCTAACCACAAGATCACAGGCGAAGATCTGGAAAAAGCCTGCGGCGACCGTATTCAGGAAGGCGATATCGTAATCCTGGACTCTCCTATGAGAATCGATCCTTTCACTCCTAAAACTAACACGAAAGAAGATGAGAGACTGTTTATCTGCCGAGAGACAGCAGAATGGCTGAAAGAAAAGAAAGCAAAGTGTGTAGGCTTTGGTGATGGTGTTTCCATCGAAAGCAATAATGAGGATGTTTGTGCATTCCACGATGTTCTTATGGAAGTGGACTGCGTGTTCTTAGAAGTATTGAAGAACCTGGACCAGCTGAAAACAGATACTTTCTTTATGTCCTACTCTCCTCTTCCAATCAAAGGATTGGACTCTTGCCCGATAAGAGCCTATGCAATTGAAGGATTAGCAGAATTTTCATAATGCAATAGGAAAGGAACATGTTATGAATATAGCAATCATTGGAGCCGGTGCAATGGGTTCCGTCTATGGCGGCATTTTATCAAAGGCTAATACGGTATCACTGATCGATACCAATGCGGACACCGTCAGCAAAATCAACAATGAAGGACTGGTTCTGCAAAATGAAGAAGGCAGTCAGACTTACCATCCTGGCGCCTATACCTCTTCGGAGACTCTGGAACCGGTGGATCTCGTAATCATCTTCGTAAAATCACTGTTTATCGATGCAGCACTTTCATCCAATCGTTCTTTGATCGATGAAAACACCTATGTTTTGACCCTTCAAAATGGCTTTGGCCACGAAGATGTCATCGGTAAATACGTAGATTCTTACCATATTATCATCGGAACCACAGAAGACAATGGGGCCGTGCTTTCTCCCGGCGTCATCCGTTTTGGCGGCAACAGAAGAACGAATATCGGTTTATTGAATGGTGAAACCACAGAGGATCTGCTGCATGTGAAACGTGCATTCGAGAAATCCGGATTCATCTGCACCATCTACGATAATATCCAGCAATTACGCTGGAACAAGCTGTTTACCAACGCTTCTTTAAGCGTTGTCACCGCTCTTTTGCAGGTTCCCATCGGTTATATCCATGAGAACAAGCACGCATGGGCGCTGACAAGCCAGCTGGTACATGAAGCTGTTCAGGTAGCACACAGCTATGATATCGTGGCAGACGAGGAGAAGATTTTAGATGATATCAAGAACGTCTCCTTAAATTCCCCTGATGGGGTAACCTCTATCTGCGCGGATATTAAAAACGGCAGAAAGACAGAAGTTGACTTTATAAGCGGAGCACTGGTAAAGGCGGCTGAAAAGCACAATATCAATGTTCCATCACATAAATTTGCCTTGGAAATGATTCATGGTTTAGAGGATAGAACAAACTAATCCCATGACCAAAATTTGCTTACCTGATATGACAGAGACATCAGTTTCCGTCATGTGTACCTCATTAGAATATAAATAGTCTGGGTTGAGGCCTCCTATGTTTATAAAGCATAGAAGGCCTTAATTCTGTTTAGAATCCCCTGCGAAGAGTTCCAGTCCATACAAGAGATTCATAGAATCTCCACTTATCGATTGTTTTCTATCAGCGGTTCAGGTACAATACTATCATAGTTCCTTAATTTAGATAGTTTTATACCGGAATAGGAGTGAATACATTGGATTTGAAAAGGATAAAATACTTTACCGAGGTCGCCCGGTTAAAGAGCTTCTCCAAGGCAGCAAAAGTGCTGTACGTCTCCCAGACAGCTGTCAGCCAGCAGATTGCCGTATTGGAAAAAGAAGTTGGTGTGGAATTACTGATTAGAGATAAGAAGAAAGTCCAACTGACTTCTGCCGGCAATGTCTTCCTTCTGGAAGCAAACCGTCTGATCCGGCAGTATGAGAATGCGGTTATAAAAGCGAAGGAAGCCGCTTACGGCCTGGACGGAATGATTAAGATTGGATTTTTCAGCATGTTTGACCGGGACGTCATCGCACCCGCACTCGCAGACTTTCATCTTAAGTATCCCAAGGTAAAGCTGAATATTGTCCAATGTAGCTATAAGGATATGAGATCTAATCTTTTAAATGGAACCATTGATATCGGTTTTTCATTTCATATGGAATCCGATGAAATAGAGGAACTGGGCATCTACCAGACCTATCCTCAGTTATGCGTCAACCGGAATCACCGGCTGGCGGATAAGACCCTTATCGAGCCCAAGGATCTGGAAGGCGAACATGTTATCTCCTATATAAAAAACAAGGAGCAATCCGATTATTACGAGGCACACCGCACCAAGGCTTCCTCGGAAGTCCAGACCGACGTCTCCCTTCTTGTGGAAAATATGGACGATGCCGTCATGCTTGTGAATATCAATGCGGGAATTGCATTCCTGCCCAAGATCACCGATTTTATCAATCCTGATAAAGTTGTATTCATCGATCAGGAGATTCAGAAGGTTCCTTTTGATGTGAATGCATATTGGATCAAGGCGAACCAAAATCCTGTTCTCCAACTCTTTCTCAATGTGCTTTCAGAAAAATAGATACACTGACACCCTCCAGGAGGCTCCCCAAGATGGGGAGAACTCTTGGTGGGATTTTTTTGTCCGCCTTCCCTTATAAGTTTTACTTATCACATGATTGCCTTTTTGTATTGGACTCCTGCCTCACCCTTTGATATTGTTAAACTATAAACAAAGTTCGAACTTATAATACAAACACTGGGAGGCAGTAAAATGCAAACAAAGTATCGCAATGTCTTACAGCCAATCCAAATTGGCCCCATGAAGCTTAAGAACAGAGTATCATTTACACCAGTATGGCCAAGCTTTGCAACTGCAGACGGCCATGTGAACCGCGAATTGATGGAGTGGACAAGACATCTGGTGAAGGGCGGCTGCGCCTGCATCAACATCGGATGCGGAACGGTAAACCGTTTCTTACCAAAAGAAGTTGCTCATCTCCTTCGTATGGGAGACGAATCCGTGGTCAATGAACTGTCCATGCTCTGTGATCTTGTTCATATGTACAATTGTAAAATCGGGATGGAGCTTTTTGCCATTAATCTGGAAGCCGGTTCCTTCGAGGACAGAGATAAGGATGCCACAAAGCCAACCGTTGAAATCGATCCCACCTACTTATCCAAAGAGCAGATTCAGGAGTTTATCGAAGACTTTGCAAACGCCGCAGAACGTGCTATGCGCAGCGGAGTGGACAGCCTGGTAATTCATGGAGCTCACGGACAGTTGCCTGGATGTTTTCTTTCCAAACTGATTAATGAGCGTACCGATGAGTATGGTACTGATTCCATGGAAGACCGTGCCAGATTCACCAATGAGCTGCTCCAGGCAATCCGGGATAAAGTCGGCAACAGGCTGGCAATTGAGTACAGGATCAACGCAAATGATATGATCCCCGGCTCTCCTGACCTGGATGAGGTAATTGAATTCGCTAAAATTATCGAAGACAAGATCGATCTGCTTCATGTTTCCAGAGGAATGCACTCCATTCAAAGTTTGGCCCCCTATATCAACCAGCCAATCTACTTTGATCATGGAATTAACCTGGAAGATGCGGCCAAGATCAAAAAAGCCGTAAATATTCCCGTGACAGTCGTAGGTTCTGTTACCCTTGATCAGGCAGATCAGGCCATCGGAGAAGGAAAGATTGATATGGTATCCATGGCCCGTGGTTTAATGGCAGATCCGCAGATGGTGAACAATGCCCGCAGGGATTGTTCCGAAAAGACGAGACCTTGTATTCGTTGTAATAACTGTATTCAGAAAACCCACTATCTTCTGGCACCAATCCGCTGTACCGTAAATGCTGAACTGGGCATGGAAACACTCTACTCCAACATTCCTACTCCTGCCTTATCGAAAAAGGTGGCAGTAATCGGCGGTGGCCCCGGCGGCATGGAAGCGGCCAGAACCGCAGCGAGCCGAGGACATCAGGTTGTGTTATTCGAACGAACAGATGAATTGGGCGGCGTGCTGAAGATGGCCTCAATTCCAGATTTCAAGGCTGATATGAAGGCTTATCTGGACTGGGCGGTTCAGGAGACCCTAAACACCCCTAATCTGGAGATTAGAATGAACACCACAGCAACTCCCGCTCTGATCAAAGAGGGACAATTCGATACCGTTATACTGGCCTTAGGTGCTACCCCCATCATTCCGGATTTCGTGAAAGACAGCCCGAATACCGTATGGGTCGGAGATGTGGAAACAGGCAGCGTGGAGACAGGTAGTCATGTGGTTATCGTAGGCGCAGGTCTTACAGGCTGTGAAGCCGCACTGGCTCAAAGCAGGGCCGGAAAAAAGGTGACCCTTGTGGATATGATCAGCGAAGATAATTTCGGCAATGGCGGGGCCAAGTTTAATCAGATAGCAATTACCGATCTTTTAAAGCAAGAAGATATACAGTTCCGCGGCGGTCTGCGTCTGGAGTCCGTCAATCAAGAAGGCGCAATATTTACCACGGCGGATGGAAAACAAGAAATCCTCGCCTGTGACACCGTAATCCTTTCCCTGGGGGTACGTGCAAATGCCGAATACGTGGACGAATTTGACGGGTGTGCTTACGATATTGTTGCCGTAGGAGATTGTAATACAAAGCAGGGAACCTTATATCATGCGGTACACAGTGCCCATGAAGCAGGATATATCATATCGTAGATAATTCCAATTGGAGTTTTCTAATAGTCAGGAAATGAAGGATGAAAAGACCCTGACAGGTAAACGATCCCGATAAAGCTGTCTCTGAATGTAAATGAATAAACATGGATTGTGGATCATCGATGATAGGAATGATCCGGTTACAGAGAGACCGGAGGATGAATCATTCCAAATGAATTTTTAAACCGCTTTATGGGATACAAGAAGGGCTGAGCCACTAACTGGCTCAGCCCTTCTTTACTATTTATTTGGAAGTTTCAAAATTCGATTCATCTACCACCGACATGTTTTCCAATAATCGCGGTAACTTTTTCTCTGGTAGCCCAGAGGTGTTTCTGTACCTCTTTCAGACTATCCTCCTGCATCCTGGCCAAGGGTGCCGAAATACTGATTCCATAGGAATAGATTCCCCTGTAATCAGGCACGCTTACCCCCACACAGAACAGCCCTACTTCTCTCTCTTCATTGTCATAGGCAAAGCCTGTCTGCTTCGTCTCATCCAACTCCGATAACAGTGTATCCAGCTCACAAATCGTATTTGGTGTGTATTTTACAATATGGCTTTCATCCCAGACCTTCTTAACCTCATCCTCGGTCAGTTCAGACAGTATCGCTTTTCCCACCGCCGTTCCGGCCAATGGAAATTCCAGTCCCACATACGAGCCGGTTGCAAACATATTGGCGGAAGGCGTAATTTTATCTATATACCGGATATTTGTCCCCGCACGTTCCACCAAATGGACGGTCTCTTTGCATTCTTCTGATAATTGTACCAGATAAGGGTGAACCAATTTCACCACCCCATTGCGCTCCTGGATTCCGCTTCCTATAGCCAGCATCTTATAGGTCAGGAGATATTTGTCTGTCTCCACCTGTTTATCCGCATAGCCCAACTCCACCAAAGTCCCCAGAATCCTGTGTACTACCGTTGAATGCAGACCTGTTTCGTGGGCGATTTCTCTGACTCCCATCGTACCACGTTCAGCCATAAGTTCTATTATTTGAAATGCACGTTCCACAGATTGAACCGTCTCTCTTGCCATGTATGCCGCACCATCCTTTATTCTTTAGGTAAAACGCTAAAACCAAGTTAAATACTATCATATATGGCAGTCTTTTTCAAACGATTCTATCTTATAATTGATTTACCGGATAATGTACCGGCTCTCCCTTTGCAAACCTCACAGACTCTTCCGCAACCTTACGCTTCAGTTCCACGGAAGATTCCTCGGAGTACCAGGCCATATGAGGAGTACAGAGGAAATTGTCAAATGCAAAGAGTTCCGCACCTACCTTCATCGGTTCTTCTGCCACAACATCCAATGCCGCGCCCGCGATCAGTTTCTCTTTCAATGCTGTCAATAAATCTGCTTCATTGATGATTCCACCTCTTGCCGTATTCACCAGATAAGCTGTCGGTTTCATCTTCTTAAGGGCTTCCAGATCAAAGAGATTCTCTGTCTCTTTAGTCAATGGGCAATGAATGGAAATCATATCGGCTTCTTTCAACAGTGTATCGAATCCTACGATCTCTACGCCATCGATTACAGTCCCAGTTTCATATGCACAATCAAAGGCAATCACCCTACAGTCAAATCCTGACATTCTCTTTGCAAATGTACGGCCGATTCTGCCAAATCCCACAACCCCAACTGTGGATCCTGGAATTCGATAAACCGGAATGGATTTTGTATAATCCCATACCTGATGTTTCGTACGGTCGTTGGTCTCACAGACCTTACGTACCAAAGCCATCATCAGAGCCATGGCCTGATCTGCCACCTCGTTCATACCATAATCCGGCACGTTGCAGACCTGGATTCCCAGTTCTGTGGCAGCATCCAAATCAATGGTATTCACACCCACACCATATCTGACAATGAGTTTCAGCTCTGGGCTTAAAGCCTCCAGTGCCTTACGGGTGAACTGGCCATACTGAGTGATCATAATCTCTCCGCCCTTGGTCCCCTCAATCAATTCATCTGGGGTAACACATGCAAGATGATCATAGGTCATCCCAGCCTTACCAAACACCTCATCTTCCTGAATCATATCTTCATGATCACAGTCTGTAACAATGATTTTCATTAATCTTTCTCCTTCTCAGTTTATTGTTCGCAGTCAACAACAACTTTGACAGTCATTTCAGATGGATCCTTAATCAGGTCAAATACCTTGGTGGACTCTGTCAACGGTACGATATGAGTTACGATCTTCTCAAGTTCCGGTGCAATCTCTTTAGCAAATACAACTGCCTGTCCGAACTCTCTCAATGTGTAAACCCGGCTTCCGATCAATGTCTGCTCTTTAAAGTTTACATCCTGCAGGTTTACGGCATGTGGTACCTTATGAACGCCGGTCAGACAGATAGTTCCGCCGATACGACATAATTTTGTCATCTCCAGAGCTGCTACTTCGGATCCGCTGCATTCAAATACCACGTCAACACCAACGCCATTTGTGGCATCGTTCACATAGTCGATCAAGTTATCATTCTTAACATTAACGGTCTCAAATCCGAATTCTTTACACATATCCAGTCTTAATTCGTCGATATCAGAGATGATGATCTTGGATGCACCCAGATGTTTTAATACGATACCAGTTAAGATTCCGATAGGACCTGCACCTACAACAACCGCTGAGTCTAAGGCTTTAAAATTAGCCTGATGTACGGTACGGATGATGACTGCCAGGGGCTCGATTACAGAAGCTGCTTTATCAGAAACACTTTCATCGATTTTAAACAATACACTTTCATCACAGGTTACGTACTCTGCAATTCCACCGTCCACGTCGATACCGATGAGTTTTAATGTCTGGCAGACGTGGGGAATTCCGGTCTCACAAGCAAAACAATGGCCACAGGAAATCAATGGATAAGCGGACACACGGTCTCCAACTTTAAACTTACCGCTGCCTCCGTTGATCGCATCAATTGTTCCAATAAATTCATGTCCCAGTACCAGGGGAGCCTGTGCCCGGGGATGTTTTCCGGTGAAGATACCAATGTCAGATCCACAAATACCACAATATTTAACCTTGATTCTTACCTGGCCCTCCTGAGGTTCCGGCACAGCCATCTCTCTGATCTCCACCTTTTCCGGTGCTGCATAAACTAAAGTCTTCATAATCTGTTTCCTCCTATCACTTACCTTGCAGTCTTTTGTTCAGTTACCAACATTTTCACATTTTACATTTTAACAGCTAACCCTTTGTTCCGCTTTGCGGAACAGTGTTTATGTTTTTCTTTATTCTATCTAATCATATTCCTTATAACTTGTCAAGTGGGTTTCGTTACCTTTTACACCAAAAAGGTAAAATACAGTCTTAATTTATACAAAAGTGCAAAAAAAAGGACCTATGAAATGATTCATAAGTCCTTTTCCTGATTTATATCCACTTTATAAAATTGTTTCAAGCATAAATAGTAAACAATTTGAACAATCCATTATTTGACCAGATAACCGCCATCTACAGGTATCACCGCACCATTGATATAATCGGATGCTGAAGACGCCAGGAATACCACGGCTCCCTTCATATCATCCGGAGTTCCCCAACGGTTGGCAGGGATACGGCCGGTAATCTCAGCATATCTGGGATTGCTGGGATCGGTAAGTGCGGAATTCATCTCTGTATCCATATAACCTGGTGCGATACAGTTTACATTGATTCCCTTACTTGCCCATTCGTTACAAAAAGCCTTGCTCATCTGAGTGACAGCTCCCTTGGATGCGGAATAAGCCGGAACGGTAAATCCTCCGAAGAAAGCCAGCATCGATGATATATTGATGATCTTACCTGGTTTCTCTTTGGATAAGAATTCCTTTGCAGCCATCTGACATAACTCAAAAGGTGCTGTGAGGTTGACGTTCATAACATCTTCCCAATCCTTCAGCGGGAATTCTTCGCTCTTGTGTCGTCTCTGAATACCGGCACAGTTTACAAGGATATCCAGTCCGCCTAAAACCTTGACCGCTTCCTGGAACGCATTGGCCCGGGCTGCACTGTCTGCCAGATCCACCGCGATTCCATGACAATTAAGACCTTTCGCTGAGAATTCAGATGCGATAGCAATGGTTTTCTCACTACTTCCGAAAATCACTACCTCTGCTCCTGCTTCCATAAGACCTTCTGCCAGCCCATGTCCAAGTCCTCTGGTTCCGCCTGTTACAATTGCTTTCTTTCCGGTTAAATCAAATAAAATCATGTGTTTATCCTCCTAAATATAGTATATGAAGGAGTCAGCTGTGTAAAATGTTACAATTAGATTAGCACACAACTCTTTTATTTGCAACCGGTTTTCACAGATTCTTGTTTTCACAGATTCTTGGATTATCAGAATCTGGCTCCTCCATCCACAGAAAGTATTTCCCCGGTTACATAGCTGGCCTGGTCACTTGCCAAATACAAAAATGCATTTGCCACATCCTCTGGATCCGCAGTCCTGCCGATGGGAATCTGGGCAGAAATTGCCGCCACAACCTCTTTCGGCAAGGCCGCAACCATATCGGTTTCTGTTACTCCCGGAGCCACTGCATTGACACGGATATGGTCTTTTCCCAGCTCCCTTGCCAATGAAATTGTCATACCATTTACCGCATATTTGGTTGTGGGGTAGCCCACTCCACTTGTCTGTCCAATAATGCTGGACATAGAACTGGTATTGAGGATACATCCTCCACCCTGCTCCTTCATGATCTTTGCTGCCGGCAGTACCGCATAGAAAATCCCTTTGACATTCAAATCGATGATCTGACTAAATTCCTCCGGGGTGTAATCATATAGGGCCTTACTGTGAGAGATCCCCGCGTTGTTCACCAGTATATCCAGCCTTTTGTACTTTTCTTTTATAAGTAAAATCGCCTGCTCCACCTCATGGGCATCGGTCAGATTCGGATACATACCTTCCACCGGATACTCACTGTCGATCTCTTTCAGACTTTGAACAGCTTTATCTACGGTTTCTTTTCTCGAACCAAACAGAACCACTGATGCACCATTCTCCAAAAACTTCTTAACGATTCCATATCCTATCCCACGGGTTCCCCCCGTAACAACTGCCACTTTGTCCTTCAGCATATTACTCCTCTTTCATCCATTCTATGATTTTTCCAACCTGTATCGATCCTGTTTCTTTATGATAGTCCTAGTTTTTCCCTTAATTCCATATAGATATCATAACCACTATAAGCCATCGGTATTACATAATCATCGCCTTCACCATGAATCGGTAACCATACCTGTGCATAGAATGGATTCTTCTTAGCAATCTCTCCATAATGCCAGGTGCTTCTCAGACACTCTGGACACCAGTGACCACCTTGAATCACCGCATTTACGTACATCTTAAATTCATGGCCATCTGCACACTTCCATCTAATGGGAGTATGAATATCTGGTACTTCCCCGGCGAGGCATTCTCCACCTCTAAACCGTGCCGCCTTTTGCAATTCCTCCAAGGTCAAATTCTCGATGCCCTTCTTCTCATCATATCCATGATCTAAGTAAGTTGGCTCCTCACTTGGATGGTGAAGGTCATAACCATCCTTAAATGATGGAATGGCTTTCTGCTTTTCTCTGGATCCAAAGAAGGCATGAATCCAATCCTCCTCATTATGCTCAAACATCCAGTAGGTTCCCATAGGCTTATGCCCAATCTCGATGTTGTGAGCCTTCATCTGTTCTGCAGTGGGGAAATTGGCGCGTATCATTGGATTTTCTGCCATTCTTCTCATCTCATCCTTAACACCGGCCCAATACTGTTCTCCAGGAATACAGCGGAAATGTAAAATCTCATCTAATTTATCCGAATCCGTATAATATTGGCCATGGAAATTATATTGTGCAAGCATATTTGCCTCAAAGAGATCTTCGATTCCAATACCAAACTCCCCAAGCTGCAATTCAAACAGCTCCCAGGTTGTAAGCCTGTATCCGGCTCCGCTGCTCAAGTTATATGCCTTTCGCCAGAATTCCTCCGGAACCCAGTCCTCGCAAAGATTGGCCATACAGATTCCGGATTCGATGGATGTGCTCCACTCCAGCACATTGTTGGGCGGCTGATGGAAGATAATCGGCTCTTCTCCGGCTCCTTCGCTGCTTGGATGCTGCCCTGTCTGACGGATGGATACCCAGTGTTTCAAACCAGAATCATAGAGCGCCATCTCCGAAAATACTTTCGACATCGCATAATAGTCAAATATAGACGGATTAATTGGATCTCCAACCCTGCCCCAGTGAATTGGCTCCGTCCTTCCTCCGGTCATTGCCACCGTACCTACATAGGCAAAATGTACCCGATCCGGATCCGGCTGTTCCTTGATGGCCTTAATAATGTTCAAGGTGGATCCGATATTGGTATATAAGGTCTGCTCCGGATATTTATCCGCCGCCGGTGACACCATAGCTCCGATATGAAGCACATAATCGGCTCCTGTTACACATTTCAATATGGTATCATAATCACTCATATCCCCCCAGATCACTTCCAAAGAGGGGTTTGCCAGCTTTTTCATCAGTGCTTTATTCTTATCCGATGGTCTGATAAGAGCCCGTACCTTAAAGCGGTTTCTTCTGCTTAATAACTGTTTCAGGGTCTCCTTCCCCATGGTTCCGCTTCCTCCGGTGAGAAAAACCACCTTCTTAGCCTTTGAAGCATCTGCATGCACCTGAGGATCATCGAAGGAAAGAGCAATATCATATGCCTCTCTGGTTGCATCGATGGCCCTTCTTGCCATTCCGGCATCACCAATCGTAAAATATCCTATATTCAGAGCCAGGCAGACATCTTCCAGCTCTTTTCCATCCCTTGATTTTGAACCAACTGCTATAACGGCATAGTCACAAGGATAGGTTACTTTCTCCCCATCTTTCAGTCCGAGGACTTCACCTTCCTTAATTTCAGTAACTGTAACTTCTGTAATGGGATTGATACCGGCTCCATAGATACTCTCCGTAACACATATCTTTCTCGCATCCCCCATATCCATACAGAACTCTTTCATCATTTCCAACACAGTGACGGAACAGCCCTTTTCGGCAAGATATTCAGCTGTTTCCATGCCAACCATTCCCCCGCCAATTACAACCACATTGCCTGCTGCCTTCTCTTTTCCATCTAGAACATCATGGGCATTTAACACAAAGGAATGATCTGCACCTGGGAGATTTGGAATAAATGGCTCAGCTCCGATAGCATTGATTACAGTATGGGGCCTGATTTCCTCAATAAGCTCTTTTGTGACCTTTGTATTCAAACGAATCTCTACCCCCAGGCGCTCTGCTTTGGCCGCCATGCTTTCAACGGCTTCTTTCATCTCTCCTTTTCTGGGTGCCATTCCGGCTGTTAAAAACTGGCCTCCCAAAACATTGGATGCCTCACATAACAGAACCTTATGACCTCTTTGACGGATTACAATTCCGGCTTCCAATCCCGCAATTCCACCGCCGGCAATTAACACGGTCACCGGTTCATCTGTTTTCTCGATTTTACATTCCAATTCCCGGCCCACGGCTGGGTTTCTCAGACAAGTGATATGAGGACAATCCGTATTGGAAAAACCATCCAGACATCCCTGGTTACAGCCCACGCAATAATCAATGTCATCCAGGTTGCCATTTTTCACCTTATTACAAAATTCTGGATCGGCAAGCTGGGCACGTCCCATCACTACCATATCCACTTTGTCTTCCTCTAGGATCTGTTCTGCCAGTCCCGGTACATTAATACGTCCCACCCCAATGGTCAGCATCTCTGTTTCTTTTCTTATTCTGGCTGCATTTTCAATATTAAATCCCCGGGGTAGATCCACTGGCGGTACTTCATACTTCATTCCAGCAGAAATAACATTCCCTCTTGAAACGTCCAATACATCCACACCGGCTTCTTTTGCCAGCTTGCAGAATGCAATCACCTCTTCAATGGTCAACCCATTCTCCAGATAATCATCATGGGCATCAATTCTCATGAATACGGGCATTTCCTCCGGTATATTTGCACGCACGGAACGAATGATTTCCAGTGGGAATCTGGCGCGGTTTTCAAAGGATCCGCCATACTCATCGGTTCTGTGATTGATGCCGCCGGACAAGAAGGAGTGGGGAAGATAATTATGAGCCATATGAATTTCAACACAGTCATAACCTGATTCTGCTGAACGCTTCGCAGCGGCTCCATAGCACTCCACAATCTCTTGTATCTGTTCCACGGTTATTCCGGGAATGGTAATCTCGGGGCTTACGGGCATATCACTTGCCACCAGAATCTGGGCTGTCGGATCCATGCCCACACAGATACTTCCCTGCCATAGCTGAAGCCCGGCTTTCCCACCTGCTTTATGTATGGCATCCGTCAGCTTTTTCATCCCAGGTATATACTTATCATCCGAAATGGAGAGGAATCCCCTCGGTGCACTGGGTGTATGTACGCTACATACTTCCACAATATTAAGACCGCTTCCTCCCTTTGCTCTTGCTGTATGATAAGCGATCAGCTGGTCTGTCACGAAACTGGATTTTCCTGAAAACTTTGTTCCCATAGCAGGAAGAATAATACGATTCTTCAATTCCATACCACGGATTTTTATTGGTGAAAATAATTTTTGAAACATAGTCCTGCCTCCTAATTGTATTTGATAAAATTTTAACATGCTCACTATCTGTACAGTCAATACAGCATATGTATCAATTTTTTCTCGGATAAATTGTGAATTTATTCACAGTTCATGGTATATTTATGGTAGTATTATCGTAATAGATAAGTGTTAGGGATAAAAAAGTGTACACCTAGGTAACAGTTTCTGAAGCAGAGGAACGATATGAGAATAAACAAAGTTGTAAAACAAACGGGTCTAAGCAAACGTACCATCTATTACTATATTGATGAACAGTTGATTTTTCCTGAAATAAACCCGGATAATGGTTATTATGAATTTTCAGATAAGGATGTGAGGACGCTGAAGCTACTTCAGCAGCTGCGCAGCCTGGATTTCTCCATCAAAGACATCCAGGAGCTTTTGGCATATCCCCATTCTATTCATGTATATCTGCAAAAACAACTTGAAAAACTGAAAAGAGAACATTTCCTATTAAATGAAAAGTTATCCAGGATGAAGGAACTGGAAACATTACTGCCTCCCTTCACCATCTCCTCCGAACATCTGGCACAGGCTCTTGAAAATCTTTCTTCCATAAGCCCGCCTTCTACATCATATGACGAAGCCAGTGATGCCAAGATGGTTTCTCTCTACCTTTGGGGAAGTTTTCTTCAAGGTGTGGAGATGACGGAATTTCGTCAATATCTCTGGGATAAAGTCTTAACTACAGCCGCGGCCTCCAAGGATCCTAATTTTGTAATATTAAAGCAATTTTTATACTCCCTTCCCGCCCGGCTGATTGATGCCGAATTCGCAGGAAGAAACCGCCACATAGAAACGATTATAGCCCTGAGGCCGAATACCATTTCAAAATATGTGCAGAAGGTGTGTGGTGATTTGAATCGTATTATCGAGGATGAAGCCTTTCTGGATTACTGGAAATCATCCTATCATAACCGCATTCTTCCAAGCTTGATACTCTTTGATTCCGAACTTAATTACCTGATGCTGGAACTAAGTCCCAGGTTTTCTGACTATTCTCGAAATATCCATATTTGCTGTAATCAGGTGTACCTCTGGTTACATTCCAAAGAAGGAAAACCACTGAAGGATAAACTTCTCAATCGCTTGGAGGGATATATCGATATTGAATCCCATCATCACGGGGGGCTGGCTGCATTGTTCAGCCTCCCTGAATATGATGACGCGGCTAACCCTTGACGGTGTCTGACGGACAGTAATAGCGGATGTGGCAACAGACTGCCCCTATGGCTTCTGGTTCCCTTGCTGAAACGTGCTCGCTTCCCCTCAGCCTAAGGTCTTCGGGCGCGCTCCCACATGTTTTTGCAAGGGAACCAGAAGCCATAAGGGCAGTCCGCCGTCGCATCCGCTATTACTTGGTTTTGGCATCGGCTAGGTTCTCTGTTGCAGTTGCAGGTCTTTCTTAATAGTTTTAAACAAAGTCTTTCCACCCTCTTTAATCTTCCGCAATAATACCAAAATAAATGAATTTATGTTTCTTAATGCTTCATACAACTCGTTATAATTCATATATATTTTTAGGGAGCAACATAACTCGTACGAGATATGTTGCTCCCTATTTTAGACTATCCTATTTCCCGACATCCCTTTTTATGTTTCCAAGTGAAATCGATCTCACAAAGATTTTTATCTGACTGAATACTCAGCCTTTGTGTAATTCTTATATTCCATGTGATTATCGTAGAGTTTCCTTATCTCTGCAACTATGGTAGGTATCAGGCTAAGCCCAACAGCCACGAGCCAATGGGGTGCGTCAAGTGCGGTGAGCCCTAAGTGTCCTCCAATTGCTGGAACGGTGCATAGAACCACCAATGCCAGAAGCATGCATACCACACTGACCACCAACATAGGATTATCCATCAATGACCGTTTGAACATGGATTCTCTGCTTCGCACGGTAAAGATATGAAGAATCGAAGTCCATCCCAATACCAGGAATGCCAGGGTCTGCCCCACCTCTGCGGATGGATTTCCCATACCGATTGGAACATAGGCCCCTATATAAAAGGCTACCAGAACAACCAGTGAGCAAATAATGGTCTGTTGAATTATAGCATTCAACAATCCGCCGCTGAACAGGCTTTCCGTACGTTTAACGGGTTTGCTTTCCATGATTCTGGCCGCTGAATCTTCCTTGGCCAGCTGGAGGCCGGGAATACCGTCTCCTAGTACATTGATCAATAATAACATTACAGGGGTAACCAAAACGCCCCATCCTACGATTTGTGCAAACATCATGACGACAATCTCGGAAAGGTTGCAGACCAGCAGAAAATAGATGGTCTTTCTTATATTGGAATAAACCTTCCGCCCTTCGTGCACGGCTTCCACAATCGTTGCGAAATTATCGTCGGTTAATATCATATCAGAAGAACTTTTCGCCACTTCCGTTCCTGCTTTACCCATGGCCACACCGACATCGGCCGCTTTCAGGGCCGGAGCATCGTTGACCCCATCTCCAGTCATGGCAACCACTTCACCTTTTTTCTGCCATGCTTCCACAATACGTATCTTATCGGAAGGGGCAACCCTTGCATAGACAGAGTAATCTTCTATGGAGGCTGACAGCTTTTCATCCGTCATTTCCTCTAACTCCGCCCCAGTAACGACCTTTTGCCCATCTTCCAAAATGCCCAGCTCTTTTGCAATAGCTCCTGCCGTGGCGGCGTGATCTCCGGTTATCATAATAGTACGGATTCCCGCCTTCTTAGCCCTTTGTATCGCTATGGCAGCCTCCGGCCTCGGAGGATCGATAAGCCCAACAATTCCAACGAAGGTAAGATCTTTTTCCACCGTCTCTAACTCATCTTCACCAGGCAAAACATCAATATGCTTCATGCCCAGCGCGATAACCCTTAAGGCATCCTCAGCAAACCTATCGTGCAACTTACGAATGTGCTCTATCTCTTCCGCGCTCCCCTGACCAAACGGAATTCGATCCAGGGCACCTTTGGTAAGGACTGTATATCCTCCCTTCGGATCTTCGACCAGAACGGTCATCATTTTCCTCTCTGAGGAGAAGGGGATTTCTGCAACTCTTGGATATTCCGTTTCCACCGCAGCCTTATCCATTCCCTTTTCATTAAGGAGTCTCATGATAGCTGTTTCCGTTGCATCACCAATATACTGGATATTTCCTTCCTCATCCTCTTGAACCACCGCATTGCTGGCACTGGCAAGCATCTTCAAGAATACTGTCTGCTCCTCAGAAAAGTCACTGGTGTCTTTCACCGGTTCTCCTTCACTAAGACACAGCCGCTTGATGGCCATACGATTCTGTGTGAGTGTACCTGTTTTATCAGAACAGATTACGGAGGTATTCCCCAAGGTCTCCACCGCGGGAAGTTTCCTGATCAACGCATTTTTACCAACCATATTATTAACACCATGAGACAAACTCAAGGTTACAATCAAGGATAAAGTCTCCGGAACTGCAGCTACGGCCAATGTAACCGCCAGCATAATCATGCTCCAAAAATCGGATCCCTGCCGCATACCAATCAAGAAAAGGACAGCTGCAGATATGACAGCAACCGTGCTGATATTCTTTCCTACCCGATCCAGCCTTTGCTGCAACGGGGTCTTGCCTTTTGTGGTATTCCCTAAGAATCCGGCGATTTTTCCCATCTCGGTATTCATTCCGGTTTCTGTAACCACGGCAGTTGCATTGCCCGCTGTAACAAGGCAGCCGGAGAATAGCATGTTGCTCTGCTCGGCTATCGGTATCTTATTTGCCGGTAATACGGACGCATCCTTCTCCAATGGTTCGCTCTCACCTGTCAGAGAAGACTCATCAACCATCAGGTTGTTGCTTTCCAAGATTCTTGCATCTGCCGGAACTAAGGATCCTGCTTCTACCAAAATGGTATCGCCCGGTACAAGCTCCGAGGTATCGATCTCCTGACGGATCTCATCTCTTATTACAAAACAAGAAGGACTGTTTAGATCAGCCAGAGATTCCAATGCTTTCTCCGCCTTCCCTTCCTGGGTAATCGCTAAGATTAAATTCATTACAATAATTAAGGATATTACCAGCGGTTCGATAAAACCTTCCCCATGCTTCAATGCCAGCAGAAAGGAAAGGATCGCTGCTATGATAAGAACTATAGTCGAGACATCTTTTAGATGATGAAGGATAGTTCTGATTAGACTTGGCTTTTCACCTTTAGAAAATTCATTTTTACCATATTGAATCTGTTTTTCTTTTATCTGTTCTGAAGAAAGCCCTGTTACCAGATTGCTTTCTAATTGTTCAATTACCTCATTCTTACTCTTTTCGTACCATCTCATAAACTCATCCTTTCTTTTATTTGTACCTATCTACTCTGTAACCAATAATTTAACAAAATTAGGTAGACTCTCTACCTATTATCTTATTGGAAAGCAGGCTTATCGCCTGCTGAATTTTTCTAAAACATGTTTCCCAATATTTATGGTGTTAACAGATTATCATAAACTTTGTATAACAGTGTCCTCAACGTATGTATCTCTTCCTTTGTCATGCCCTTTAAAAGCTTTTCTTCCATGCTGTTAAAAACTTCTCTGATATCCGATACCAGTTGTTCTCCTCTGGCAGTAATCATCAGCTCCATGGCACGACGGTCTTCTTTACTGACCGATCTGATAATATATTCCTTTTCTTCCAGACACTTTAGAAGACTGGTAACCGTGGGGCCACGCAAATCCATATTCTCTTCCAGATAATGCCTGCTTATGACATGCCGGGCCTTAATATTATCATAGATAAGCCCTAAAAGCCGCCCCTGCTGGTGCGTAATCCCCAGCTGTTTCAGTCTCTGATCACTCATATAATAGAGGATATGGGAGATGCTTCCAAAACAAGCTGCAAACACTCTTTCTTCACCTTTAATCATAACTGTACCCTCATTAGGTAGAAACACTACGTAGTTTATCTACCTATTTTAACAATATCTTTTTTAATTTGTCAAGCAGTTTTTTAATAAACTTATTTTCCCATTATGTTTTATGTACATTCGAATTATCTACATTCACATAGGTGCAAAATCTATTCTTTTCTCAGATAATCACCTTTTTGAGGCTCATATCCCTCTATTTCACTTAATAACAAACCTACGTTATCTCCAGCACTGGCTACATTTGTAATCTTTCTAAAAATCTCAATTTTATTTATCTTAACTTTATACCTTTTATAATCGTTATCTTCTGCAATTACAATATCACCTGCAGAAATAGTTCCCTTTCCAATTTTCCCCACTACCACCACTCCTCTTCCGGTAATTCGAAACACATCATCAATCATCATTTCAAAATATTCTGAGTTATAATTATTTGTTAGATGATCTGCTTCCTCCTCCCGCTTTTTTCTCTGTTTATAATATTCTTCCACTGAATCTTCATTCTTCTTTTTAAATATATCGAATAATCCCATCTTCACATACCTTTTCCCATCTTTTTATCATACGATTATACCACAGTGGGTAAAGAAAAACATCTTCGCCTTTAAAATGCCGCGATAAAAGAAAGAGTCTGACTTGTCAGGCTCTGGCGCTGACGCGCGTCACCTTAGTGGCAACTTCTGCTAAAGCGGAGGTTTTTTATATCATAGGACGAAATTCCCTGTGATATAAAAAAGCAGATAACTCTATCATCAGAATTATCTGCATCCTTATACTTTGGTTCCATTCTCCCAATCAGATTAATTGATACATAAGACCATGTTGTGTACAGTACCATATTAACATACCATGCCCGAAACGAGGAATCCGGGTCTGCACATTCCACTCCGGATATTGTTTTCGCATCATGTAGGTGTCTCCCGTAACCAGTGCCACAAAAGAGATATAATGCTCCTTCGTCATCTCATGATCCGTGGAAATAAAGTAGTCATTTTCTATCTGTTCCACGGATAATTTATCCGCCGCCTCTGCCTTACGAGGTGTGAGCGGTTCCAGCTTCTTCCCACAGCAAGACACGGAAGCATCCGCCGTTGCCGTCAGAATATTACCACAGTTCTGACAGATATGGAATTTCAGTTTTTTCATATTGCCTCCTACCGTTTCATTGGTGTCCAATTCTCCTGAAAGCAGCTCCTCCAGATTGACACCGAATATTTTTGATAATTCCGGAAGTAAAGACACATCGGGGCACCCTAATCCTCGTTCCCATTTTGAAATCGCCTTATCACTGATATTCATAAGATCCGCTAACTGCCGCTGGGTCAGCCTACGTTCTTTTCTCAGAGTATAGATTAGTTTTCCTATTTTTGCACAATCCATATGTTTCACCTCCTATTACAGTGTATACAGCTATATGAATTTTTTCAATAAACGCTCCGTAGATATCAGTTCAGAAATTTTCCCATGCTAATCTCATCGCGATAGGTTCCATCTTTTAATCTGAAGGCATGAAGGGTTCTCCCCCAAGCCTCAAAGCCGTACTTTTTATATAGTCTTAACGCTTTGAGTTTTGTCATCCGCGAACCGCTTATGTAACGCTCAGATTATTATAACTTATATAATACAATTTTCAATACAAGACATGATGTTTTTACGATTCTGTTATGTGAAGTTCAAACACTCACAAGAATATTTATACAATTCCCGCGACATGATTTTGACACCTGAAGCGAAATAGAAAATAAACCTGGAAATCCATTGGTGTATAGGTTTCCAGGCTTATTATATGGTATGAAAAGTGCTTCATTCTTGTAATTATTTATATCCCAGGATATCCTTCGTTCTATCAAAGATTTCGTTGGCCTGATCAATAAACTTCGTGCTTCCCAGTGACTCACACTGCTTCACATAGGCTTCCCAGTCAGTATCCAGACTTAGTTTTCCTGTTATGAATTCCAATGCGGAGGTATTCACATAATCCAGCAATGGGACCTGAATCAAGTCCATCTCCTCTTTTTCTTCTTCGTTTGCAAGGATTGGAGGTTCGATCTTTCTTGGTGTCTTGGACGCATAAATTCTTTCATTCCATTCTTTCTCTGCCTCGCTGCACTTGGAGAAGCGTAGTTCGGTGGAGCCGCCATATGCAAACACACCGCCCGCGAATCCAAAATCGGCATTCAATTGTTTCTCTGCTCCCGGATTAATTCCATTGAAATAAATATCCGGATTCAGCACAACAGAGCCATCCTCCGCTTTCGTATATGTCTCCCCTTCCACGCCCCACTGTGAGAGCATCTGCCCTTCATCGGAATACCACAGCCAGTCAATAAAACGCAGCATCTTGATAAATTCCTCTTCCCCCAATTCATCCAGGGCATTCTGAGAGATCATAATGCCATTTTCCAGCCGGGAGCTCTCAACCTGCAGCTGGCCTTTCGGTCCGCCCGGAGTCGTAATATAATAAAGATCTGCTCCGTCTACCTGCATCTTGCCCCCGGCCTCAATATCCACCAAAAGCTGATAATTGCAGGTCAATACATAAGATTCTCCACGGAAGAATTTTGCCTGAGCCTGATTGGAGTCCTGTACAAAGGTATCGGGATCCAGGATTCCTTCGCTATACATCTTATTCCAGAATGTCAGATAGTCCTTATAATCCGGTATTGTCTCACCGAATTCAAACTTCTCATCCTCAAAGTTAAACACGGTTCCATTTCTCAACCCCCAGTCACCGCCATCCTTGGATTTACCGGCCTTCACCCCATACTGAACAGCCGACAGATTCATGGCACAACCCAGCTGATACTGATCAGACCATACGTAATCCGCACCGGTATATTCCTTTACCTTCTTACATGCTTCGTAGAAATCTTCCCAGGTCCAGGTCTTTTCCCCTTCCCTTACATCCACACCTGCTGCTTCGAAGATATCCTTACGTATCATCATGGAAAACCCATTGGCTGACTTCTCCCACATTCCCGGCAGACGGTAATATTTGCCGCCATCACTGAGGATATTGGTAAGCTCGGCTTCCATCTCCCAGTCTTCCACGCACTTCATGTAGTTGGGCATATATTGCACCCAGTCACTGATAGGAACCACCTGGCCTCCGGCCACATAGGCAGCTGCATCATAGACCTTGGGTATGATATATGGGGCACTTCCGGAATTTACCAACGCAGATATCTTGTCATTATAATCCGTCCTGGCAATATTATTTGTTTGAAATGTAACATTGCTCTTTTCCTCTATTGCGCTCCATAATCTCCAATCTGCCTGAAAGGGGTAGTTCTCGTGGTCAGAGAAGGCCATGGTATAGGAAACAGGTTCATCAGAATGAAATGTTTTTCCCTCACCGTACTCATAATCCAAATCCTTATCCACTTCCGATGCACTCAGAGTCGGCCCCTCTCCCTTTGTAGAATCCCCTCCCCCTCCACAGGCGGACAGTGTGGCCGTCATAACCAGTGCCAACATCATTGCTACTACTCTTTTTTTCATCTCATTTCCTCCTATTATACATTATATAAAGCATTCTACCCATGCTAAATATCACGGCGTTACAATCAATTCTCCGTCATAGGGCTTCAAAACCAGTTCTTTCTCATACTCCTGTTCTGTGAGAACACCTCTGCCCGGCCGCTCCAGAGAAATCAGAATCTCCTGTTCTGTAGTATTTACATAGAAATATTGATTTTCAGCGATTTTCCTTGCATGAACCCCTTGTGGAGTACTTAAAGGATCCTGAAGTCCCAGCTTTTCTGAAAGCTGTTCAATCAACCATGCCAGAAGGGTCTCATTCGTTTCCACCGCTGTATAGTAAGCTTCTCCTTGTCCATAGTGGTTTACGGATATCGCACACAGGTCTTTTCCTTCCAGGCGGGCGAATTCTTCTGCCGTATTCAGCTCCAGAATTTCATAATAATCTACATCTATCACAAGTCTGTCTTCTTTTCCCTGAATGCTCAGCCGCTCTGTGATCCTTCCCTCTGCTTCTTTCACCTTCGCACCTTCTGAGAAGAAGCATTCCATATCGGTCCGGTAGTGTCCCGCTACACGAATTCCAAATACATCTGCCAGATAGCCCGGTCTTGGCGTTCCAAACACGTTGTTGGTCTCATCCACCGAAGCGGAATATCCTGTCATGATAACCGTGCCGCCTTCGGATACATACTTCCTGATATACTCAGCTTTTGCCTTGCTCATTAAGATGTGTTCCGGTATGATCAATAACTTATAATCTCCTTTTACATGACTTAAATCCACCACATTATAATCCTGATTACGGCTGGCTAAGAGTTTCGTTACCTGTGCCATACTTTCATGATAGCTCAACCGGTACTGGAAACTTGCATACTGACCCACCCAGGAACTGTCATAACTATAGGCCACCCCAATCTCTGGATTCGGGAGATAGGGAAATGCATACTCCTGCAGTTTCTTCATATCTGATGCAATCTGTTTATATTCCTGATAATTCTGTGTGGGAACCCCGTCATGGGCAAGTAATCCATACAGATACTGCTCTTCACCACCCAACATACTTCTCCATGTCCATCCCAGAATCATCTGAGCACGGTTGAGCAGACATAAGAATACATATCTCCTCACCGCCCCATATGGGCCGAAGGGCACTCCCTTGGTACCGGTCTGAAATTCCAGACACCACATAGGTTTTCCAGTCTCTGCCAGTCTTTGCATATACATGGAAAGATTATTGAAATAAGCATCCCTCATTTCATAAGGACAGTAGAACCCGATTCCCGGATAATCCACAAACTGATTGTAGGCCTTTAAATAGTCAAATCCCAGATTCCCCTTTTCCGCATAGTGATTGGATGAATGAGGGATGCCCGGTGCCTCTTTATCAATCAGGTTCTTAATCTGAATCAGGAAATCACCGATTCCCTCCGACCAGAACCGCCTCATATCGAGCCAGGCCTCCGGCGCTCCCACAGCCAATTCATTCTCCTGCATCACAACGTCTTCAAAGGAGGGCAATTTCCTGCTCCATCGTCTGGCAGCCCATGCTTCATTCAACGCTTCTACTGTCCCATATTTTTTCTTAAGCCATCCGCTGAAACGATTTCTGGCATATTCCGAATAGGAAGGATATCCGTCCCCTATCTCATTGCATAACCCGAAGGCCTCCAGCGCAGGATGATTTTTATATCGCTTCACCAGAATTTCTGCAAACCGCAGCGCATAATGCTGATATGCCGGATCCGCAATATCTTCCATATACCTTCTGAGACTCGCCTGATACGTCCCTGATTTCCCATATATATTACATCCCGGACAAAGCCTGTGCACCCAGACCGGAGCCGGTCTCAGCGTAATATCCAGCACTACTCCAATCCCAGCTTCTGCAAACAGATTCATGACGGTATCGAACCACTCAAAGGTATAGACACCCTCATCCGGCTCGAAGCTGTCCCAACACAGATGTCCCAGACGGACTGTGGTAAATCCTGCCTCCTTCATCAAGGCAATATCTGTACTCCACCGTTCCTCTGGCCAGTCATGGGGGTGATAGTTTGCTCCAATATAAAGTGACATAGTTTTCCCTTCCATTCATGCTTCTGTAAAATATGAGCATTTATTTTCTATCTTTTTTCTTCTATATCACTTATTATGCTATTCATTGACATAATTCGTCAATGAATGATATTATCATAGTAGGATAATATGAACATTATAAGGAGGGAATATGTGGTATTATTTATATCCGCAGACAGATAATGTCAAAAACTTCCCCTTCTATCTCTATAGTATCGGCCTGCAGGACTGGCAGCCTCAAATCTCCAGACCTAAAGGATTTTCCCACGATCAGTTTTTCTTTTTCACCTCGGGATCCGGTACTCTGACGATGGATGGCAAGGTTTATCAGTTAAAAGAAAAGAATGCCTTCTTTATCCCTGCACATGTTCCCCACGAATATGCCCCTGCTAAGAAAATATGGGACGTTCGTTGGATGATACCTGGAGGATATGCCTTGGCCGATCTGTATCAGACACTTGGACTTCCATCAAAAGGTGGGGTATTTACACTTCAGGATGCCGCTCCGCTGGATGTGATCCAAAATCGTATGCGTCTCGAATTGATTCATGATAAAAAGAATGGGAATCTTTATGCCTCTTCCCTGGTCAATGAATATCTCATGGAATTTGCCAGGCAGGTTCAGCTCACTCCATCTGCTCAGTCTGAGCAGGATATCTATTCCCGTCATATGGAACGGCTGGAAGACTATATTGAATATCATTTTATGAATGAGATTACCCTGCAGGATTTGTGCGATGTGGTTTATCTCACACCACAGCATCTCTGCAGAGTATTTAAGAAATGTAAAAATATGAGGCCCATGGAATATCTGCGCAACCGCAGAATTGAAGCCGCAAAAGAACTGCTGCGCACCACCGGATTCAGTATCTCGGAGATTGCATATCTTTGCGGCTTCGTAGAAAGTAATTATTTTTGTCGTATTTTCAAGGCTCAGGAGAATATCACTCCCGGGCAGTATCGGGTTCAGAATCTTTGAATTTGAACGATAGCATAGAAGGGTGAAATCAACATTAGTTACTGTTGATTTCACCCTTTTAATATTTCCTCTTAATTCTGATACGCCTTCTGGCGGATACTATTAAACTTGATATAATTCGTATCAATATATTCCTGTGCATAGACTACAGGTCTGTCATTGCCATCAAAGTTGATGCAATCCAACAGCAAGAAGGATTTAATCCTTTTCTGGCACTGGAAATGTTCTGTCAGTTCTGGATGGTCCGCATTGGTCACAGTAGTGATTTCCGTCCGGTCCCACTCCACTCTCCTTCCACACCTCGCATCTAGAAAATCAAACAAAGAATTGGGATATTCCCCCATCAGTTTCAAATCCGCCGGACTTTTCAACAAAGAAGTGGGAAAATAATCCACACAAAAAGCGCAGGGCTTTTCATCCGCAAGGAATATCTTCTTTGCCACCACGATCTCATCTCCCTCGGATATCTCCAATGCCTTGGCTATTTCCCGGTCGGCCGTGGAATCATGGGAATCCAAAAGCTTGATTCCGGGCTTATAACCACATTGCACAATCATATCGCTAAACAGCGATACCGGATTAAACTGAACCTTCATACTGACAGCCTGTGGGTTGATAAAGGTTCCCTTTCCCTGACGGCGGAAGATGATTCCATCATTGGCCAGGGTATTCAAAGCCGTACGTATAGTAATACGGCTTACGCCCAGGATCTCGCAGAATTGTTCCTCCGTAGGAAGTTTATTATCTTTTCCATCATATGAAGTCTTGATGTAATTTAAAATCTCTTGTCTCACCTCTTCGCTGAGGGACTGTGATTTGATCTTTTTCATAAAAATACACCTCTTAAAATATGCATTTTGCCGATATTTCTATTATACCTAAGTTTCTTTAAAAAAACAATTGTATTCTTTTTATCCATATGCTAATATACGTATAAGGTAATACCTATTACGTTATAACCATATGAATAACTGCTTAAAAATGAATGGAGGAACGTTATGAGCAATCGTAAAACACATGAAGAGTATTTAAAAAGAGCAATCCAGGTATCCAGAGACTCAAGAGCACACGGCAATACCCCCTTTGGCGCACTTCTTGTAGACGGTGAAGGCAATATTGTGATGGAGCAGGAAAACATCGAAATTACAGAAAAAGTATGCACCGGTCATGCAGAAGCTACCTTGGCTGCCCGTGCTTCCCATGAATACAGCAAAGATTTCCTGAAAGACTGCACCCTTTACACAACAGCAGAACCTTGTGCTATGTGTGCCGGAGCTATCTACTGGGCTGGTATCGGAACGGTTGCATATGCGATGACAGAGCGTCGTCTCCTTGAATTGACTGGAAGCAACGAACAAAATCCTACTTTTGACCTGCCATGCCGCGATGTTTTCAGCAAAGGTCAGAAAGACATTAAAGTAGTCGGCCCCTTCCCGGAATTAGAAGTGGAAGCAGCTCAGGTACATGAGGGCTTTTGGGACTAATTAAAATTCCACATCTAATAAAGGATTAAAGGAGGACTTTCCATGGCTGAGTCAATAACATCCGGAAACACCACCACTATGGAGAAAAAAGTTACTATTTCGCAGAATCTGATTATGGGTCTGCAGCATGTTTTGACAATGTGTCCTGGTTCCATCGCCGTACCACTGATTATGAGTGGCCCCCTTGGACTCGACGCAAAGACAACTGCCTATCTGGTAGCTGCCAACCTTTTTACCAGTGCCATTGCCATCTTAATTCAGGTATATGGACTGGGTAAACACATTGGTTCCAAACTTCCTATTGTACTGGGCTCCGCTTTCGCGCCCTTAGGCGCTATGATTGTAATCGGACAGCAGTATGGACTATCAACCGTATTCGGATCGATCATTGCATCGGGAATATTGATGTTTGGTGTATGCTTTTTTATGAAGAGCATCCTCAAATTTTTCCCTCCCGTGGTAATCGGATCCTTCGTTACCTTAATCGGTATCACCCTGGCCCCTACGGCATTTGCTGATTTGGCCGGCGGCGAAGGTGCCAGTAACTTTGGGGCGGTTGAAAACTTGATTTTAGGACTGGTGGTTCTGGTGAGCATCGTACTGTTCAACCGTTTTGGCAACGGACTGGTTCAGTCCATCTCTCTTTTACTGGGACTGGGCATCGGTACCTTAATCGCCATTCCCCTTGGTTTGGTGGATTTCGCACCAGTTGCCCAGGCAAGCTGGTTTGAACTGATCACCCCCTTCCATTTCGGAATACCCAAATTCCGGTTGGATGCTACCTTGATCATGACACTCTTTTGTGTCATCAATATGATTCAGTGTATTGGAGTTTATGCGTTCCTGGATGATGTGCGCGGAACCAATACCTCTGATAAAGCCAAGGTGGACGGTATGCGCGGACAGGCATTTGCTCAGATGGTATCCGGTATCTTCAATTCCGTGCCATCCTCCATGTTCAACGAAAATGTTGGTGTTATCAAACTGTCCGGCATCGGAGCTCGCTCCACCGTAGGATGTGCTGGCATCATGTTATTGATTATCAGCCTGATTCCGAAATGTTCGGCCCTGATTACCTGTATTCCGAAACCGGTTATCGGCGGTGCTACATTGGCGTTGTTCGGCACGATTTCAGCAGCAGGAATTTCCATCCTTTCTTCAGTGGATTACTCCAATAACAATAATTCACTTATTGTTGGAACAGGTCTGGCACTTGGAGTTGGTGCATCCTTCACTGCAACTGCATTTGACAAACTTCCTGTAGTACTGTCAATGCTGCTCAGCAACGGATTGTTCGTTGTTGGTGTAGTGACAATTATACTGAATATTGTTTTGAATCTGGGGAAGAAAGAAAAGAAGGAATAATTTAAAAAACAAAATAGAACGCTTACATCGACAAAAAAAGATGTAAGCGTTCTATTTTATGCATTCCGCATTCTCCGCTTATTCCCTAATTGTTCAGCCACTATGACGATAATCAAAATAACTCCCCAAACAAAGGTCTTTAAGGAGGAATCCACCCTCATGATATTGAATGCACTTGAGACCAGTTGTAAGACAACAACGGATAAAAATACGCCGATCGCGCTTCCCTTTCCTCCGTCAGGGTTCGTACCACCTAACACTACAATGAGCAGAGAAAGCAACGTATAAGAACTACCATAATCTGTTTTCGCTGAATTGTACCTGGAGACCATGATTAATCCTGCCAGGCTGCCTAAGATTCCCGACATCATGTAGGTCTTAATCGTAACTGCTAAATTATTGATTCCGCTGTAGCGTGAGGCCATGGAATTCGTTCCCATATAGCGCACATGCTGGCCATATATCGTAGAGCGCAACAGGAAATATACAACCACTCCAGCCGCTATAAATATAAGGAATGCAACCGGCACTCCAAGAATCATGCCATTTCCCAAAAAGCTATAGGCCTCGGGCAGACCTGTGATTGCAGGTCCCTTTGTAATCATCAAACCGCAGCCTGTATAAAGCTGAAGCCCGCACAGCGTGACCAGCATGGCAGGTATCTGTAGGTATCCAATCATAAAACCGTTAAAGCATCCGCAGACAGCACCCACCACAATCGCTGCAATACAGCCAGCCAGGATAGAGAATCCGCCGCCTCCCATCCTCACTATGATGCTGGCCGATACAATGCCCGCAAAATTAGCAATTCCAACAAGGGACAGGTCAATACCGCCTGAAATCATTGCCAGCATCATGCCAAATGCAATCAAACCAAATTCCGGAAGCTGGGTGCACATCCCTTGAATATTTTTAATTCCCAGAAAGGAAGATGGCTCCAGAATTCCCATAACCAAAAAGATAACCACGGCAATAAGAAAGAGCATCATGCTGTTTTTATCTGAACTTCTCAATCTGTTCTGTATTTTTTCCATACTGCCACCTTCCTAAATTTTTATACTGTTTTGTATTCTCTTCGTTCTCAGAGATGTAATAGACGTACCAATTACAATCAGCAGGCCCACAACAAAGGTCTGTCCATAGGTGGGAATACCCAGCATAATCAAGTTGTTTTGAATCAGGGCAATCAACGTTACACCCAAAATTGTTCCCAGGATTGTACCGTGGCCGCCTGTGATCCTGGTTCCCCCCATCACAACCGCTGCAATCACCATCATCTCCGTCCCCATCAGTACCTGGGGATGTGCCTGTCTCATCAAAATCATATATGTCACACCGCCGACTCCCGCAAGTCCTCCCGCCAGCACATATACAAAGGACTGGATAAATGTCACACGAAATCCGGCGACTCTGGCCGCATTTTTATCACCGCCCACCGCGTAAATACCTCTTCCCAGCATCGTAAACTTTAACAAAATCCAGATTCCAATACATATGATCATAGGAATCAGAATAAGAACGGTAAGCTGATACGTAATCCCAGTCTCACCTGCATATTCATAAATAAAGACTCTGGATAATTTGCCAAAACTTTCGGGAAGCCTGTTAATCTCCTTGGAGCCTAAGAACGACAATGTTGCGCCATTTGCCACACTGCTCACGCCTAAGGTGGCAATCAGGGGCGGAATCTTAAACCTGACGATCAAAACCGAGTTCAGCGCTCCGAACATCATGCCAATCACAATAGCGATTAAAAATGCGATCACCACATGATCCAGTCCTGATGCATTCATAATCATCGCCGTTGCATACATGGAAAAGCTGGCTACCGCGGGAAATGACACATCAATCCCACCGGATATGATCACAAGCATTTCAAACGCTGCAAATATCAGAGTCACAAGCATGGAACGCAATAGTGTCACGACTGTTGAGACACCTGCAAATGCAGGATTCACAACTCCGATAAGAACACACAAAGCGAATATAATATAGACCACAATCATTTCATTTGTAGTAAGGCCTCTTTTCATTCGTTCTTTCATGCTGTCACCTCCTCGCTAGTCAGCATCCTGGCGAGTTTTATCTCATCCAGTTCCCTGGAGTTGATGCTGCCGGAAGCTTTTCCATTCTTCATAATCAGAATCTTGCTGCAGTTTTGTATAAGCTCACTGATATCGTCTGAAATTACGATAATTCCCACTCCCTGAACCGCCAGTTCCCGAAGTATCTTATGGATATCGCTCTTGGATCCTATGTCCACCCCCACGGTAGGCCCATTCAATATCAACAGATCCGGGTCCGTATTAAGCCATTTTGCAATTACCATTTTCTGTGCATTTCCTCCTGAGAGAGTGCGGATCAGGGGTTTAGGAGATTTGGCATTACAGCCAATCTTTTGAATCCATTTTGCCGTTACCTCATACATCTTTTTATAATTCAGCCCGCCTTTTTCCATATATCGGGAAATGGATGCTGCCACGGTATTTTCCTGGATGGAACAATCCAGAAATAGCCCCTGGGTAAGCCTGTCTTCCGGAACATAGGCTATATTACACTTCATCGCATCTCCAATGGACTTAATCGTCACTTCTTTTCCATTCAGGATAATCTTTCCGGCTACGGCGGGAGCAATACCAAATAACGCATCTCCCAGTTCTCCTCGCCCAGAACCCAGCAGTCCTGTGATTCCAAGCACCTCACCTTTGTTCAAGGTGAAGCTGACATCTTCAAAGGCGCCCTTTCTGGTCAAATGCTCTACTTTTAATATTTCTTCCTTGTTCGCTTCCGGCCGGTAGTAGACTTCCTCCACTTCACGCCCCGTCATGCATTTAATGAAGCGTTTTCTGTCAAACTCTTCTATGGGTCCGGATGCCACATTCTCACCATTTCTTAATATGGTAAGGCGGTCAGCAATATCGTAGATTTCATCCAGCTTATGGTTTACAATGACAATTGCCATTCCCTTTTCCTTCAGACCTCTGATAATCATATTCAGCCTGGATACTTCCTTCTGTGTCAGGGCTGTTGTAGGCTCGTCCAAAATCAATAGTTTAGCATCATTAATAATCGCACGGCAGATTGCCACCATCTGCTTATTCGCCACCGAAAGTCGTTCTACCAACACATCAGGATCCATATGTGCTCCGATTTGTTCCATGGCCTTCAAGGCTATTTCTCTGGACTTCTTCCAGTTCATGACCTTTGTTCCTGTCATAAGGGCGTGGTTCATAGCGATATTCTCAGCCACCGTAAGATTAGGAAAAACTGCAAAATCCTGGTAAATAACCTGTATTCCCTTTTGAATGGAATCGATGGGAGTGAGCTTATCAATCTTTTTCCCTTCAATATAAATTTCTCCGGAGGTAGGGTCATGTGCACCCGATATCACCTTAATCAATGTGGACTTACCACAGCCATTCTCGCCGGCCAGACAATGTACTTCACCGGATCTCACTTCCAATGCCACACTTTTTAAGGCCTGCACCCCGCCAAAGGTTTTCTTTATGTTTTCTAATTTCAGAAATGTTTTATCCATAATCATCTTCCAATTCTCTTTATTTAAAAGATATGATATAGGATGCCGCTTATTTCCTTTGCGGCATCCCATGCTTATTCTGGAAAGTCGATGAATTAGAAATCGTATGCCGGATCATTCACATTATCTTTCGTCACGTCAATCCACGCATTTCCAACCAATATATTTCCGTTCAATTCCATTTTGTTATATCCTTCAACGCCCAAATCCACACCGTCTTCGATCGTTTCTCCATTTAGTAGTTTCACTGCTGTTTCCACCATCGCCTTACCGGCCAGGGCTGGATCCCAGAAGCTGATCATATCGATGGTTCCATTCTCCACATATTCTCCGGCATTGGATACAAGTGCGGTTCCTACAAGCCTGACTTTTCCAGACAATCCCATCTCTTCAACCGCAAGGGCTGCACCTGACACATCTGGCATGGCTGATCCCTGGATACCGGTGATATTAGGGTTGGCAGTCAGTACCTCTTTCACTTTATTATAAGCAGTATCCTGATCATCTGAAGTCTCTATCAGATCTCCATATTTATTCATATCCGGATAAGTTTCTTTCTGAAGTGCCTCCGCTGCCGCAACCCATTCCATATGGGATGCACTGGTCAACGCACCGACAGTCTGCACATATTCTCCCTTGCCCCCACTCGCTTCTCCTAAGGCTTCCATCAGGTGCTCTCCATAATCATCATTGTTAAAGGCTTCGATATCATAGTCAACATTCGTCATGCCAGGAGCCTCATGTGTAATAACTACGATTCCCTGATCCCTCGCTTTCTTTAATACCGGTTCCAACGACTCCGTGGAAAATGGGACTACACAGATGGCATCGACACCCTGTGAGATTAAATCCTCGATACACTGAGCCTGCAAGGCTCCATCCGCCTCTGAGGGGCCTGTGAAAAAGGCATCCACCCCTGTGGCTTTCGCATATTCTGCTACCCCTTCCTCCATGCGCTCATACCAGGCTAATGCTGTCAGTTTCGGCACCACCGCGATGGTATAATCGCCTGCTTCTTTGCTGTTTTCTTTTTCTTTGGCGGATGATGCACTCTCCGTTTTTTTATTTGAATCATCATTTGAACTTCCGCACCCTGCCAGCATGGCCGTTGCCATTACGACGCTTAAAACCAAACTGATTATTTTCTTCTTCATTTATTTAACTCCTTTTCTTCTCTTATTTATCACTGTAATATACATAGTCTGGCGGATCTATCTTACCGCCATTCCCGAATTCTATGACCATATGGAGAAGGTCCTGTGTACTCATGTAGTAGTGGCTGTCTCCGTCAATCCATCCGGTCTGCATGACTCGCACTCCATATTCACTTAAGCGGCCGCATTCTTCCTTGATTTCATCGTCAGGATATATATCTTTGACGTGATGAAACCCAGGCCCATTTTGTTTTAAGAATTCCCAGTAGATATTAGGCCCTTCAATCGGCTGTATGATTTCTATCTCCATATCACCAACCCATTTGACCGCACAGATAAAATCAAACCCTTCTGTGATATTCTCTCCATTCACATAAAATTCTCTTATTTTGTCCGGCGTAAAATGTCTCACGTCCCATCCATCTATCCCCAGATAATAAGCATAGTTCCTCATATACTTCTCGGCATCATCCACCACAAGGGCAATCTGCCTGATATTTTGTTTATGGGATATGGTGCTTTCGGCTCCTTTTCCTGGATAAACTTCTGAAGCTTCGCCAATCTTACCGCCGTTACCAAGCTCTATGGTAAGTCCCAGCTGCTCATAGGAATCCACATAATAGTGGACATCATTATCTATCCATCCTGTCTGGGTGACCTTTAAGCCCTTTGCTTCCAGTTCTTGTACGTATTCCTTCAACTCCTGGTCATCCGGAATCACGATTTTAAAATGATGAAGTCCGCTTCCAAACTTCTCTAAATGCTCCCAATAGATATTCGGGCCTTTTATCGGCTGTATCAGCTCATACTCCACATCGCCCTCCCAGGTGACTGCGCAGATGAAATCGAAGCCCTCTTCAATATGTTCCTTTTGTACATAAAAGTCTCTGACTGTTTCCGGTGTAAAATGACGGATGTCCCATGGTCCGATTCCGAACTTTTCCCAGTAATTCTTCATCGCCTGCTCCAGATCCTCTACCAGAATACAAATTTGCTTGATTTCGCCTTTCATGTTTGTCTATCTCCTTCTATGTCTGACTTATAAGTTATGCCCCAGCCTTTTCTGGTCTTTTCGATTAACTCTGCAATCTTCCTTGTCTCATCCAAAGTATAATGAGCACATTCCACATCTCCTTTTCGGATGGATTCCTGAACTTTTCTGATTTCAAACTGAAAGCCGGAAGCCGGATAGGTTTCCATATACTTTTCTTTTGTCCCGTCATTTAAGATCAGCGTAGCAGTGGTCGGGTGCCAGAATTCAGGTCCGATGATGATTCTGCCTTCTTCTCCCACAATCTCAGTTTCAGGTGTGCTTATCTGGTTGAATGCACCGCCTACAAATGCTGCCTTTCCTTCTCCATATTCAAGTAACATATGGAAACTTTCATCCACCTCTCCGTTGGATTTCATGGTGGAATAGATATTTTCCGGTTCCTGAGGGAATACCATAAATGCCATGGCCAGAGAATAGATTCCCACATCCCTCAACGCCCCTGCTGCATGCTGCACGCCACCTTTCCAAGGCTGCCAATCATCTATATCGGGCTTGATGTCAAAAGAGGAGTGCACAGCCAGCGGCTTCCCAATCTTCCCCTTGCTGATCCAATTACGTGCTTCCATAACAGCAGGAAAACAGCGGGTCCACATCCCTTCCATCAGGAACACCTTTTTTTCTTCTGCCTTTTTCAGAACATTGTTAAGCTGCCATTGATTATCCACCATAGGCTTTTCACTTAAAACAGGAATTCCCTTTTCAAGCGCGGACATGATATAAGAATAATGGCAGTCATTGGGAACTGCTATGTAAACCACATCAATATCTGCTTGCTCTAACATCTTGTTGAAATCAGTATATACTTTTTCACAGTTATATTTTTGTGCGAATGCCTTACAACTTACTATACTCCTGGAGACGACGGCCGCAAGCACAGCATCTTCCACAACCTGCATTCCTTTTGCGAATTCATTTGCAATATAGCCTGTGCCAACGATTGCCCATTTCATTTGTTTCATACATTCCTCCTGTTCGGATTATTCCAAGTACGCATGCGTTACCATATGTCCATTATGTGCAATTTTACCACTTATGTCAACGGTTATTCGAGTTTTTTTATTTATTTGTTACTAATAAACATTATAAAAACGTTTCCATTACAGCTATTTGCACAAAGGAAACGTTTTCACATATTGATAATCATTATTGTTTTAGTCATTTTTTATAATTTCTCTTTAAGCTGTTCCACCCTTCTGTAAATACACATCAGTAATTTGATGATATTCAATATCGGTCTCACCCTGAATCAGTTTCATAATTGTATCAACACATTTTTTTGCCAAAAGGGGGATGTCCTGGCAAATTGCTGTCACCACCGGCGTTACCATCCTTGTAAAATCTGTCCCATCATATCCCACTATTTTTAGCTGCTCCGGTACCTTTATCCCCATATCTGTCACAAAATGATATAATGCAATCGCTCCCATATCGGAGGCAAATATCCCGTCCGCCGCCCTTACCTCATCCACATAATGCTTCATGAGCTCCACATAATAGGAATAGTCCATGCGGTTCCACTCCATTTCCAACGTCCGGACAGAGATATGATACTTGTTCATCACTCTTTCAAATTCCATATATCGGTCATTGGATGGGGTGTTCACATTAAAATATCCGCCAATCTGAATAACTCGTCTGCATCCCTGCTCAACCAGATATTCTGCAAGCAGCCTTCCCCCCTTCCTATGATCAGAATGTACCAAAGGAATCTTAGGCCCCAGATCGTGATCCATACTGACGATGGGCTTATCAATCTGTTGATAAAACTTATCTTCCACAGATAATGCGCCTGTGATGATTCCATCCACCATGTTCCAGTCCAGCATATCAATGTACTCTTTTTCCCTGTCACTAATCTTTACAGTATTGCAAACCATGGTTTTATATCCATATTTGTACAGTTCTATCTCCACCTGCCGGATAAAAGAGGCATAAAATGGTGTCTGAAAATCAGGTATGATCACACCTATAATCCCTGTCTTTTTTCTGGACAGATTTCTGGCACGCTCATTTGGAATAAAGTTTAATTCCCGAATAGCTTCTTCAATTCGTTTTCTGGAACTTTCTGATACATATCCTGTTCCATTTATCATCCTGGACACAGTAGCAATTCCCACTCCCGCCAACTTTGCCACATCTTTGATCGTAGCCATTTTAATCACCTCCACAAATTAACACCTTGTTCTCCGCCACTTCTTATAGATCTATGTTTTTTTTAAATTTATTTTGCTTTTGTCTCTTTAAGACTAACACATCTGTATCTTTCAGACAAGAAATTCACAAGGTTTCCAGATATTGTCACCTCAACAAAAGGATCGGCTCGAAATTGTTAAAATTTTTCCATAAGTATCCCGGCTATTTACAAAAAATCTTACATATGCTAGCATGAAATTGAATATGTTTTTCTTTTTCATATTAAGGTAATGTACAGATTTAGGTAATCAGAATTCAGAGGGTAATTTATGCAGATTAAAAAAGATGAAATAGAGATGGCGATTGTCAAAGCGGCGGAGCGGGAATTTCTGCACCACGGATTTAAGGGTGCTTCTATGCGTCGAATTGGATCCAGGGCGCACACTTCTCCAGGTAATCTATATACTTATTTTCCGAATAAAATCGGATTATTTACAAGGGTTATGGGTGATGTGGTAGAAAAAACAGAGGCTTTTATTGAGATGCATATAAATATGACCGAAACATTAGATTTTAAATTTTCAGGAAGTATTGAGAGCATCCTGGCAGCATATACGGATCTTTTTCCTTTTGAATTATTATTAAGTCCCGCATTTGCTATTCTCCTAAATCCTTCCAGTTGTGAAGGAACTTCCTTCCTAATGGAGCGTGAACGTTTGTTGTCGTATTTTAACAATCATCTAAATCATCACATGGAATTAGAATCAGGCAATCCTATGACTCCTATTATATCAAATGGAATTGTGGAGGCGATCTTACGCCTTAATAAGATGCAGATATCCCATGAGGAAAAGGTCAGCCACTTAATTAATTACATAAAATATCAGTCCTTAGGGATTGCTAAAGATATCGTTACTTAATAAACCCAATTATAATAGGTAACTATTTAAAAGCCTGTTTACCAAGGCGTTGAATAGTTACCTGTTAATTAATTCTACTCTATGGATTTTAGGGCTGAAACCATATCGAGATGATCCAGCTTCTTATTCATCAGTCGGCTGATAACTAAGGAGACCACAAAGGTACCACCGCCACTGATCAGATACGAGCTTAAAGAGAAGGTTACTACCAAATCCAGCATATCTCCCATCTCCTTTAGGATCATTAGGATAAGCTCATATCCCAATGGTACTCCTACCAAAACTCCTGCTAAGGTAATCCAGGTATTTTGCATCAACTGAAGCTTTCTCAATTTACTCTTAGGGAATCCCAAGACCTTTAAGGTTGCTAATTCTCTGGCTTTTTCTGTGTATGATAAGATGCCCAGATTATATAAGACTACGACTCCCAGAATGACAGCTCCAAGAATCAAAATTAAAATGACCACATTCATACTTTCCATGGATTTATCTAAGTTTTCTTTCACATCTTTCCTGCTCTGAACGATATACTTTTCACTTTTTTCATAATAACTTTTTCCCTCACCAGATAAAAAAGCGGTTTCAGCAAAGTCCTGCCCTGCTTTTTCGTATGCTTTCTGGGAAATATAGAATCCTTGGGAAAGAGGCAATACCACAACTTGCTCTATCCTATATTCCACCCATTCCTTACTTTTATAATTTTTAATACTTACCGTATCATTTAGGCTGAGGTTCAAAGTCTCCGCCATTTTTCTAGTGATGGCTATTCCTTCCTCTGGTAACTCTATTTCTCGGTTTTTGGAATCCCGAAATTGTAAGAATTCGCCTTCCCCCACCACATTCAGCATGGACGACTTCACAGAGTCTTTCGATTTCACCTCCGCCGGATATTCTCCCAGAAATTGCAGCTTCCCATCTTCTCTTAGTGTCTCCAGTTCTTCACGAGAAAGTGCCTCTTCAAAAATCACCTTTGTTTCGTACCTCATAAAATCTGTATACATGGTCTTAATCATGGAATTTATCGTATCCTTCAAGCCAAATGCACAAAGTACGAGCATCATACAGCCGGCGATCCCCAACACAGTAATCATTGTTCTCAGTTTATTTCTAATAATATCTCTGATATTCCACTGAACCTGAAAACTGCTCTTCTTCCACCAAGACATTCCCTCTAACAAAAAATGTTTACTTGCTCTAGGCGCTTTCGGCCTTAGTATTTCTGCGGCTGCCCCCTTTAACTCTTTTCGCACGGCCAGATAACAGCTTCCTACACAAGCCAGGACGCAAAAAGCAATTGTGATCCATACATTTCCCGATAGAACCGCCTTCCACTCAGGCAATGTATAGAATTCCTTTTGAAAACTGAACATGATCCATGGCAAGAACTTTGGCCCTGTCAAAAGTCCAAAAACGCATCCTAAGATGCTTAAGATTGTGCCGTAGGTCATATAGTGGGATATAATCTTAAACTTTGAAAAACCCACTGCCTTTAAGGTTTCTATCTGAACTCTTTGATTAGTGGTAATACGTATCATAGTTGTAATCATCGTCAAGATCGCAATAAGCAGGAATATGATAGGAAAAGCTGTCTCCACAGCTTTCATTTGGCCTAGTTCATTTTCGAACGCGGATACGGACGGATGATCTTTTCTCATAATCAGCATGGTGGTCTTATCCTTACGCACCTCATTCATACGATCTTCTAATTGCTGTTTATTCATAGTCGAAGTCAACACCATTTGGTTATACGGAAGATCCGGATATAAAGGAAATGATTTGGCTGGTAAATAGGCATATCCAAAAGACTTATGATCGGTAATCGGCGATTCCGCTCCTGCACTATAGACATACTCGGGATTCATGATGAGGCCTTTAATATTCTCTTTTATTTGAATTCCCTGCACCTGAAGCTTAATCTCATCTCCAATCTTATAATTATGGGCCTTTGCGAATAATTCATCCAGCCAAATCCCATCTCCTCCCTGGAATTTTTCTCCTTCCATGATGACATTTTGAGAAACCTCGTCAGATTGTGTGAAATAAAGATCTAACACTACATCCTTATCATCTATCAGGTTACCACTCAACTGTAGCCGTCTGACCGCCTGATCCACCAGATTGTTATTAATAAGTTCTTCTTCCTCTTCTTTTGTAAATGTTTCGCCATATAGGAAAGCATCCGCCAGATTACAGGTTTTATAGTACTCATCAGCGGATTTTTTCATTCCCACCCCAACCGCATTCATTCCTGCATAGATAAAAATACCTAATCCCAGCATCAAAAAAATGGATAAAAACTGGGTCCCATGATCCTTAAAATCTCGTAATATCTTTCTAAATAACATTACCACTCCACCTCCCCCACGGCTTTAGGAAGATCGTTTTGAACGATTTTATGGAGCAATCCATTTTTAATATGTATGACTTTGTCCGCTGCCTGAGCTAATGCACTATTATGAGTTACAACAATAACCGTATGCCCCTTTTTACTGCTCAACTCCTGCAAAAAAGAAAGGATGGTTATTCCGGTCTCTGAATCCAGGGCGCCTGTTGGCTCATCGCACAACAGAAGCTTCGGGCGTTTCGCTATGGCTCTTGCTATGGACGCCCTTTGTTGTTCACCCCCTGACACCTGAGTGGGAAACTGATTCATACGTTTCTCCAATCCCACAGATGTGAGAATCTCTTTTGCATCATAGGGATTTTCCGCAACTTCTTTTATCAGTGCAACGTTTTCATAAAGGGTCAGGTTCGGAATCAGGTTGTAAAACTGAAACACGAATCCCACATCTGTTCCTCTGTATTTCGTTAACTGTTCATCGGAATACTCCGCAATATTTTCACCTTCTATAAGGATTTCTCCATTGGTTGGACTATCCATTCCACCAAGCAGATTTAAAAGGGTACTTTTTCCCGCACCACTAGGTCCTAGGATAACTACAAATTCCCCTTCCTCTATGGTGAAATTCACATCCTCCAAGGCAAAAAATGCACTGTCACCTTTTCCATACTGTTTAAATACATGCTTACACGTAATATAGCTATTCATTCATCCTCTCGCTTTCTGTTCTATCTGCAGTCATATCTGTGGGAATGGGAACATCATATCCGAAATTAGGGGGATGGTAAATAGCTTTGGAGTATAAAGAAACACTAGTTGAAAAGCGTTTGGTAAAGAGCTGATTCAGCCATTAGAGTGTGAGAAGTTTTATTTGACAGGGATCGGTTCACTTGAAAGGCGTTTTTTCAGAAATGTACGCATTCTCAAGAAAACACTTGAAAATCTAAGCACCAGAGGAGATAATCAATAGTAGTTACTTTATTATATAAGAAAAGCAATACCATTATAGATAGATGAGGAGTTCATTAGAAGAATGGAAAAGATCAAAGTATACCACTATGATGCATTCAGCAAGATACCAAATAAAGGGAATCCGGCCGGAGTCGTGCTAGACAGCAACGCCCTTACCAGTGAGGAAATGCAGAAAATCGCTTTAGAAGTTGGTTTTAATGAAACTGCTTTTTTCATGAAATCTGATAAAGCCGATCTAAGACTTCGTTATTTTACCCCCGGCCATGAGATGAATCTTTGCGGCCACGCTACCATGGCTGCCATTTATGCCTTAAAAACGAAAGGGTATTTAGGGGAAAGACAGGAGCTAACCATTGAAACCAAGGCAGGCATCCTGCCAATCCACATCTCAGACAAGGAAGATCCTATCTATATCACCATGAAGCAGGCTCCTCCGGAATTTAAAGAATTCCAGGGTTCAAAGGAAAGGCTGGCCTCTGCTCTGGGAATCACAAAAGAGGATCTGGATCCCGGGCTGCCTATTCTTTATGGAAGCACAGGTACTTGGACTCTGTTAGTTCCTATCCGCAAGCTGGGAACCTTTTCATCCATGAAGCCAGACACTCAAACATTTCCATCCATATTAACGGAAATGCCGGGATCTTCTATCCACCCCTTTTGTCTGGAGACCTACCACAAGGATATGGATATGCATGCCCGGCACTTCTCTTCCCCTTATTCAGGCACCATCGAGGATCCGGTAACAGGGACAGCCTCAGGGGTGATGGGCGCTTATTATGCTTCTCATATTAGAAACCTCTCAAACGTAACCCTCTCAGTTGAACAAGGGCAGGAAATAGGAAGAGATGGAAAAGTTGAGGTTCGGATCCTGAAAAGGGCCAATACTTACGATGTAGAGATAGTGGGAACTGCCGTGTATGTCAAAGAATTTTATTGTTCTCGATAAACTCAGCCATTCGTCCGTACCGGTCTGATATACTTCCAGAACCGCTCCGGATTAAAATAAAAGTAAATGATTCTACCGGGGGAAGTATCAAAGCAGTAACCTGTGTTTGTAAAATCAAAAGTTGCCATTACCTTTTCGACCTTTTCCTCTACACTACGATTTTCCTGCTCATAATCGAATGGCCCATGTTCAAAAACAATATACTCGGCTTCGGGAACATCCACCATAGTCATCTGTGGTGGTACCTCCCCTTTATAATCAATGGGAAGCCGAACACCATAACACTCTGTACGTGGAATGCCCCAATCGCAGAGTCTGCCGTCCGGGTCATTCATGTAGGCCATAACCTGACCGCTACCGCTGTTAGATTCGTTCTCACCATTGTCATCCAATTTGCCCTTGATACTATCCAGTAGTCCACAAATTGTTTCGCAGTCCTGTCCCGGAATCAGGCTTTGCTTTTGCCAAAAATCCCAATACCCATTACTCTCATAGTTTTTAATGTGCAAAAATTTGTGCGCGGGAATGGTTACAAAATAAGTTTTAACATCATCTGTAGATTTTATCATACCAATCTCTCCTAGTCCTAAAAAGTAGCGATCGAAAGGGTTAATCTTTGTACGAAGAACGACAGGCTTAGGCTTTTTTCGGTATTCACTTGGAATTACACCATAGGTTCCCTTGAACGCTCTGGTAAAAGCTTCATGTGATGAAAAGCCATAATCAAAAGCAATATCCAAGATGCTTTTTTCACTATCCCGAACCTCTTTTAGTGCAAAGGCTAATTTTCTAAGCCTCAGATAATCCCTAAATTGCATACCCGATATTTCTTTGAATTTTCTCGTTGTATGGAATTCGGAATACCCCAGCCTACGAGAGAGAAAGCGTAATGTCAATGCTTCATTATTATAATTTCTAATACTTTTATCGATTTCATCCACGATGATTTGAATTTGCTTCTGCCACTCGTACATTCGTCTG
>DVNN01000181.1 GCA_018714325.1 Candidatus Pelethocola excrementipullorum
ATGTAAGATTTGGAAGAAACCTACTCCACATTCCCTCCATCACAAAGACCTGAAGCTCCCTTGAACGCTGAAACACGGCTTCAGCCTGGGCTTGGTTCTGAAATATGGCCTTCTCGCACAACACCGGAATCTTATAATCCAGACACAACATGGTCAGCTCATAGTGGGCATTCGTGGTGACTCCGATATAGACTGCATCGGGCTTTTCTGTTTCCAGCATCTGCTCATAATTGTCATAAGCTTTATCTATTCCATGCTTATGAGCCGCCTGCTGCGCCCTTGTCATATCTTTACTGGCTATTGCCACAACCTCACAGTCTGCTATTAGCTGTACGGCTTCACAGAATTTACCCGATATATTCCCTGCTCCCATAACTGCAAAACGAAATTTCCCCTTCAATCCTCCATCCCTTCTATCCACATCCCTTACAATACTGCAATACTGCGGATTAACAAATTGGGAAAAACCTTGGTGGTCGTGCTCACACGGTTCCCAAGGCTTATTCCTGTCATCAAACTCTCTTTCTTTTCTCCTTAAACACTAACACTGATAGACGTTCGCACAGTAAGTAAATTATCTTCCATCGTATCCCAAGTGTATAATCGCACATAAGAGACGGATCATAGATTTTGAGATCAGCTTACTCACGTTGTTCTTAGAACACCACCTTTAACGTCTTGATTTCATATGGTTTGATAGTGAAACCTGCTGTATTTCCTCGAAGTTCCACCGGCTCTCCTCCCTCCTCCATCATATCACACTCCACTACCGTTACCGGAGCTTCTGCGAAGGTGAGCGTAGCATCCGTCCTTCTGTTATAACACTCATATAGTCTTAAGATAATGGAATCATCGTCTTCTGCCTTTTTCACAACCTCCAATATCACATTCTCTTCGCTGCAGCTGATAAAGGAATACGTTCCGGGCAGTGTGCCGCCTTCCGTCTTCTTTACCACCGCCTGCAGCGGATTGTTTAATTGATAAGCTTCTTTCACCGTTCCAGCTTCTCTCCATCCCTCCTGATGTGGGTAGATGGAATACGTGAATTCGTGAGTCTCCTTATCCGCATCTGGATTTGGATATATAGGCGATTTCAGCATGGATAGGCCAATTACACCATCCTTGACACTACAGCCATATTTACAGTCATTGAGGAAGCTGACCCCATAGCCATCTTCGGATACATCCAACCATTTATGTACGCAGACTTCGAATTTGGCAAAGTCCCATGAGGTGTTGGAATGAGTAGCCCTTTTCACATTGCCATACTGAATTTCAAAGGTGGCTTCATCTGTATGGATATCCACCGGGAACCATGATTTCACAAAAATCTGATGTTCCTTCCAATCGATTACATGTTTAATATCAATCCGTGGAATTTCCCGATAGATAGATACATACTGGGTAATCACAGAATCCAGATATCTGCGCTCTATCCTCACACAGCCCCGGACGGGTCCGTTCTCCACCACTTCCATGGAAGATACATCATCGATTTCCCAGGATTTCTCCGTATAGTAATTATTCACATCCCAGGCATCATAATTATGGGGACGATCCTCATAGCTCATAATCACATTGGCCGCCTGTCCCGGTTTCAAAAGCTGACGTTTCGCCCGCTTATCATAGATGGATATGAACTGCCCCTTCTCATTGTAATCAAGCCGGAAGTAATGGTTTTCCATCTTGGATGTGGAGATCTCCATATTCACATCTACTTCAGATACTGTATCGTCCTCACATACAAGATATGTTTTAAAACCTTTACCCGGAATCTCTGAAGCCTTGAATATCCAGCTTCCCTCCATTGTTTTCTGAACAACCAGCTTTTCTTCTCCATCGTAAACAGCAGGTATGCTTATACCTTCCGGACTTTGGAATGTTACAATATCTGCCGCGGAAATGCTATTAGGATTAAATATAACCAGAGAATGTTTGGGCGCATTGATTTCATCAGCTATGGCTCCCAGCTCTTCCTCCCTCATTTTCCGGTTTGCTTCCAGAATGGTCTCATACTCTGCACGTGAGTCATCATAGACCTCTTTAATGGAAGAACCGGGCAGGATATCATGGAACTGGTTTCTTAAGATTACTTCCCAGCCTTCCCGCAAGGTCTCCTCCGGATAAGGAATCCCTGTGAGACGGTTCGCTATCACGCCAAAGCACTCTGCATTTTCATAAGCAAATTCCGACCTGCGGTTATACTTTTTATTCCGAGCCATAGTAGTATACGTACCTCTATGATATTCCAGATAGAGTTCGCCTACCCAGGATGGAAGGTATTTATTATCACGCACATTGCGGTCCAGAGTATCGAAGAAATTCTTGGCCGTACTCATAACAGTCTTAGGACAACCTGGAATCCCCTTGGCGAGACGGCGCTGGTTCTCCAGCTGATCCCTGGTAGGTCCGCCGCCTCCATCGCCATAACCAAAGCTACAAAGAACCTCATTGTTCAACGCCTTCTGACTATAACGTTTCCAGGCACCTTTGATCTGTGTGGGATTGATATAGCCGTTATAGGTTGTAAAGTGCTCAGTCTCCGTACCGCCTTCCACCGCTGCCTTGTTGTAATCCCTGGTTGGAATGAAGTGGGTGAGCACACGGCTACCATCTATCCCCTCCCATTGGAAGGTGTCGCAGGGCATTTTGTTGAATTCATTCCAACTGATTTTTGTAGTCATAAAATAAGGCAGGCCACATTTCACCATGATTTGAGGCAAGGCAGCCGAATAACCGAAAACATCGGGAAGCCAAAGTATGGAATTTTCCTTGCCAAACTCCTTCTTGAAAAAACGCTGTCCATACAAAAACTGGCGAACCAAAGCTTCTCCTGACGCGATATTACAGTCAGCCTCCACAAACATGCCGCCTTCTGGCTCCCATCTCCCTTCGGCCACCCTCTTTTTAATCTCCTCGTAGATCTCCGGTGCATTTTTCTTCACATACTTGTATAACTGGGGCTGGCTGGACATAAAGATGTACTCAGGATATTCCCGCATCAACTCTAAGACAGTTGAAAAGCTGCGCACCGCCTTGTCTTCCGTCACCTTCAACGTCCACATCCATGCACAATCGATATGGGTATGGCCCACACAATAAACTTCTGCCTCACTTTCGCCACAGTATTTATCGTAGAATTCTGTTGTAAGATAAGACTGTGCTCTTTCCAGGCTCTCATAATATTCTGGGGATGACTCTTTTCTCATATCCAGAAGATTTAATGACTCGTTCAATGCCTGAATTATAGTGATATACGACTTATCCTCCTCCTGAAGCAATCTGGCCACCTGGTACGGGACAGAAAGATCATAATAATATTTCTCAGTCTTTCGATCCAGTACCTTTAAGCAGGAATCTAGCTTTAGGCTATAGTTTTGGTCCCCCGTAAATGCGGATAACACGATATGGAAGGTCTCACCAGCCTGTGCATGCTCACTTAAGATCACTTCCCGATGATTCACATCCAATCCCTGTGTCCTTCTACCGTTAATATAGATTGTAAACTGAGGATTTGTGGCGTCCCACTCACCTTCCCTGCCGGTAGTCAGTTCATAGACAACACACTTTCCATCATATGCATCCGGAATTTTCACAGTCGTTTCGAACCAGTAATATTCCCGATGCCCACCCCAGATCTGTTCCCTGGCAAAGTTTTCCCATGAGGACGTATCCAAAAGCTCCACATCCTCAAACCGTTCCTGGGTACGAATCATCTTGTATTCTTGAATCACCAATTGTTCAGGATAAATCAGTTCCTCCAGATATTCCAACAACTTGCCGATCCGTTCTTTGATCAAAACCATAAGCTCCTCCTTTACATAAGCAAGTGTCACTCTTGCTTTCCCCATTTAATTAACATCCGTTCGCTTATTCTATTTTCTCACTTTTTCAAGAAAAGATAAAGAATTTTACTATTATAATCTTCTATTACCCTTTGGCCGCTCCTGCCATAGTAAATCCCTTAGACATATAACTCTGTGAAAAGATGTAGAGCAATATGGAGGGCAATGCATAAATCAGGGAATAGGCTGCCAGTGGTCCATAAGCAATAGAACCATGCTGTCCAAAATATTGGTACAGAACAACAGAAGCCGGCATCTTATCCGCAGAACTCAGGAGTATGTAGGGAATAAAGAAGTTCCCCCAGCTTCCCGAAAATGTGTAGATGAACACCACACAGATTCCTGGAAACATCAGCGGTGCCACGATTCTTAATATGGACTGCATAGTTGTCGCTCCATCCACCCTCGCCGCTTCTTCCAATTCCAACGGAATCCCATCCATAAAGTTTTTCATCAGCCAGATTCCATAGGGAAGAGAAGAAGCCGATAGATATAGTATTACGCCGGGCAGTGTATTAAGAAGCCCGACATTCAGAAACAACTTATAGACGGGTACAATTACAGCAATCATCGGCAATGCCGTCATAAATAAGATAATATACATAAAGAATTTCTTATAGCTGAGATGATATCTTGACAGCGGATAAGCGGCTAAGCCTGCTACCACTACCACAATCGTAGCCTGAATCAGTGAAATCACCAATCCCACGCCAAAGGCCCTCAGGTTTTTGGCGTCCCCCATTACACCGATGAAATTGCTGACAGTCCATTCTGATGGCAATTTTAAGGCCTGATTCGCATTGGAATCAAAGGAGGCCAAAAACAGCCAGACAAGCGGAAGGACGAAACAAACCGCAATGACTGTTAAAATAAAATAGTGCAGTGCCTTTGTTGTTTTTTCACTCATTTTACATCCCCCCTAATCATCACTTTTCAATATTTTCGTGTAAATAATGCTGCATACAGCACCTACCACCAACAGTACCATGCCTATGGCCGTGCCCTGTCCCAGCTGGAAGTTCTTTAGGCCCTGATTGTACATATAGATTGGAAGTGTGGTGGTTGCGTTGCCAGGACCGCCTCCCGTCATCGCCCAGATCAAGCCGAATACGCCCAGAGTGGACAAGGTGTTCAACATGGTATTGGTCGCGATAGTACTCTTTATGCAAGGCACCACAATCCGTACCAATGTCTGGATTCTTCCAGCCCCATCCACTCTGGCTGCTTCCTCGATATCCCCCGATACATTATCCAATGCCGACTGAAAGTTAAGCATGGAAAATGCAGTGCCGTGCCAGATGTTTGCAATTATAATGGAAAGCATGGGATGCCCATAGATCCATTTAACAGGTGTAAGATGCAAGGCCTGCAGTATTGTATTCATGGTTCCGTTTGTATCAAAAAAAGCCAGACAGCAAAGGGAAACCACGATTTCTGGCATGACCCATCCGGCCAGAATACACGGACCTACCACACTCCGAAATGCCTTAGCTTTATTTTTCATTAGATACGCGATTAAAAATCCCAAAACACTCTGTCCCAAAAGGCTTCCAATCAGGAATATAAATGTGTTCCAGATACTCTTAATCATATTATTATCCGACAGCATCTTTGTATAGTTACGTAATCCTACAAACTGAAAGTTCTTTACATTGGAACCTGTCAGTGCCATATTCGTAAAAGAATAATAAATTGTCAACAGGATGGGAACTATAAAAAAAGCAATTAGCAGGATCAGTGCCGGAATCAGCAAGATGGACTTTTTCGCTTCATCCCTGATGGCTGTCATTCTACCTGGCTTTGTCATATTCTTGGTCCTTCCTTTCTCAATGCTGAGGGGCGGCACGGGCTTTCTTTTCAAAAGCCCTTCCGCCGCCCCTCTTACTTACGCTTACTGTTCAATAACTGCATCATCGCCAACGGTACGCGCCACATCCGCTCCATACTGTGTCATGGCATCTTCCACGCTGGTACCGGAAACCACAGATTCAACCATGGTCTGAATACTGGTGGATACCGAAGAATACTGGTCATTCTGAGGTCTGAAGTCGGCTGTCTCCAGGAACTGGGTTGCGATATCGAAGAATGGCTGGTCGGTATATTCACTCATCTTTGCAACGTCAGTTCTTGTGCATATATTTCCCTGGGTAAGAATGTTTTCCAAATAGGCGGCCTCAGGATCCATCAGATGCTTGATAAACTCAAAGGTGATATCTTTCGCATCAGAGTTTTCTGGAATCGACAGTGACCATCCTCCTGCCAATGTTACAGTCCCGGGATCTTGTCCTTTCGACGTAGGCATAGCAGCCAATCCAAATTTTTCCGCATACCCTTCACAAGGAGCAGCTCCATTCTCTTTCCAGTTTCCGGTAATCCAGATACCATCCAGAGAAATTCCCAGTTTATCCTGAGGCAGATATTCTCTTGCGGAGGTGTTGGAGGCCTGACCGTTCAGCACCAGATCAAGTGATGGGCCATACTCGTTGTTAACATAGATATCCTGGAGGAATTTCAGTGAATCCTCAATTCCCTGACTTTTTGTAATCCACTTTCCATCATCGGTAATCAATCTTTCTCCTGTTCCATAGAGAAGCATTTCATAGGTCTGCATGGATGTCGCTTCACCGGTTGCCACGCCGGCATTACACCAAAATGGCACCACGTCCGGGCATTTTTCCTTAATCTTCGCACACGCATCCAGTACTTCCTTCCAGCTCTTAGGAGCCCAATCCTCTCCTTCGGTAATTACACCGGCCGTGGTCAGGATTTCCCTGTTATACCAAAGTCCTCGAGTATCCGTACAATATGGAATACCGTATACGGATCCATCTGCACCGGTTACGGCCTTTTGCATGGACTCAAAGTATTTTCCATCTTGCCAGTCCGCATAATCAGCTACGTAGCTGTCCAGGTTGGTCAGATAGCCTGCACTCACATCATTTGGAAGCTGGAAAGTATCTTCACAAACCAGGTCGGGACAGGTGGATGGATCCGATAACTGCAGAGCAACCTTTGTAAAATAATCGCCCTCAGAAGCCGTTATAGGAGCGATATCCAGTTCTACTTCATCTTTCTTGTCCCAGTTGTCATAACCTTTTTGAATCCATTTCCAAGCCGCACTCTCGGCGCCGATACCATCGTCCCGGAAGCAGAACGTGATTTTCTGTTTACCACTTTTTCCGGCATCTTTTTCGGTGCTGTCTGCCCCCTTCGAGCTCCCTGAATCCACGGATTTTCCTGCGGTGCTTTTCGCATCATTTCCGCCATCCCCACAAGCACCCATGCTCAGCGCCATAACGGATGCCATCAGTAACCCTAAAACTCTTCTCTTTTCCATCTGCTATTCTCCTTTTCTTTGAAATTATGTTCCTTCTACACATTTATTATAGGTCGCGATTCCTTCCCCTGTATATTCTACATTTTTAAGAATAGGGGACATTCTTGACCTTTTCTAACATATAATACAAGGAAAGGGCTTGAAAAAAACTGTTGTAATATCTATTTGCCAATCGACTATCACAACAGTTTTTCTTTATTTTTCTATGATTGATACCTTTACCTTGGCATGCATTTCCCTTGCCAGTTCTTCTGTTCTATCCACCTCGCTGTTATTTAGGACTTGATATACGCCGTCTGATATAGTGGCTGAAATCTCAAACCACGCATCACAGGGCTCAACGGTATACCCCTCTTCCAGAAAGGTATCTGCCAGTTTCTCTCCTTCATCAGGGCCTATCCCTTTCATCTGGTAATTTTCCGCCTGCAGAAGGGGAAGGGTGTCCATGGCGCAGGTAATACGCTCCATCACATCAGATTGGTACAGATAACACATAAAATCTATGGCTGCCGGATCCGCATGTTGTGTAAGTCCAATATTCTCCCCCATAAGAATACAGGAATTTTTCACTTCCCCAGGAAGGCAGACAACTCCCGGCTGAAAATTCGTCTGGGTGTTTCTAAGTATACTGATACTACTCAAACTATTGGCCATCATCTCCACCTGCCCTTTGGAAAATGCATAGGCCAGATCCTCTTTCGTCCAATTGATGGTATCCTCAGAGATGTTCTTACCCTTTTTTAAGTGTCGGATTGTCTTAAGCGCCTGAATCCCTCCCTCTTTATTGATATTCCTATAGTTGCCTCCCATGCTGTAAAGTAAATAGGTGTAGAAAATGGTACGCTCATCCTGGGTTTTGGCAGGAAATCCAAACCCTTTACTGGAATATTTTTGTATGCTTCCGCTAAGCTCCAGCAAATCCTCCCAGCTATCCGGAAGAGAAAGCCCCCTTTCGTTCAGGGTATCCTTGTTGTAAAACAACACATAAGGATCACAGGTGAAGGGCATTCCATAATATTCTCCATTGGATCTGACTCCATCCCATAAGGCTTGATACCGGATACTGTTCTTCCTTTCCACGGTGATATCATCCGATATATCCTGAAACACACCCATATCTATCAATGCGGGCATCACCGTACCGTCACAGATGATCAAATCCGCATTTTCACCGCTATCCATGCGCATACAGATTTCCTTCTTATAATCTTCCCGGTCTAAGAATTCGATTTCCACCCGTCTATTTCCTGCCTGACTTTCATATTCTCTGGCTATATCCTCCAGAATCTCCCGCTGCTTCCACAACTTATAGGGAGCCAGAACATGAATCGCCTCCTCTTCATCCGTTTCCCGCCCTCTGTCCCCACGGTTCTCGACGGTAAAATTCAGGATTACTCCAAAAAGCAATAAAAATACCGCCCCTGCCGCGACCATTAATATCCTCTTCAGCTTCATCTGACATTCTCCCTCTTATATTCTGCCGGGGTAACACCGCATAGTTTCTTAAAGACCTTGGTAAAATACTTCTGGTCATGGAACCCCACGGCTTCCGACACCTCATAAACTTTATACTTTCCGGAAAGTAGCAGCTGTTTAGCTATACTCACCCGGAAATTTTGTAAAAAAGAAGAGTAATTTACACCCATCTCATGAGTGAATACTCTGGATAGATATTCAGGGGTCACTCCACAGCAGGAGGCAGCATCCGTCAGTGTTATCTCCTGCCCGTAATTTTCTCTGATAAAAGCCAGAACGTTCAAAATCATTCCATTTTACGTGATTACAAACTCTTCTTCCTCTTTTGCAATTGCATTTATGATTTTCTCAAACTGGTAACTCATCTCATCTTTTGATTCACTTGATGCGATGCCGTTCATAATATAGGGAATGCCCGCCTCCTTCTCCAGATTCCCTCTAATCTCCCCTGCGACCCGCAGGATACAGGCCGCAAACCGCAAGGTGTATTCGTGTATACATTCAGGAGACCCCTGGCTTTCTATGACCTTTTCCCGAAAGCTCTGACCATCGGCCATAATTTTTTCCCTGTGGCCACTTCGAATATTCCGAACGATCTGCTGCTCCAGGCAATCCGGATATTGCAGTTCCTGATAAGTGGTATGCTCTGCCAGATAACTTTCAATGATAGTACCTTGGGGAAATGAAAAAGAAAACTTTAAAAGTTCTTGAAGTGAGCCGATGGTTTCCCGAAATTGTATCAGGTCCACAATCACTGCCATGCTACATCTACTGGTTGAAATTCTGCAGATCTCCGTTAAAACCCGTGTCTGAAAGATTGTCTTCAGATTACGGTGCCTTTCAGTATCCACCAGCAAGACACAGTACCCTGTTTCCTGTGGGATTTGAAAGATGTGATGATTTTCCATACATAAAATATCCAGTCGTTCCTGAGTCGCACGCACAATCTCTTTTAATGTCTCTGTGGCAAGACTGTGAGGTCGTATTAAAAACAGCGTGGATTGTACCCGTTCATTGATTTTTAAAGAATCCCTGAGCAAAGGCAATATCTGAAGAGCAGTGTCCTCCGACTCTGACAAATAGCTCCAGATTAATTGTTCCACCGAGACTTTCTCCATCCTGATCTTCTTAATCCGGTTTTCCACCTCCCCCAACGTTCTCATGAACCCATCCACATCCAAGGGTTTCAGTGCGTATTCCACAACTTGAAGCTGAAGTGCTCTCCGAGCATATTCAAACTCCGAATACCCCGTAAGTATAATCACCTGAGTCTCAATTTTTTCCTGTTTCATCTGCTCCAGCATCATCAGGCCGTCCATCTTGGGCATCTTGATATCGCTTATCACAAGGTCTGGCTGACATGATCGAATAATTTCCAAGCCTTCCACCCCGTTCTCTCCCACACCAACAATTTCATAATCTTTACATTTTCCGATTATTTTCAGCAAGCCTTCCCTTGTTTTCGGTTCATCCTCCACTACTACAATGCGCATCCACTCTCCTCCTTTTCAACTCACCACTACAGTTGTCTCTGCCATTTCTACTCATAAGGAATCCGAAGTTCCGTACAGGTGCCATGTGCATCTGACTCCACATGAAAGCTGCCCTTCTCCCCATAATACAATTTAATTCTGGTTATCACATTCCGGACACCGATACTGGATTCTATCCGTTCTTTCCGATAGTCTAAGTGATTGAATAATTCCACCAAACTGGCGTCCATCCCATTTCCATTATCTTTTACCATGATTTGAATATGTTGTTCATCCACCGGACCAATCCAGATATTGACCTCATCTGCACCGGTCGCTCCCGGGAATGCATGGACAAGTACATTTTCCACCAGTGGTTGAATCAGAAGCTTATGTATTTTACAGCTTTCTATGCTTTCATCTACCTCTATGGTACAGATAAACCGATACTCATAACGTTGTTGCTGCAGATACACATATTTTTTCAGATATTCCAACTCATCCCGGATCATGACCACTTCATTACTTTTATGTATGCTATATCTTAGGATACCTGCCAGACTGGTGAGCATCTTACTGATGGTATACTCCTCATGCTCAATGGCTACCCAGTTGATTGTATCCAGGATATTGTATAGAAAATGAGGGTTAATCTGCGCTTCCAGAGACTTAATCTCAGCATGCTTCTCCCTGATTAGCGCCTCCTTTTCCTGATATTCCGAAGCGGCAATTTCATCCATCATCACATTGAAATGATTGGAAATCTGAGCAAATTCATCCTGCCCTTCCACTCCTATTCTGGCCGTTCGGTCCCCCTTATTGGCTAGATCCATACTTATTAATATCTGTTTTACCGACCGGTCTATGTCTTCAGAAAAGTAGATAGACACCAGGATGCATACAATGACAGTCAATAACCCAATGAGTATTATGACAGCCGCTATGAAGTTGGCACTTTTTAACGCATACTTTATATTTTGGACATTTACCAAGTAGAATTGACCACCTACAATGCTTTTCATGTTGATTTCCAGATTCCTTGGTTCGATGGTCTGAAGCTTTCCTACATAGGCCATTGCAGCATCCTTGAGTTGATTCTTGCCTAACTTCTCCGTAACGCTGTCCTCAGCCTCATCCAAGATATTATCACCAATCCTATCCCTATTTGGATACGAAATCACATCTCCTTGTTCGTTTATCAGAAAGGTGGTGCTATAAGGGGTATCCTCTGAATGATACATCTGTTTCAATGCATCCTCGTTAACACAAATTATCAATACACCCACCGGACCTTTCTGATAATTATTAAAATCAGTTAGCTGATGGGCTATATATAGATAATCCTTGTCCCCATATTCAGATTGATTTTTACTATAGGTTTTTGAGTAGATGGTATCTTTTTGTTTCAATGCTGTCTTTACCAACTCCTCATTACGGATGTTCTGAACATCAAAACAAAAACTTCTGGAACTAGAATTGGAGATATTGTCATAAAAGCACACATCCCCATTCTTACCTACAATTGAGATTCCCAATATCTCCTTATTGACATACATAATATCCTGGAGCTTTTCATTGATGGTGTGTTTAGCGGTAAAATATCTGCTGCTGTCCCAGAGATTTACCGATTCCAGGTTGTCAACATAGGTGGTGTCCGCATAAACCCTCTGTATAATATCATCATAATCCTCAAAGAAATTCTGCACGTTACTGGCTGTCAGATCCATATTCGCCCGTATCAGGTCACCAGTCTGATTCCTTATCGTGACTGTGCTTAGCTGATAAGATATCACCTCAATCAGAAGGTTTGGCAGGATAATTAGAAGCAACAGCCATACAAGTATTTTCTTCGCAATCGGCAGATTCTGGAAATTCTTCCAAATTCTTTTCATTGACACCATTTCTCCTTTCCATCTTGCTTTTTTGCGCATTTCTCCTGAAAATATCTTATCACAATCCATTTTCATGTCAATATTGTACGAAAACTCTTGGTATTATGAAATAAAAAAACATTACCCACCTCGTGAAAAGTTGGTAATGTTTTTGTATCACGGTATAAACGGTTCAAATTCCCCGCTCTTATCTCACTTTAACTTCTTCCCTGCATGCATAACTGGTATCTCTGCTATGCTCAAGACTCTAAGCTTCCAGAATCTCCTGCTTTCTTTCCAGAATCTCATCGGACAGAAGCTGGGACTCCACCTTCTCAAAGCCAAGTCTTTCTATGGTTTCAGAAAAACGTTCTCCAGGTTTGCCCTGTTCCTTGTAAAGAAGAATCGTCTTTTCGATCACGCTCATAGCCTCTTCTTTATCAAAGAATATCTTTCTGAGTTCCTGCCCTCTGGACACTTTCTTGCCCCAACGTCCGCCGATATAAACCTTGTATCCCTGTTTTCCTGTTTCAAAGGCTCCAAAGGGGCAGGAGCCTACACACCGTCCACAATTAATACAATTTTCTTCATCAATTTCCAGAACACCCTGTTCTCCAACCTTGGCCGCATTTGTTGGACAGACATCCTCTACGGAGCATTTTTTACATCCGCGGCAAGATTCTTCCACATATTCAGGAATCATCTGGCCTATTATTCCAAGATCATTCAAATCTGGCTTCACACAGTTATTAGGGCATCCCCCAACCGCAATTTTAAATTTATGATGGAGCTTTACTCCACTATATCCTTCGTAAAAACGGTGATGAACCTCTTCTGATAATGCAAAGGTATCAATCAGCCCATACTGGCAAGTGGTTCCCTTGCAACTCACTACGGGACGTACCTTAGGTCCGGTACCACCTACTGCCAGACCCGCACTTTCTATGTAAGCCTTGAACTCCTCAATCTTTTCATAAGGTACCCCCTGAACCTCCACAGTCAGACGTGTGGTAAATGTTACGACTCCGTTGCCAAATTTTTCTGCCGCCTCACTGATAGACTTCATCTGCTGTGCGGTGATCTTACCATTTACAGTGATGATACGGCCAGAGAAATTGTCGGTTCCCTTGTTACTTAAAAATCCCATTCCTTTCACACGCTTTTCATCTTGAGCGCTAACGGTTAATGTTGCCATGTCCTGTCCTCCATATCCCGGCATTTATAATTACCGTTGAATTTTTTAATCTTTTTTATTATAATGAGTTGGGGTCAAAAGGTATTTTGCCCCCATGATACTACGGATTGTTCCGCACAAAAGTGCTCCCACAATCTTAAAACATTCGAAATCCGCCCT
>DVNN01000182.1 GCA_018714325.1 Candidatus Pelethocola excrementipullorum
GCAGAGCCAATAATGTGAAATTTTCACTGTTATAGGCTCTTTCTTTTTGAGAAAATGCTTAAGTCAGGAATTAGTGATTTTCCAGTAGAGATGATAGCGTATGATGTGTTCGGCTTTTCCGATGGTGAAAGGGATTATAATTTTTTATAGCTTAATGTTGACTTATCAATATTAAGGTGGTAATATTATTTTAAAGAAGAGAGGTGTTAATATGGAAATTCAGTTAGCAGGTAAATATATATCCATTTTAAACAGATTGGAACAACGTTATCTAATGCAGGTTATGAAGGAGTATGGGCTTGGAACCACGGATTATATGTTTCTTCTTTATCTCAATGTAAATCCGGGATGTACGCAGAGGCAGATGTGCAGTGAGCTTTCCCTGGACATTGCCCTGGCAACCAGGAGTTTGGGGAATCTTGAGAAGAAGGGATTTCTCGTCAGGAAAAACAACCCTAAGTTAAAAAGGGGGTATGAGGTATATCTGACCGAGCAGGCCAAAGTGATGATTCCTGAGATTCTCCAAAAGAGCCAGACCTGGTGGCAGGGGGTGATGCAGGATGAAAATATGGAGGATGTATTGACCGTACTAGAGCGCATGAGTGAACATGCCAGAGTTAATATTCAGAATAATATCAATAAATAGTGTCTGGATTTATGACTGCAAAGAATAGAACTCTTAGAAATCCAAGCCTATATTTGGTGGACTTAAATACATTCAATCGCGATAAAGAAAAAATGATTAATCTAAAAAAAACAAAGTGGAGGTAAGAAGAATGATTAAAAAGTTACATCTGGAGGGAAAAGTAGTAAGTATTACAAGGGTTGATGCAGAAAAAGTAACGGAAGATATCAAGCCGGGATGCACTCTGCGTGCAATAAACAGAGTCCTGGATGGGGAGAAAATCGTTATTTCGGAAGAGAATTGCAGATGCCGGGGTGGAAATGCAGGGTTTGGGCTAAAGGATGGACTTCCTAACATTCCGGGAGGATTTGGACATTTTATGTCGGCTGGAAGAGGGGAAGGGTACCCGGCCGGAGAGCGTATTAAGATCGATCCAGAAATCGGAGAGCAGATGATTTTGAATCAACCGGTAGATGTGATGGATGGACATCATGCCATCGAATTAAAGCCCTATGATGGGAGTACATGCGATACCGTTACTATCCTAGTAACGCCGGATCAACTTTCGGCATTGATTCATGTCTTTACATTTAGAAAAACCGGCTATGATGATGTGATTGCGCCCATGTCCTCAGGTTGTGCATCCATTTTCCGGATTCCATTCGGAGAGTTGAAGAAGGACCATCCGAGAGCTGTTATCGGTAATGTAGATGTGTTTTCACGTCCCCATTATGATAAGAATACATTTTTCTTAACGGTTTCAGGGAAAGATTTTGAACAGATGTTGGAAGATTCAAAGTCTTCGGTATTAGAGGCACCAATATTTAAAAAGGTTGCAGGAAGGCTTGCTGATTAACCACATTAGAATAGAGAGTTATTTGTATTGAGAAAAATTTCGTTGATTTAATTCCCGGAATGCACTACAATAGATAATGACTATTTTATAAGTGGAGGAACAACAAATGATAAACTACCTGATTGACGGGAATGCGCCACTATTGGCTTTTGTGGGCATTTTGTTCGCGTTTGCACTTACCTGTCTGATGACAACGAAATGCATAGATTTACTGCCCAGAGATATGGGAAGGGACTTTGCAGTTGATGGAAAACTATCTGCAGGAAAGCCGCGGGGAGCAGGGATTATCTTCATCTTGGTATTTACAGCATCTGCATTGCTGTTTTCAGATATAAATCTGGAGATATTTATCTATCTGGCTATGGTTGTGGTAGAGATGCTCACCGGTTATCTGGATGACGCATCTGATAAACCATGGGGTGAGTATAAGAAAGGTTTGATGGATCTGTTGGTTGCCATCATCACTGCGGTAACCTTTGTGAAGTTTAATGGAAGTACGATAGAACTTGCAACTCTGGGAATATCTGCAACCCTGCCGCCGGTTGTTTTCTGTATTCTGGCCGTGATTCTAGTCTGGGTATCCATCAACGTGACCAACTGTTCTGATGGAGTGGATGGCCTGTCAGGAACCTTGACGATTATTACCCTGGTGACGATCTATGTAGTCGGACAGTTAAAGAATATGGATAAAGGATTTGCCTATACGATCTTACTTTTTGTGGTTTGTATTCTGGGCTATCTCTGGTATAATGCGGCACCGAGCATCCTAATGATGGGAGATGCGGGCTCACGGGCCATGGGCATGTTTATAGCCATTGCAATTATGAAAACAGGAAGCCCGGTTCTCTACCTGTTGGTTGCAATTGTGATGATACTGGACGGAGGACTTGGACTTGTGAAGGTGTTTTTACTTCGCTTCCTTAAGATACATATTTTGAAGAAAACCAGAACACCTCTTCATGATCATGTAAGGAAAGTGAAAGGATGGTCTAATACACAGACTGTATTCCGTTTCTCTATCATTCAGATAGTGGTATCGGTAGCCACCGTCTATCTGTTACTTTTGAGGCTTTAATTATTGGATGTGGGATGGGCAGTTCATGCAATGATGTATAGAGACAACGGGCTTATCCTTGGATAGGCCCGTTCAGCTGTTTATGCGACTTAAAAGACCCTGTCAAAGAACTTTTACATTTGTTTTTAGGCGTATGTAAAAGAGATTTGGTAGCACTTTTCAATAATATCGTTTAATATCCACATGAGGAGACAAATAATGGAACTTGGTAAACAAATAAAATTTTATAGAGAACGTGATGGATTGTCGCAAGAAAGACTTGCAGAGAAAATATATGTATCCAGACAGTCTATCTCCAATTGGGAAAATGAAAGAAGTTATCCCGACATTCATAATATTTTACAGTTGAGTGTTCTGTTTAATGTTTCCTTAGACGAATTAGTAAAAGGAGATGTGGATATGATGAAACAAGAAGTAGGAAGAAACCAAATGAATTTTTGGGCAAAGGGCATGATGGCAGGTGGGTTGCTGATGGCCTTGTCAATAGGACCAGCATTAAAATTTCTTGGTCTATGGGGATTGCTAATACCTTTGTTATTTAGTATTGTAATGTTTGTATCAGCTATTCAGTCAGAAAGGCTTAAAAAGAAAAACAATATTCAAACTTATTCTGAAATATTGGCCTATATGGAAAACAAAGAGGTCGATGAAGAGAAGTTGAAGAAAGAAAGGGAAAATCTCGGCAAAAATACGATTTTGATGATGTTAGCAAGTGCAGGTTTTGCTTTGCTTTTTATTGGCTTAGGTTTTATTGTATTTCTCTTTTGAGAAAATGGGTTCAAACATAATTTAATACGGATATTTAAGAGAGGCATGGTATGATTACCATGCCTCTCATTAGCATAAATACTAATAATTCATTTAATGGGTACATCCCACAGCTTTCAATTATTGTTGTTGGAAGGTTACATCCACAATTACTACTTCGCTGTCAGTTCCGACACGCATATTAGGACCCCAGACACCCACCCCTGATGTCACGATAGAATTGAAATTTTCATCCTGATAGAGACCATAGGGATTTTCCCAGACCAAATTCACGAGAAGATTCCCGGGGAAAAGCTGTCCATTGTGGGTATGGCCAGACATGGTAAGATCCACGCCGGCCGCGGCCTGATCTGAAAGTCGCTTGGGCTGATGTTCCATAACCAGTACCGGCTTACTCAGATCCAGAGTCTTCGTGAATTCTTCAATGGTTTTCTGCTTTAAACCAGCAACGCCGCTTTTGGAGGCATCCAGACGACCTACCAGATAGAATGAGTGGTCAATCAATCTGACCTCATCATTTAAAATCATGACCCCGGCGTCTTCCAGCATCTTGTCCACCCGCTGATCCCGAAGGTCCTGAGATGCGTCCTTGGTTGCAAATCCGCCCAACAACCGTTCTGAAACATCATGATTGCCAAAGGTCGCAAAAGTGCCATAGGTGCTTTGAATCTGGGCGAGAGCCTGGCTGATACCTTCCGGATCATCGACGGCATCGAAATCATTATCATAGATATCGCCGGCTATACAGACCATGTCCAAGTTTTCCTTGTTCAGGAGTTCTACCATCTTCTCCACATCCTTGAGACCGAAGCTGTAACCGAGATGAAGGTCAGATACAAGGCCGATGCGCAGTCCTTCCAAACTACCGGCTTCTTTGTTAATCGTGACCTGATATTCTTTAGTCTTCATGTTCTTGGCATGAACAGCCCCATAGATGCTCATCAATAGGATGGAGATGGAAACTATGAAACCGCTGATTCGTAAAAGCTGCTTATACTTGGCGGATCCTCTCCGAGGCATCTTCTTTAATAGTTTTAAGATTATAGATCCCACTTCAGCAGCCATTAATGCGAGCAGGATATAAGTAAATGTTCCCAGCCAGTAGTTGCTGAGCTTTTTCACCCCCACCTGAAAATCAGAAGAGGGCAGTAAAAAGGCCGTCAGCAAAGAAGAGGCCAAAAGTGCATAGAATACGATATAGATCGTTTGAAACCAGCGTTTGCGGAAAAAAGTATGACAGCAGTTTAGCCACTTTTTTATGCGCTGGATGGTATAAATATTAATTATAATATAAATTAGCGCAATCATGTAAAAGATCATTTATATTCTCCCCAGAATAAAACAAAATTTAATAACCCAGTTTAAGATTTAGCGATCGAATTTTTAAGAGAGCGTTTACCCTTCGCAGTACTCTTAATATGTCGAAATTTTTTGCTGATATAATCCACCACCATGCTGCTGTAACGTAAAATCGGCTCTGTGGCTATGGAAAACACAAGGAACAACATGATGCATCTTGTTGACATTTCTGTGATTCCAAATAGATCACCGAGGAATATACTGCAGATCAGCAATCCTGCAATTGATCCAAACCAGGTAATCCATCTAAGCTTATTCATCGGTCTGCTGATCTTATAGAGAATCATAAAACCGACGATGGCAAGAAGCATGGTACAGGCGGTAGAGATATCGATGGAGCTTACGGCAAATACCTGGCCGAAGATGACAAGAGCACCCACTACCAATACGTCGGTCAGACCGGCTGGTAATGCATTCAATAGCACATTTGTCAGGAAATGTCCCTCGATAATGTTATTATTCGGCTGGAGAGCCAGGAAAAATGCAGGAATCCCGATGGTAAACATACTAATCAGGGAAACCTGGGAAGGCTCCAGCGGATAGTTAATCATAAAGACCACTGAGAACAGTGACATCAAAAAGGAGAAGATATTCTTCACCAAGAAGAGACTTGCCGAACGCTGGATATTGTTAACGACCCGGCGCCCCTCCATCACAACCGATGGCATACAGGCAAAGTTGGAATCCAATAAAACCAACTGTGCTGCTTGAGCAGCTGCATCGGAACCAGATGCCATGGCAACGGAGCAGTCCGCATCCTTCAAAGCCAGAACGTCATTGACACCATCACCGGTCATGGCAACAGTTTTGCCGGCCCCCTTCAAAGCCTGAACAAATTGACGTTTCTGATTGGGTGTTACACGTCCGAAGACTGTATACTGAAGAACCGCTTTTTGAATATCTTTCTCATCCTTCAAGGTGGAAGCATCAATATAATTGTCGGCATTGGATATGCCGGCCTGCTTTGCAACCTCGGATACGGTGATCGGGTTGTCACCTGAGATCACCTTGATATCCACACCCTGATCTGCAAAGTACCGGAATGTCTCCGGAGCTTCCTTACGGATGGGGTTGGATAAGAGAATCAATCCCAGAGGAACTACCTTCCCGGTGAGTGCCTTTCCATCCGGCGTTCCGTCATAAGAACCAAAGACCAGAACACGATACCCCTTGGCACCTTCTTCCTCAATCTGATCCTTATAAGCAGCATAATCTTCCCGCAACACGAATTCAGGAGCACCCAGAACATAAGCTACATCGGAAAAAGTGGCGCTGCTGTATTTGAATGCGGAAGAGAAGGAAGTGGTGGAAACAGGCACCTTGCTTCCTGGTGTGGTAAAGTAGTTCTTCAAAGCTTCCATGGTAATATTATCGTTAGACATGGAAGCTGCAAAATCGCTGACTATTTCCATCAGTGACGGCATATTTTCCGCATCGAACTGATCTGTAGCAATGATATCATTCACACGCATGGTATTTTCTGTGATAGTACCAGTTTTATCCACGCAGAGCACATTGACGCGGGCCAGTGTTTCGATACACTTCATATCGTGTACGAGTACCTTTTTGCTGGCCAGACGCATGACGCTTACCACCAATGCAACGCTGGCTAAAAGGTAGAGTCCCTCTGGAATCATGCCGATTACGGCAGCCACCATGGAGGTGACACTGTTCCGCAAGGTTTCATGAGAGAAGAAAAACTGCTGGGAAAACAGCAGAAGCCCAATGGGAATGATGATGATACCCACGGCTTTTACCAACTTATTCAGCGAGCGGATCATCTCGGATTGTTCGCCATCCTTGGTGGACTTGGCCTCCAGAGTAAGCTTGGAGATATAAGAATCCTCCCCAACCTTATCTAATCTGGCATGACAGCTGCCGGATACAATAAAACTTCCGGACATCAGATGATCCCCAATTTTTTTCGTAATCTCATCGGCTTCACCAGTCAGCAAAGATTCGTTGACCGATACCTCACCATCCAGCACGATGGCATCCGCACAGATCTGATTTCCCGCACCAAATACCACGATATCATCCAAAACCAGCATTTCGGCGGGGATTTCCTTCTGTTTGCCATCCCTGATCACCTTGGCTTTGGGTGCATTTAACACCGTCAGCTTGTCCAAAGTTTTCTTAGCCCGGATCTCTTGGATGATACCAATCAAGGTATTTGCGACAATAACCGGCAAGAAAGTCAGATCCCGGAAGGAACCTACGATGATTAATAATACTGCAATTACAATAAAGATTAAGTTGAAATAAGTAAATACGTTGCTTTTTATAATCTCTGATACACTTTTGGAAGGCGGCTCAACGGCCTTATTTGTCCAACCGTTCTGAGCATATTCCTTCACCTGAGCAGAAGTCAGTCCAGTGTAGGGATCAACGGTGTATCGAGTAGTAGGAAGACGGCCAGTTCGGTCTTCTTGTATTTCTTTTAAGGGTTTATTCATAGACACTCCTCTTACTCATCATATTGCATTTAGAATACCAGTTGTATAGAATCCATTCTATGCTATTCAGAACATTAACAAAATATTGGAAATCAAGGTGCTCAAATGTCGTTTCTGTCTTGAGCATATGGTAATTGACTAAATAGTAAAACAATATATTATTATATTCTCAAATCATAAGATAAATTATAACATAGGAAATGATTTATAAATTTAAATTCTTTATGAATTCTTTTTGCTTGTTTTATTAAGAAATAGGTTAATTAGTTTAAACAAATGTCATAGTTCATTTTTATATAAGTAGATTCCTTAATTTTTGGGACATTCTCCTGTTAAATCAGTTGAATGTCCCAAAAAAATGGAGTCTTTAGTTTATCTGTCGGATCCCGTTGATATCCGGCTCAATGATCAATGAGTAGTTAGTATAGTATACCACAAATCCCGGTTTTGAGCCGCTGGGCTTCCGAAGATTCTTTTTTTGGGTATAGTCGATTTCTACCTTGGGTGCAGTCTTGCCGCTGGAATAGAAGGCAGCTAATCTGCCCGCTTCTTCAAATGTCTTGTCAGGCATCTCCCCATCCGGTCCACATTTTACGATAACATGGGAACCTGGGCGGCCTTTGGCATGAAACCACCAGTCGTTACCCGTGGCTATCTTG
>DVNN01000183.1 GCA_018714325.1 Candidatus Pelethocola excrementipullorum
TTTTTAGCCCTTCTATAAGATTAGGTATCCATACCGTATAATGATCTTTTCCTTCGTCTATCAGTGTTGTGAGATTGAGACTCTGATACTCTCTTTCAGAAAGCTTTTTCACCAAATTCTCAAAGGGTTCAATGTATATATCCGCTTCCTCCAGAGCTCCTACAGACATATAGATATTGGCCTTAAGATCCTCACTCCTTGATGCGAACTCATTCTCAAAATCATCGAGTGTTGTTCCATATGTATTATATTCAAATGTTGGACTTGCCAAGATATAATTCTTGAAAACATCCTTTGTCATCTGATCATTTTGCAGGAAACTATAAGTCAGAAAGTATCCACCGCAAGAGGCTCCACATAAGGTGGCATTCTCCTTATCCACACTATAAGAATCACTAATATACGGTACAATCCCATTGACTATTATATCCAGCATGATATCAGGCTCATTGATAAATTCACCGAATCTTTGATAGTCTATGTCTATATGATCCGGATAACAGATCAGAACATAGATTACATCCTGAATTTGTCCATCCTGGTAGAGAGATTTCAAATCATCTACATCTTCTCTTCGCCAATTACCATCCGTAACATAGACCACAGGATATTTCACAGCTTCATCATAGTCATCGGGCAGATAAACATCCAGGATATACTCATGTGTCGTGTTCAGGGATGTATGCGTGATTGCTGTTGGTATATTAGCAGATACTTTATTACCATTCATTGGGCTAAATTCTATCTCCCCTTTTTTATCCACTACCATACCCACTTGATCCATATTACCATCTCCTGTCTGTTTCGCCCCCTCTTCCGAATCAATTTCATTTTTGATATCTTGAGTGGGAATGGAATCTGCACCCGTTTCAGATTCCTCAGAATTACAACCAATCATTCCGGACACTAATAACAATAAAGTAATAATCATCGTAATATGTTTAATCATAATCTTCACACGCACAACTCCTCACCTTAAATTTTATGGTAATTATATCACATATGCCATAATATTTTTGTCATTTTTTGCTAAGGATGGGCTTTGTACAAAAAAACACCCATCTTTCTATTGCGGAAAGATGGGCTTAAGTACAACGAAATACAAACTTATGACCTGATGATAAGGCAGTATGTTTTCTATTTGAATCCAATTATATTGCAAACTCCGCTATCTACACACTTCCACCAACAACCGTAACTTGAAAAGTCAAGGTAACAACTCCTAAAGCACTAATTGAAGGTATTGTATACTTCAACGTACTCTCCTTTAATTCTGGTGTAACCTGAGAACCATTTTCTTTAAATGAACCTGTAATAAACTCACATCCTGCTGGAAGAACATCGGTAAATGGAATATTGGTAATTGTGGTTAAGCCTGCGTTAGTAATTGTAGCTGTATAAGTCAGGATATCATTGATACTGGCAATTCTTTTATCTACTGTTTTTGTTATCGTTGGCAGGACTAGCAATAATGTCTCTACAGGTAAACTTTCAATCGTATTTCCATTATATGCAATGCTGGATCTATTATCCAATTTATTTATGGCAGCCATGCTCTCACCTCCTTCAAATATCTAAATATCAATTTTACTACAATATATGTTGGCTCCGCCTCTCTTTATTCTTAATTTTCTGCTATCACCAGTTTTCCTTTCAAATAATGGTTAGAGGCTGAAAGTCCTCCTCTCCACTATCCATTTCTGCAAAAAACTTTTTATTTTTGCCAAAATGTGCTATATTATAGGGATAAGATTATTTTACTACCTGTGAACGGCACAAAACAAAGGAGGATACGTATGATAATTGGCGTACCGAAAGAGATTAAAAACAACGAAAATCGAGTATCAGTCACTCCGGCTGGAGTATATGCCTTGCATAAGGCTGGACATAAAGTTATCGTGGAAACCGATGCGGGATTTGGCAGTGGCTTCTCCGACGATGAATATAAAAATGCAGGCGCCGTAATCGGAAAGAATGCCGAAGAAGTATTTGCCGAGGCGGAGATGATCGTTAAGGTAAAAGAATATGTAGAATCAGAATATAGGTATTTAAGGGAAGACCAACTGGTATTTACCTATCTTCACATAGCCAATGATGCTACATTGGCCGAGGAGTTACAGAAGTCTAAGACAACCGGAATCGCCTATGAAACAATCAAAGACAGCAATGGCGGATTACCCCTCCTCTCCCCGATGAGTGAGGTTGCTGGTAAAATGTCCATACAAGTAGGCGCCTATATGTTGCAGAAATATAATGGGGGTAGCGGTGTGCTTCTGGGCGGCGTTGCTGGTATCCAGCCTGGTAAAGTTGTGGTAGTCGGCGGAGGAACCGTCGGATTTAACGCTGCCAAGGTTGCAGCGGGCATGGGCGCAGATGTGACCATCTTCGATATCAATATGAAGAGGATGGAATATATCAGTGATGTGACCAATGGAAGAATCAAGACCGAATACAACCACGAATATCATCTGAAAGATGCCGTTAAACAGGCCGATTTATTAATTGGAGCCGTCTTGATTCCTGGAGCAAGAGCACCTAAAGTGGTCACCGAAGAGATGGTAAAGAGTATGAAGAAAGGCAGTGTTATTGTCGACGTTGCAATCGATCAGGGCGGTTGTGTGGAAACCAGCACAAAAATAACCACCCATGATGAACCATGTTTTGAGAAATATGGAGTCATCCACTACTCCGTTGCAAACATGCCTGGGGCCGTGGCAAGAACAGCTACACTGGCACTGTCCAATGCCACACTTCCTTATATCGTCCGTTTAGCCGATAAGGGTATCGATGCCCTGCGGGAAGATGAGAATTTCCTGGAAGGACTGAATACCTATCAAGGTAATATAACCCATGAGGCCGTTGCTGCCGCTTTGGGAAAGGACTATGTGGATCCACAGACCTTAATCTAGAATCAGAAAAAAGCTATGAAGAAGAGTCAATCCCTTCTCCATAGCTTTTGTTTTTGCTTAAACTAATGCGAATTCTCATTCCATCAGCCCGTCATCTCCATCCGTGAAAATGCATGAGATCCGCCCAACATCAAGGCTGCTGCTGCCACTAAAAGATACAGACACCCACATAGAACAGCAACTAATGGATTCACTAACATGTGTACTACTATAACGATAGGAATTGCAATGCCGATTATCGTAAAGGCGATGAACATTCGAAGTAACTGTCTTGCATTGGCGCCCAGCGAATTTCCTATGATAACATTACAGATAGTATCAGCGTAGAGCTTCACTGCTTTCATCGCGGTTCCACCTAAGATAATGATAACGATATAGTAAAGAGGAAGCTTCATCACCATACAGTAGGGAATTGCCATGATTAGCGTATCGATCACCATCTTAATATGCTCCATAAGGGTAGCATACCACATCTTGGAGAATGTACCTGCTGGAATCAAATAGACATATGGATTCTCCAGTTCCTTCTCCCATTTGGTGGGAATACTTCCAGTTACCAGATACATATAGGCCATAATACCAAAGATTGTGTAATAACGTCCTATCCCAGTGATTTCCAATTCCCCCATATAGATAAGAATCGGCAGTCCCACCGCCACAATCAATGCGAGTAATGTCTGACCCCCAAAGATGAAGAATCTACTCTTCTTATATTCCAGAAGCTGGCGGTAAAAAATTGCTTTGGCCCCGCTCCCCTTATACGCAACACTCACCTGTTTATTGATTCTTGATTTCTTTAGACCAGTGTAGGTACGGCCATTTTTCCTTGTATCCAAAATCTTCTGATAGTCATCGGCAAACTTCATGGCATCTTCATAGTAATCACCCTCACACCTCATCCGTACTGCGGTGAGAACCAAGAACACTCCCCATAGAAGATAGGCGATCCCTCCAATAAGGGTTGCCGTGGTCGGACCCAGAATAATCAGCCGCATCAAACCGATCTGCCAGCCAATTAGTGGAATATAGCAAATCCAGTCACTGAGCAGGAACGAAAGAATAGAGTTAAGTGAGAACCCATTATTGATCACATACAGTGCGGTGACAGCCACCAGAGCTCCTAAGACCAGCCAGATGGCTCTGCCCAGTATTATTAGAGTCTTTTCCTTGAAGAACTCATTTCCATAGAGGCAGACGACCAGGCTTCCCTCTGCCACAAGACTAAAGCAACAGACAGCCAGAAAATATATCAGCATCGTCAGAGCCGGGATTTGAAACCAGAAGATTCCCAAAAGTACAATTATAAGCTCTAAGATAAATGACATTAATTGCCCCGGAAACTGTCCAAACAACAGCATCAGTTTAGGTGAAACCGGTGAAGTAAACATAAAATGAACATGGCTGGGCAGGAAGGTCAACCCTCTGCGTTTTGCATAAGCCACATAGTTCATAGGCGTAAAATATAAGGTAAAGGCAGTCAACACCATCATCAGAATTTTAGGACTATTGAATCCTCCCTCAACCACCAATTCATGAAACACATTATACATCATCACGATATAAAGCCCTATAAACACAATATAAATATAAAATCCCGGCTTTCTGACCGCCTTTTTCAACCTATTCTTGTAACCAGTTTTCAGCACATATAATAGACTATTCATGAAGCTCACCATCCTTTAGCGAAGGATCGGATTTATCCTCCTCTCCTCCTTCGGTTACGGAGAAGAACAATTCATCCAGGTTCTGCCCTGCCACATCTTCTCTCCTGTATGAAGCGATGATCCGGCCCTTTTGCATCACAAATACATCCTCCCACAGTTCCTGAATCATCTCCAGCATATGAGTACTAATCAGGATAGTAACTCCTTGCTGTTTCAGCTCCAGAATAACTTCCTTCAGCTCCTTAATAGCCTTTGGATCCAAGCCTACCATGGGCTCATCCAGCAGGATTACCTGTGGTTTGATGATCAGGGCACAGCAGATACTCACTTTCTGCATCATACCCTTCGAGAGTTCCTCCCCTAGCTTGTCTTTCTTATCATCCAATTCAAAACGCTCTAGTATGGAATCAATCTCTTCATCCCGGATATCCAAATTATATGCCCGTCGGATATACTCCATGTGTTCTGCCACCGTCAAGGATTGGAACAGGGCCGGAATTTCCGGTACATAGGCAAAGATTCGCTTCGCTTCCAAAGATTTTGATGGTTTCTGATTGATACCGATACCACCCTCATATCGCAGTAAACCTGCAACGCTTTTTATGACTGTGGACTTTCCTGCTCCGTTCGGTCCCAGCAAAATGCCGATTCTGCCTGTTTCAACTACAAAACTCACATCATCGACTGCCAAATTCTTTCCATATTTTTTGGTAAGATGCTGTACTTCCAACATTAATGAACCCCTCCTTATACAACCTGAAAAATTACAATAAGAACATCTAGGAACAAAGTGGACACGCCCACTTCAAACTCCCCCACCCCTCAATCTTTGAGGGGCTTGGTAACTTTGCGCGCCAGATGCACTTTCCGCTTGCATCTGTGCGCATCCCCCGGAGGGTTTTAATATCATAGGAAAGAGTATTTTCCTATGATATTAAAAAGGGACAGTCCTTTTTGATGCATGGACTGTCCCTGTGATCCCCGCTGCACCATTGTATTAACCCAATAATACAGCATTTCAATTATACTGTCAATTACATTTTTCTTACTAATATCTATTCTTTTTACTGCTTTTCTACCACACGTCCCCTATCTTTGAAGATATGGTTAGCAGGTATCACTCCACGCACGCTGGACAGAGGATAGATATTACTCTGTCTGCCAATCACGGTTCCCGGATTCAGGACACTGTTACATCCCACCTCTACCTCATCACCCAACATGGCTCCGAACTTCTTAAGACCTGTCTCAATCCGTTCTTCCCCACATTTTACAACCACCAGTTTTTTATCTGATTTTACATTGGAAGTGATGCTGCCCGCTCCCATATGAGCTTTATATCCCAATATGGAATCCCCCACATAATTATAATGGGGTACCTGTACCTTATTGAATAAAACCACGTTCTTCAATTCCGTGGAGTTACCAACGACTGCACCTTCCCCTACGATGGCATTGCCGCGGATAAATGCGCACTGACGAACCTCAGCGCCTTTTCCGATAATACAGGGGCCATTGATGGAAGCTGTAGGAGCGACGGTGGCATCTTTTGCAATCCAGATATCTTCCCCCCGCTTCTCATATTCATCTTCAGAAAGGCTATTTCCTAACTCCAGGATAAAATCATGTATTTGGGGAAGCACCTCCCAGGGATAAGTCATTCCAGAAAATAGATCCTTCGCCATGGTCTCATCCAAATTATATAATTTTGCGATTGTAATTTCTTTTGACATAATTCTGCCTCCTAATAATATCTTCTCTATACATTTCTATGGGAATATCTGATTCTATAGGGCATTCGTTAATTACCGGTTCCCCTTCTACGCTTTTTTCCCATCTTTTTTCCCATCTTTCTTCCCAGAAGCCTTTCCTCCTGAGGATGGTTTCTTATAATTGGCCGCCGCTGAGTCAAAGCAGCTTCGAAGTGCCGTCTGATTTCGCAGGCCAATAACATTTCTGGTATGGCGGGTCACAAATGTTTCCAGTTTCCCCATGTATTCTTCAGAGGATATACTTCCCTCTGCCACATAGGTCAAACCCTTTTCCCAGCTGGCGGTCAGTTCCGGATTCAACAGGGATCGTATGGACTCATTGACCACATCAAAGACCATCTCTCCCAGCAAGGCTGGAGTGATGACCTGGGTCTTCTTATTCAAGGACAGATATTTGATGGAACACAGCTTCTTCAATATCTCGGCACGAGTTGCACTGGTTCCGATTCCACTTCCCTTAATCTGAGCCCTCAGCTCTTCGTCTTCAATCAACTGCCCGGCATTCTCCATGGCAAGTATGATGGATCCCGAAGTATATCTCTTGGGCGGAGAGGTCTCCCCTTCCTTAATTCCCAATTCGGCAATTGGCAGAATTGATCCTTTTTTCAAGGCGGATAAAGTCTCCAGAAACTCCGTATCACACGAGGTCTCTTCCTCCTGTGATTGTTCCTTCTCCGGGGATTCTTCCTTCTTTTTCACAAAGGAATATGCTGTCACCTTTAGATATCCTTCATCTATCAGAACCTTAAAGCTTGCGAAAAAGCGCTCTCCATCCTTATTGATTGTCAGCGCCACCTTCTGATAGACGGCCGGCGGATAGAAAATGCTCAAAAATCTTCTCACAATCGTTTCAAAGACTTTTACGGATAGATCCGATAAGCTCCTAAGGCTCTGGATTCCCTGCCCGGTTGGGATGATGGCATAGTGATCCGTGATTTGCTTATCGTTGGTGTAACGGGTCTTACCGATTTTCTTATAGCTCTCACTGGCCTGTATATCCTGAAGGTAGGGACCTGCCAGTGGATACTGACGCAAACCGTTGAGATTCTTGGATATTTCCTTTGCAACGGCGCTGGAAAGCACACGTGCATCGGTACGCGGATAGGTCACCAGCTTCTTCTCATATAACTCCTGAACCACCTGTAAGGTCTGATCGGGGCTGATTTTGAACATCCTGGCACAGTCATTTTGAAGCTCCGCCAGATTGTACAAAAGCGGTGGATTCTTATTTTCCTTTTTCTTTTCAATCTTTTCCAGAACGCCTTGAAGTGGTTGATTTTCTTCCAGCTCACCAATCAGGTGTTCCGCATCTTTTCTTTCTTTAAAACCATTTTCTTTATATAACAACGGGGATTGGAAGTATCTGCTCCCGTTCACCGCACGCCATTCTCCCTCAAAAGGCCTTCCGGATATCTCCATGTTGGCCATCACCCTGTAAAAGGGTATCTTTACGAAATCGCGGATTTCCCGCTCTCTCCGTACCACCATTCCAAGCACACAGGTCATCACCCTGCCCACGGATATGGCCTGATATTTGGTTCCCAGATAATTGGAAACCGCATTTCCATATTTTAAAGATAAGACCCGGGAAAAATTAATTCCCATCAGATAATCTTCCTTGGCCCGCAGATATGCGGATTCCGAAAGATTGTCATACTCCTCCAGATC
>DVNN01000184.1 GCA_018714325.1 Candidatus Pelethocola excrementipullorum
CACAGCATTTGAAGCGGACTTGCTGTCCACTTGTGAACCACATCCTGCAGACGTAATCAGAAGCAGAATAGGGATTCCGACTCCCAGCAATCGTTTTAAATGATTACTGTACCTATGTAGATGAGATCTGCTCTGGGGCATTGATAACATTCCAACTAAGAGGGGCAACACTCCCAGTATCGGTTTCCCTACAAAAATAACTCCCAATCCTATCAGAATAAAAATCAGTCCGATAAAACAGTTTAATCTTGAATTTGCTTTGTGCATGAAGTCTACTCTCCTTTTAAGTTAATCTATCTGATTATATCGCTTCCGACTGGGAACTGCAAATGTAATCTCACAATCTAAATTTTCTCTTTTTTCAGTTTTTTAAAAAAATTTAAAAAAGTGCTTGCTTTTTTCTACAAGATGAGTTATTATAATTGAGCAAGGTAGATTGGTCAAGGGGTTAAGACGCCGCCCTCTCACGGCGGAAACAGGGGTTCGATTCCCCTATCTACTGCTTATAATAAAAATGGAAGCCCATAATGGCTTCCATTTTTACGTTATAAAATTAATATCGTACACATCATTCTAATATAAGATACTTCGGTATAGATATCCACATGAATATGATATCTGATCCCAGTTATCCACTATCCACTGATACCTATTCACAATATACAAGTTGATTTTCATCGAAAGGAATCCCCTCCATGAAAAAAGCATCCAATTGCGAAACCTGTCTTTACTATATATATGATGATGACTATGAATGTTATTTCTGTGAAATAAATCTGGACGAAGATGAGATGGCACATTTCCTGTCAGGAAGTAACTTCGACTGCCCTTATTACCACCTGGACGATGAGTATGCCATAGTTCGCAAACAGATGTAGTTATAGAGTCAATAGAAACAGCACCTGCATGAACCATAAGTCCCTCAAGAGGTCTTACTGATTCAGACAGGTGCTGTTATTTATTCTCCTGAATATATCTTCACAATTTCCAATAACATATCCACTACAAGGTCCATTCCCTCGGCGGTCACATGTTCAAATGGTCCGTGGAAGGCATATCCACCCGTACCCAGGTTGGGACAGGGTAAGCCCATAAAGCTCAGTCTGGAACCGTCGGTTCCGCCTCGGATTGGTTGTATCCTCGGCTGTATTCCCACTGCTTCGGCCGCCTTCTTGGCGTTTTCAATCAGGTGGAAACAAGGTCTGATCTTTTCTTCCATATTATAGTACTGATCTTTTAAAGTCAGGGTAACCGTCCCTTCCCCATACTTTTTATTCATCTGCTCCGTAATACTGGTCAGTAACTGTTTTTTCTCCAGGAACTTGTCCATGTCGTGATCTCGTACGATATAGTTCAGATGAGCGCTGGCCACATCACCAGTCATCTTCATCAGATGATAGAATCCTTCATAATCATCGGTATGCTCCGGGGTTTCGGCCTCCGGCAGCAGGGACTGAATCTCGCAGGCAACACCGGCGGCATTGACCATAACATCCTTCGCACTGCCAGGATGCACATTCACACCCTGAACATCAATCTTGGCGGATGCTGCATTGAAATTCTCATACTCTATCTCGCCTTCGGCACCGCCATCCACAGTATAAGCATATTCAGCGCCAAAACTCTCCACTTGAAAATGATCGGCCCCGGCTCCTACTTCCTCATCCGGCGTAAATCCGATACAAAGTTTTCCATGAGGGATATTCTGCTTCTGAATCTCTTCCAGCATGGTCATAATTTCGGCAATACCGGATTTATCATCGCTGCCCAGTATCGTGGTTCCATCGGTAGTGATTAGGGTTCTGCCCTTTAATTGCGGAAGATGGGGAAATACCTTTGCATCCAGGATTCTTCCAGAGCTGCCAAGGGGCAGATTGCCTCCATCGTAATTCTCATGAACCACTGGTTTCACCACATGATCCGCAAAATCAGACACCGTATCCATATGTGCAACCCAGCCGATAGCGGGTGAATTCTCGCAGCCTTCTGTTGCGGGAAGTGAGGCATACACGTAACACTTCTCATCAACCCTGGCGTCTGTCAGCCCCAGCTGTTTCAACTCTTCTACCAGAATCCCGGCCAACTGAAACTGTTCTTTCGTAGTGGGCACGCTATCACTGTCCTCATCACTGGCAGTGGGCACCACAACATATCTCAGCAAACGTTCATAGGCTCTCAAATCTCTGTCACCTCGAATCCCAAGTCATCCATAATCTCTTTGGCCTGAGCTACACAATGCTCACATCCATCGATGGTCACTGTCTTCTCTTCCAAGGATACCTTAAAATCCAAATCTGCTGCCTTCATGGCTTTTGTGATTCTTTCCACACACTTTTCACAATGCATATCTTCTGCTTTTAATACTGTCATCTCTATTACCTCCTGAATTCTGTCAGAGGATACGGACAATCCCCGTATCCATTATTTACTTTAGTTTAATTGTTCTCAATCTCAGCGCATTGGTCACCACAAAGACGGAACTGAATGACATCGCAAGCCCTGCGATGATAGGACTCATCAGCGGACCCCCAAATGGATAAAGCAGCCCTGCAGCCACCGGTATTCCACAGGTGTTGAAGATGAATGCCCAGAACAGGTTTTCTTTGATATTCCGGATGGTGGACTTACTGAGCTTGATTGCCCGAAACACATCCATCAGATCGGATTTCATCAGAACCACATCACTGGATTCCATCGCGATATCACTACCACTGCCGATGGCCACACCCACATCTGCCTGTGCGAGAGCAGGTGCATCATTGATGCCATCTCCTACCATCATAACTCTTTTGCCTTCCTTCTGCAAGGATGAAACCACCGAGGCTTTATCCTGTGGAAGCACTTCTGCGATCACCTCATCCGCATCTACCTGCTTACCTATATAAGCTGCCGTACGTTTGTTATCTCCGGTGAGCATATATACTTTGACACCTAGTGAACGGATTTTGTCAATGGCCTCCTTGCTGGTCTTTTTCACCGTATCGGCCACGCTTACAATGCCCAGCACCTGGCCTTCCCGGATCACGAACATAGGAGTTTGCCCCTTTTCAGCCAGCTCATCTGCTGTCTTTTGATATTCTCCCAGGTCAAACTGCAGCTCCTCAACCATGCGCAGATTGCCGATGTTGATTTGTTTTCCGTCATAGACTGCCTGTATGCCCTTACCTGTCAGACTCTGGAATTCTACAACTTCCTGTAGCTCTATTCCACGCTCTCTGGCACCTTCCACAATAGCCTGCCCCAGGGGATGTTCCGATGGCACCTCACAGGAAGCGGCCAGCTTAAGCAGTTCATCCTCAGGTACCTCACCGCTGATGATATCCGTAACCTTGGGTTTTCCTTCTGTAATCGTTCCTGTCTTATCCAGAATCACAGCGCCAACCTTATGGGTGATCTCCAGTGCCTCTCCACTCTTGATCAGGATACCATACTTGGCACCCAGACCAGTTCCAACCATGATGGCGGTTGGAGTTGCAAGTCCCAGGGCACAAGGGCATGCGATGACCAGAACCGATACGAAGATACGAAGGACGAAGGATGCCGGATAACCCGCAATCCCCCAGATAACAGCCGCTACAACGGCAATCAAGAGCACTGCCGGAACAAAATACCCTGCCACCGTATCCGCCAGTTTAGAGATAGGTGCCTTCTTTCCCTGAGCATCTTCCATCAACTTAATGATTTTTGCAAGTGTGGTGTCGCTGCCTACATGGGTGACGGTCACCTGCATGGCACCATTGTAGTTCATGCTTCCGCCGATAACCTCATCTCCTGCTTCTTTTTCCACGGGGATGCTCTCGCCGGTGAGCATGGATTCATCCACGCTGGAAGCGCCTTGCTTTACAACTCCATCAAGTGGCACCTTGGTTCCGGGACGTACCAGAATCACGTCATTCGCCTGTATCTGTTCCACCGGCACTTCCTCTTCCTTGCCATCTCTCAGTAAAACTGCCACATCCGGGGCCAGTTCCATCAGCTTTCTAATTGCTTCGGAAGTCTTACCCTTGCTACGGCTTTCCATGTATTTTCCTAACATGACCAAAGTCACCACGATGGCTGCGGACTCGTAATACAATTGATCCACGGCATGAGCATCACCAGGAATCCGAATCGTCATTACCAGGCTGTATAGAAATGCACTTCCTGTTCCGATTGCAACCAAAGAATCCATATTAGGATGTCCCCGGAACAAAGTCCTAAACCCTACAATATAAAACTTCCTGCCGAAAATCAAAACAATGGTGGTCAAAATCAGCTGTGCAAGCGCGAAATTCAGTGGGTTTGTGTGCATATGCAGAAACTCCGGCAGCGGCATGGGCCAGGGAACCATATGACCCATGGAGATATAAAGCAAGGGAACCGCAAATACAATGGCTCCAATCAGGCGCAGCCTGATCTTATGTTGTTCCTCCTCGGCCTCCAGTTTCTCTTCATGCTTCTCTTCCCGGGTCTCAACTACTTCCAGTGACGCGGAAAAACCGGCGCGATCCACCTTATTCATAATGGCTTCCGGTGATGCCTTGGTTTCATCATATGTGATGGTCATCTTATTGGTGGCCAGGTTTACGTTACTTACCTCCACCCCATCCATCTTACGGGTAACCCGCTCTACTGCGGAACTGCAGGATGCGCAAGTCATACCCTTTATGTTATATGTCTCTGTCTTCATGTTTCCTCCAATCTAGACTGACAAGCAAAGGAATCAGACCCTTTGTTCAATCATTTCATTAATTTTTTGATGGTATCGCATAATTCGTCTACCACCTGGTCATCCCCTTCTCTGATATCCTCCACAACACAGGTCTTAATGTGGTTGGTGAGCAGCTCCCGGTTAAATGCATGAAGGGCCGACTGAATCGCCGCTACCTGGGTCAGGATATCCACACAGTATCGCTCATCTTCCACCATGTTCCGAATCCCCCGGACCTGTCCTTCAATCCGGTTCAGCCGGTGAATGAGTTTCTTATATTCTGGTTCTTCCCTGTGTTTCTTTTTTATACAACAGTTTTGCTCTGTATCCATACTTTATTCTCCTCTCCGTATACCCCCTATGGGTATATATTATCAAATCATTTTCTCCCTGTCAAGGGATATTCTCTACAAAATAGGTAAATATAATGCATTGCTAGATGGCCCTTCCTTTGGGGGTGTTGAATTATCCCTTCCTCCATGGTAGGATAAGAGTAGACATTATAAAGGAGATTTTAATGGAAGCATTCATCGATTTACATGTGCATTCCAACTGTTCTGATGGTACTTATGCACCTGAAGAATTGGTTGATTATGCATTGGAGAAAAATTTAAAGGCAATCGCTCTGACAGATCATGACACCACAGAGGGGATACCACGGGCACAAGAAGCGGCAAAGGGTACCGGACTGGAATTGATTCCAGGCATTGAGCTTTCTACGGAATACAACCGGAAGGATATCCATATACTGGGACTTGGGATTGATATTGAGAATGTTCATTTTCAAAACCAGTTGAAGCACTTTCAAGACGAACGGGATATCAGAAATGAACAGATGATAACTCTGCTTCAAGAATATGGCATTGAGATCAGCCTGGAACAGATGAGGGAAGAATATCCTGACTGCGTATGGACCAGGGCTCATTTCGCCAGGTTTTTGTTGGAACACGGATATGTAAAGGATATGGGCGAAGCATTTACCCTTTATCTGGGCGATGAATCACCTTGTTTTGTACCACGAGAAAAGGTGAAACCTTTTCAGGCCATCAACCTCATCCATGAGGGGGGAGGGTATGCGGTACTGGCCCATCCTCTGCTGTACCATCTGTCGGCTGAGCAGCTGGAAGAACTGGTGAAATCATTGACTGATTCGGGATTGGATGGCATCGAAACGATCTATTCTACCAATCGATTTTCGGACGAATCTGCCACAAGACAACTTGCAAAGCGCCATGGGCTGGCAATAACCGGCGGTTCTGACTTCCATGGTGATAATAAGCCAACCATCGATCTGGGAACAGGCAAGGGAAATCTTCAGATTCCTTATGTCCTTTGGAAGAATCTTCAGACTCATTCCAAATGAGAAATTGTATAAACAAAGATCCCCTATGGGAGAGCAGACACGTGTATACCGTGTGTACCCTCTTCCATAGGGGATCTGTATTTCCAAGTTTTTTCTTTTTGGTGCTATTTCCTCAATGGATTGATTTTGCGGCCTGCTATGCCTAAGAAAATCATGGAAAGGAACATCTGGGTTCCTATACTGAACCATACCATATGAGTCACTATATAATCTTTGTGATAATTTCCAAATTGATTGCAGATTGTGGTAATTTCATGTCCATTGCCGACCTGCTGGCTGATCAGTCCCACAAATGATACCAACGGATTCAACAGAAATAGATAGATGAGTTTTCCTGCACTGGGTATCATACCGCCATCCTGAGCGGTAGCCTGAAGTTTCGTAACATGGAAACCCATCCCAGCCGCCGCTATGGTTCCAACCAGAAAAATCAGTACAAAGACATATGTCATGACGGTGGCTATGGTAGTTCTTTTAAATACAACGGAACAACAGATTCCTAAACTTCCGATATAGATGCCTGTCACCAGCAAAATCCCTATCATCCAAAAGATATCCCAGAAGTTAATACCGCCAAAGGCCAGTATCAGGGCTAATGCCGGCATCGTGGAAAATGCCAGTAAAAATACCACGCTCAAGGCCGATTCCAACTTACCTATGATAATCTTCCATGGATTCAGATTGGTTGTTAGCAGAACATCCAAGGTTTTGGATTCTCTCTCCAAAGAGATGGAACCGCCTGTAATCGCAGGCACCGCCACCAGAATCATCGCAAACAGTGCGTATGCCATCATCATATAGCACCTTCCTGGCATGGAATAATTACTGGCCCGCATGGAACCGAAAGCTGCGCTTTCCCCAAAAAAACTGGTGATTGCTATGGATCCCAGCAACACATTGCAGGCACATACAATCCAGGATATTTTAATGGATCTGGTGTGCCGCTTTATTTCTTTTTCAAAGACAGGATTTATGTTCATTCTGCTCCCTCCTCTGTGTCTGTAAGGTGGAAAAACAGGGATTCCAACGAGTTATGTTCTCTGGCAAAGGAAGTGACCAAAACACCTGCATCTACCAGTTCTTTTAGCAGATATGACTCTTCCTCCGGGCTGCCATCAAACCAGGCAGCAATCACATTATGATCTATGGAAATCCGGTTGGTCAACGTATTCTTTCTTAATACCTCCACCGCTTCCTTCAGATGGTGCATCACACTGATTCTAATAGGGTTGGCGCTGTCAATGGAAAGCATGATACTGTCAATTCCTCCCTGCAGAACCATCTTCCCCTGATCTATGATTCCAATACTGGTGCTCAAATCAGAAAGTTCCGACAAAATATGGGAACTAATCAAGACTGAATATCCTTGTTTTTGAAGGCGTTGAAGCAAGTGCTGAAATTCTCTTCTCGTCCGGGGATCCAAACCAGAACAAGGTTCATCCAATACCAGAAGCTGTGGTTTATGAACCAGTGCCCTTGCCAGACAAAGCCTTTGCTGCATTCCCCTGGATAACGCATCCACCATCTTATCTTCTAACCCCGTCAGTCCCACCATATCCAGTACTTCCAGACTACGGCTGCGGCCTTCATGTCCATAAATCCCATAGGCAGCAGCAAAAAACTCCAAATACTCTGTAACCTTCAGATTCTCATAGACACCGAAAAAATCCGGTACGAATCCAATCATACTTTTCAGTTGGGTATAGTTTCCGTTGGTACGTTCTCCATTTATCCAGATATCCCCGGAATCAAAGGTTAACAGGCCGGAAACAATACGGATTGTTGTGGTCTTCCCAGCTCCATTGGGTCCTACGAACCCATAGATTTCCCCCTCTTTGACCTCCATATTCAAGCCATTCAATGCCTGAAATTTGCCATATCGCTTACATAGATTTTCAATTTTCAGCATCTTCTCCCACCTTTCCAATCACTTGAATATTGGGCATAACATAAGTCTTGTTATCATCTTTCTTTTTGTCCGTACCAATATAGCGTATGGTTATTTCGTTATCCTCATTGAGATATTTACTTAATTCTTCCGAATGGAAGGTTCTGTTCCAGTCTTCTATCTGGTCGAATTCCTGAGTCTTATTGTTATAAAAATCTATGGTTCCCTCATATGCCAGGGAATATTTTCCAACATGCTCTCTTTGCTCAAACCACAAGGATTCAATCTGAAGGTTATCACCTCTTGAACCCTCCAGAATATCGTTCAAGTGATAGGTCGCGGTATACTCCTGGTCATACAGATAGGAGTAGCTGAAGGCAAGTCCTGGAAGATATGAGATACTATCATCAGAGCGGTACTGCTGCACATAAGGGCAATACAGTCGATCCCCCTGAACCATGTCAACCTTGGCAGGAGCAAAATAATAGGCATATCCATATGCTTCATATCCACTGTCCATCTGCCAGGAGGTATCGGGATTTACAATCTGCCCCATTACCTGACTATCCGAAGTCCGTGCTATATTCTTCATATTATACATGCTTTGCCAGGCATTTTCTTCAAACCTCTCTTCTCCCTTTCGTTCCTCCTTCTCACCTTCACCAAAGTATTTCAGCTCTAATAATTCCTCTCTGTCATCCACTTGCTTATCTTTCACTTGAATGGTTTCACCAGCCGGAATCTCACCTATCCATATTCCGGTCATAGGCATTAGGACCACCGCATTTCTTATGTCATATTCCGTATGATTTGTGATGGTACCATTAGCTATTCCATCAAACACCTGAAGATTGGTACTGATTCCTTCCTCATTCTCAAGGGCCTGTTCTCTATTGAGTGAATATTTTGTCATGGTAAAGGACGGCAGATTAGACACGGTTATCTTCTTCTGGTCCTCTTGATATGAAATGTTCACCTGTCCAAAAGTGGAAGTGTCCACATAAGACTCTGGATTATAACTATTTTCGGATGACCATGGTGTCAGGGTATAGGAAGGATCCACATAAAGACTGAAACTGCTGTTATAAGGCGCCTGCATTCCAAATTCAACCGTTTCCCTGCAACTCTCCTCCCCCTGTTCTATCACACTCATATAAGTAAGAAAAGGGGCGCGGATTCTGGTATTGGAACCATATGCTCCAATTAAAACCACAAATCCCAGGGATAAGGCCATCATACTGAACCAGAGATAATATCTCTTATGAAGTTTTCGCAGAAGCAGATAAAGTCCCGGACCTGCAGCCAATGCATAGATTCCAAGCAGGATGCCATAAACTATCACATTGGGCTGATCTCTGATTGGCATTTCCATCAATGCATAACTGGCGTAGTCATAGGTACGAAACCCCATGGCACTTCGATCAGCCACCTTATTAACATCGGCATCTACAAAAGAATCTTCCAATAGCGAAAGAACATTCTGGGTATCGGCACCCTCAATCAGGATTCCTCCCCGTTCTTCCCAGGTTTTAAGAGCCAACTGCTGACTTACCGTGAGATCGTCTATCGAATAATCGGCAAAGATTAATATATCAGGCATATCGGTGTCCAGATTTTCCACCATCAGCTCTTCTGGCTGGAGAAGTGTTGATCTCACTGATGAGGTATCCATAATCAAGTCAAAGGGCCAGACATAACTGCTTAACAACCGACTATATTCTGGATTGTCAGACATGACTCCAACCAGATACCCCGCATTTATGACACCTGCCTGATCAACCACCAAGTTTTCTTCCTTCACAACCTCACCTCTGGAATCCTTCAAAGTAATTTGGAAGTTTCCATTATTATAGCGAAAGAGGGAATATAGGGATTTCCTCCATATTTCCCCGGATTTCATCACTACAGGTATTTCTCTTGTAATGACCTGACTGTAATTTTCTTCATAACTGGCAGGCAAAAGGCTATCCATGACATACACCATGGCTGTATTCACATGTTTTTGAGCCGCAGTCTTAATAGTTATGGTTCCTTTAAAATCCATACCCTGATTGGTTAATTTTATATTTAGGGGAAATGAACGATCCGGCCGAACCATCCCCTTCATTCCATAGCTAACCTCCATCTCCATGGGCTCCTGGTTTCTGGCGTTTCCAAAAGCCTGGACCGACACGGAAGATATAATCAGTAACGCCAGTACAAATAATATAGCTGTTATGGTTTTAAACTTTAGTTTAAGATTGATTATCATCCTTGTTGCCTTCTTTCTTCTGCGGTTGGTAAAGGGGCAGATCCACCTCAAAGACGGTTCCCTGAAGATCGCTCTTCACCCGGACTTCTCCGTGATGAAGCTGGGCGATCTGCTGTACGATCGCAAGCCCCAGACCCGTACCTCCTGTATTTCTGGAACGTGACTGCTCCGCCCGATAAAACTTTCTAAAGATGGAATCCAGTTCGTCCTTTGGTATCACATGTCCATAGTTTACAACCTTGGTCACTACCCAGTCGGAAGTCTGTTCCATCTTGACCAGAATCTGTTTTCCCTCTTTTCCATACTTCACAGCATTATTCAAAAGATTGCCAAATAAACGTGCCATGAGATCTCCATCGGCCTCAATCCAGACGGCCTGTTGGGGATGATGGAACTGGACCTCAATCTCATAATTGACAAAACTAGGCGTCATCTCATCCAGCATCTGTTCTATCAACTGTATCAGATCCAGACGGTTGGTACGGATCTTGAGTTCATTGTGCTCCAGCTTTACAAATCCAAATAATTCATTGGTCAGCTGTTCCAGCCGCTTGGCCTTGTTATAGACGATCTCAATATACTTGTCCCTTGTGGCTTCATCCAGATCTTTTCTATCGTGTACCCATCCCAGATAGCCCAAAATCGAGGTGAGTGGAGTTCTGATATCATGAGCCACGCTGGACACCAGGTCATTCTTCGTATGTTCTGCCACACGTTCACGTTCCATGATCTCCTTAATATTCTTCTGCATCTGGTTGAGGTTTTGAGCCATGGATGCAAACTCGTCATTTCCCCGCACTTCTATGGTGTTGTCAAAATCCCCTTCGGAGATATCTTTTACCTTCTCTATAATCAGGTTGATATAGGCAAGTGTGTCCCGTATCCAAAGATAAAAACAAAGGACAAAGGTAACAATTCCAAATGCCACCAGGATTATCCCACGGTATTCCGGACGCATGCCATCGGGGCCGAACATGACACTCCGATAGCCAGTCCTGCGGAAATAACCTTCCATCTTACTCAGAAAGAATATTACAGTCCCTTCCACCGCCAGGGTTACCAGTGCTGATATAATGATATAACATGCAATTTTCTGCCCATAATTTTTCATAAAACTAAGCTTCAATTTTGTACCCAACTCCCCATACTGTCGTTATGATTTTATCATCTCGTGTATCGTCATGCATCTTTCCCCGCAACCGTCGGATATGTACCATCACGGTGTTGTTGGCCTCATAAAACTTCTCATGCCACACGCTTTCAAAGATTTCATTGGTGGAGAACACCCGTCCCGGATTGGCGGCCAGCAGATATAAAATATCGAATTCTATGGGTGTCAGTTTAATACTTTCCCCATAGCAGCTGACCTGGTGGGTGACTTTATTGATTTCCAGATTTTTCAGTGTGATTACCTCTTCTTTTGCCCTTTCTTTTGCAGGGTTCAGCTCCCGGTACCGACGCAGCTGGGATTTTACCCTTGCCATCAATTCCAGAGGATTGAATGGTTTGGCTACGTAATCATCCGCACCGGTGGATAATCCAACGATTTTGTCGATATCCTGAGTCTTAGCACTGACTATGATAATCGGTATATTGTTGGTTTCCCTGATTCTCCGACACATCTCGATTCCATTCATATTAGGCATCATAACATCCAGCAACACCAGATCCACCTTCTGATTTTCCAGAATTCTCAGACCTTCCATAGCACTATATGCTTTCAGAACATGAAAACCGTCACTGATCAGATATATTTCCAAGAGATCTGCAATTTCCTTTTCATCATCTACAACTAAAACATTTGTTTCTTCCATGTATACCAGCCATCCTTTCTATATTGACCGCCTGACAGTGCATTCCTACACTGCCGGGCAGACTTTTTCACTCTTAAGTTTTCCAGCGAAGTCTACGCCTTCATATACCCCATTTTAACATGGTTATTTTGAAAAGTCTTTAACAAAATCTTACTTTGTATGACGATAAAGAATCCTTAATATTTAATGAAATTTTTGTTTAATTCTCATATTTTTGCTTATTTAGGGAAATACTAGAACCTTTTCATCCGGTCTATATTTCGATCTCCTTCTGTTAAAAATAGAAGTAAAGAATTAGAAAAGGATTTGATATTATGAAAACAAAAAAATGGCTTTTAAAAAATATATTACTTTTTTTGATTGGCTATTGCCTTTATCTTGCCATAGAAGTTACCTACCGCGGGTATACCTATCGATTGATGGGAATTGTTGGAGGATTGGCATTGATCGTACTATCCTCACTTTCTTCGAGTGTCATGAAAGGATATCAACTGCCGCTGCAGATGTTGGTCGGTGCGTTGATCATCACTTCATTTGAGCTAATCTCCGGTGTATTTGCCCTCTTTGTGCTGGATATCAGGATGTGGGATTATAGCAATCAGTGGATGAGTTCCTTCGGCAATCTCATCTGCCCCTTGTATACCCTGTTCTGGTTTTTCTTGTCAGGTTTAGGGATTTTGTTTACCGATACATGGGACTATTATGTGATGTGGGGTGATCGAAGGCCCGAGTATCGCATCTTTAGGTGGAATCTTGTACTGCCGGAGCGGCATGATTTAAGAGATAATACCAGAATGCGGGAATAATCGTTGATATGAAAAGGGAATCTTCAGCACGAAGATTCCCTCATTTCTTATGGTTTGGCTCGATTGGCTGCCTCCTGACAAAAGTATTCATGGGAACAAACCGATGGATTGTCCGGGTTTATTTTTTTGTAACTTCCGTCCTCCTGGAGCATGTGAGCCTTTACATTATCTTTCAGTTGAATATCCAGGATGTGCATAACTTCCCTCTTGATCTCTTCATCTTCCACTGGAAAGATGACCTCCACCCTCTTATCCAGGTTTCTGGGCATCCAGTCGGCACTTCCCATGTAGATATCCTGTAGTCCGTTGCCATGAAAATAAAAGATTCTGGCATGCTCCAGAAATCTGCCTACGATGGAATGCACCGTGATATTTCCATTGATTCCGGGGGTATCCGTCTTCAGGCAGCATATGCCCCGGACGATTAATTCAATTTTCACGCCCGCGGCAGCGGCTTTGTAAAGAGCGGCTATGATTTCACGGTCACAAAGAGCGTTCATCTTAGCGATGATATGGGCTTTCCTTCCATTTTGGGCGTTCTCTTCCTCCCTCCGGATGAGACGTATGATATATTCTCTCATGCCTTGGGGCGCGACCACCAGCTTGTTCCACCCCGCTGGTTTGGAATAGCCGGACAGCATGTTAAACACCGAAGTGGCATCTTCACCGATTTCTCTGTCACAGGTCAGAAGGCCACAATCCGTATAAAGCCTGGCCGTGTATTCATTGTAGTTACCGGTTCCCAGATGAACGTATCTGCGAATACCAGTCTTTTCCCTTCTCACCACCAAAGTGACCTTCCCGTGTGTTTTCAGACCGGGAGGTCCATAGATCACGTGACATCCGGCCTTTTCCAACATTCTGGCCCAGCCTATATTTTTCTCCTCATCGAAGCGTGCCTTTAATTCAACAAGCACCGATACCTGTTTGCCATTCTCGGCTGCCTT
>DVNN01000185.1 GCA_018714325.1 Candidatus Pelethocola excrementipullorum
GGTGCTGCCGGAATTTAATATTTATCCGATTCTTCTAAACGTGGATAAGTCTGTTGAGATTGATCTCCGATATCGTGGACGGATAGGTCAAACTTATCAGTCTGTAACGTATTACCAATATTAAAGAATATCACGCACTTCATAAGATATGGGAAAAATCAGATACTCCCCATATCTCTTGAAGTGTGTTTTTGTATGAGGAGAAGTGGGTAAGATTTTCTTAATTCATGTGGTTACAGCGAAAAGATAAAATTGACTCATAGTATTAATTGTATTATAATATATAATACAAAAGTAAGGATTAAAACTTGATAAAAATTTTAAAATGTCAATATTGTTAAATAACATAAACAGATGAAAGGAGGGTGAAATCATGATCATTCAACTGGATATGTCCAGCACAACGCCGATTTACGTGCAGCTCCGGAATCAGATTGTAACGGGAATCGGCCGCGGTGAGCTCAAAGTAGGCGAAAGGCTTCCCACGGTCCGCCAGCTTGCCATCGATGCAGGTGTCAATACGATGACGGTCAATAAAACCTATCAGATTCTCCGGGCAGAGGGATTTATTGAAATAGACCGCAGAAATGGGGCCAAAGTCTGTCCCATTCAGGATTTGTCCAATCAGTACAGGGAAAAGTTGGAGGATGAGTTGGAACTTATCAGCGCGGAAGCCCGCCTGAAGGGGTTGGAGAAAGAGGATTTTTTAAAACTTTGTGAAGAAAAATACGGTCAGATGAATCCTGATACACAGCTTGCATAATTTAAGGGAGAGAGCAGAGATATCACATATTATCAAAATGGAGGCAGAAAGATGGACTTTTTATTTATTGTGATTTTCTTAATAGTAAACTTATTGGTGGTTGGGGTTTTCGCTGGCATTTATGGGGGAAAATATAAGTATAAGGATGGTATGATACTTGGAGTCCATATCCCTTCATATGCCGCTGATGATCCTGAAGTAAGTGTGATTACCGAGAACTATAGAAAGCAGAGCAAGAAAATATATCTCTGGAGTACGGTTATTTCTCTAGGAGTGATGCTTTTTTACTATTGGTATCTCTCCCTGTTTATGATCGCCTGGAGCATATGGCTGATCGGATGGCTTACCCTTGCCACAGTCCATCTGTTTAGAAGCCATAGAAGGATGTATGATCTGAAGGTGGAGAAAAACTGGCTGATCGGCCCTCCTGTCCAGACGGTGCTTGTGGACACAAACGTATCTTTGGAATCAGATAAGCTGCCGCTTTCTTATTGGTGGCATCTGCCGGTGATCCTTCTGACTCTTGGAGCCTTCTTTTTCATCCCAGGTTTTAAAGAATATTGGGGAGCTGGTTGGGAAAGTTGGATATTGCCCGGAACCATATTGATGCTGGAACTGCTTTTTTGCCTGCTACATTACTGGTATAATAATAGGAGAAATGTGGTGTACAGCATGGACAGCCAGGTGAATCTCACATTAAACCGCCTGGATAAGAGGATTTGGTCGGTGATCTGGCTCCTTACGGATTATCTAAACTTCATCGCATTTATGGTGCTTATTTATCCCCTGAAAAGTCAGGATAAGTTAGGCGTTGTGAATTTCTTCGTATTTTGTGCAATTCAGGCAATTATGGTGTCTGTCTTATTCATCGGAGCCCTGGTTCTTAAGAATAGACGGAGTGAAATTCTGTCGGAGGATAAGAAAACGGTACTTGTAGATGATGATGTCTATTGGAAGAATGGCTGGTATTATAATCCGGATGATAAACAGCTTATGGTTCAGGATCGGTTGTGCAGTATTAACTTTACGTTTAATATGGCTAAAACAAGTGCCAAGATCATGACGGGAATCGCTTTGATTGGAACGGTACTTCTTCTGGTTTGGATGTGTGCTATCTTTGTGAAGATGGATTTTACCAAGATGGGTATTGAGAAGAATGGGAATCAGGTTGAAATCCTGGCTGGATCCTATGAATATACATTTTCCATGAAAGAGATTGAGGATATCGAGGTTGTGAAAGCCCTGCCTGATGAAAAGCTGAACAGAATCAATGGAACCGACACCTCGGAATACCTTCTGGGCAAATTCAGAGGGATGCAGGCTGGCAATCTACGGCTTTATATTTATCGTGGTTATAGTCCGATTCTAAAGATCGTATTACCGGAGTTCACCATATATATCAATAGCAAGGAGCCGGGAGAGGTAACTGAGTGGTATGAAGCACTTCATTAGAGGATTGTGAGGGGATATCATATGGGAGTAAATCCAGAAAAATACAACGATGTCACGCCCTGGCAAATGTTGCAGAAAAGAATGACCTGGAATCAATTAGGCCCCCTGAAAAATCAGAGAATACTTGATTTCGGCAGCGGCAATGGTATGACGGCTGATTATTACGCCGAGCATAATTGGGTTATTGCGGTAGAGCCAAGTCATGAGATGTTGGAAAATGCCTTTAGGGATTTTGATTATAAACAATTAATCGGAAGTGTTGAGAAGCTGCAGTCCCTTGAATCAGAAAGTTTTGATGTGGTATTATGTCACAATGTGCTTGAATATGTGGAGGACAGAAGTAGGATAATGAATGAATTCTGCAGGCTGCTAAAGCCAGACGGGGTAATCTCGATACTTAAGCATAATAGACTGGGACGTGTGATGCAGATGGTGATATTACTGAATAACTTTGAACATGCTCAAGCGCTATTGGATGGAGAATCCGGTAAGGCTGAGCAGTATGGCATGATTGACTATTATGAAAACGGCCAACTGATAACATGGTGCCCACAGTTAACAATAGAAAAAGTATATGGATTACGTACCTTCTGGGGGTTACAGCAGAATCAGCAGATACAAGAGGGGATGGAGTGGCAGGAGAAGATGCTGGAGATGGAAGAGAGGGCTTCTACAATGGAGGACTTTAAGAACGTTGCATTTTTCCATCATGTGTTTTTAAGAAAAAAGAGGGTTAGTATTTTGGAATAAAAAGTTTCAAAAAAAGTAGTTGACTCTAACGTAACGTCATAAAGTAGGATGAACTGGAGGTGAGAAGAAATGAGATTAACAATCAGTGAAGCTGCAAGCAGCTATGGAATCAGTGTGCGCACATTACATTATTATGATGAGATAGGATTGGTAAAGCCTTCTGAGGTAACCGAAAACGGATACCGTTATTATGATCAGGATGCATTAGCAACGCTTCAGCAAGTTTTGTTCTACAGGGAATTGGAATTCCCCCTGAAGGATATTGCACAATTTCTTCAAAACCCTAACTATGACAAAATAGATGCGATGCAGAAACATCGGAATTTATTGCTGCTAAAGCGGCAGCATCTGGATGATCTGCTTCGCCTGGTAGACGAAACGATTGGAGGAAAAAACATGAGTAAACCTAAAACTACATTGGCAGATATTGAGAAGGCAAAACAAGAATATGCCAAGGAGACAAAAGAACGCTACAAAAGCTCGGAGGCATATAGGGAAAGCGAAGAAAGATACGCTCGCTATACCGATGAAGATAAGGCAACGATGGGGGCCAGTATGGATGAAATATTTTTGGGGTTTGCGGCCCTTGTGGGACAAAATCCTAAAGGAGAAGAGGCAAGAGAGCTGGTTATCCGATGGAAGAACCATATTAGCAAATACAATTATTCCTGCACGGATGAGATTCTATCCGGCCTTGGGGAAATGTATGTAGCAGATGAGCGATTTACAAAGAACCTGGATAAATACGGAGAAGGAACTGCCCGCTTTATGAGCGAGGCAATTCGGGCATATTGCCTTTCTGTAGACACGGAGTAGTAAAGAGGCTCCTTCTTTCACAATAACAAAAAAGAGAAATGATTAGAGGCATAGGAGGAAAACATGTTAAATAAGGCATTGATAGAGACGGCAATAGAAGCGGTAAAAGAAAGATTTTCCGGGGACTATACCGGCCATGATTATTCCCATACCATGCGGGTCTATGAAGTGGCTTCCGCCATCGCAGCACAAGAAACTGCCGATATGGAAATTGTACAGTTGGCAGCATTGCTTCACGACGTGGATGATTATAAATTATTCGGCGGGGCGATGGGCGGTTTTTCCTATGCCCAGTCATTTCTCAGAAATCAACAGGTGGAAGAGCGGAGAATAGAGGATATCTGTAAAATTATTTCAGAAATATCCTTTAAAGGATCGGACACGGTCAAGCCCGGCACTATAGAAGGGATGATCGTTCAGGATGCGGATCGTCTGGATGCCATCGGTGCGGTGGGAATCGCACGGGCATTCTCCTATGGAGCGGTTCATCAGCGGAAGATGTATGATAAAGAGGAAAAGCCGAGACTTCATATGAATGCCGAGGAATACCGGAAGAATAAAGGCAATACAATCAATCATTTTTATGAAAAACTACTTCTTCTGAAGGATATGATGAATACGGAGACAGGGAAGCAGATGGCTTTGCAGAGGCATCGATTTATGGAGGGATTCCTTCGGGAGTTTTGGGATGAGGTAGAGGGGAAGCGCTGAAGTTGAGTATAGGTTAAGAGATTGACAGTGTGGGTTAACTTTAACTCCATTGTGGTGGAATCGGCTCTATGATACTATGGAATTAGATCCTAGTGGATAGTCTTTCATGGAGCCGGTTTCATATTTGTTTTGATTCCGAAAAGGAGAATAAGACATGGAGTTAAAAATAGGTACGACGATACAGTCACTTCGAAAGCAGAAAAACCTGACCCAGGAGCAGGTTGCCGACACCTTAGGAGTCAGCACGGCAGCCGTATCCAAGTGGGAGACGGGTACAACTTATCCGGATATTTTATTGTTAAGCCCCCTCGCCCGGTTATTGGGGACGGATGTGGATCATCTGCTTGATTTTCGGGTTATCCTGACTCAGGAGGAAATCACCGGTTTAACCGATAAGATGAAGGTATTTTTTGAACAGGGCAATGTAGAAGAAGGGATTGAATTTTGTCAAAATAAGTTAAAAGAATATCCTACAGATCTTCAATTAAAGTTTTGTATTGCTTCTTTATATATGAGATATGCTGCAGCAGTTCTGGATGAGGAATTTACAAAGAGCCAGATGATCAGAGCCAGAGACCTTTATGAACAGTGTTTGGACAGTGAGGATCAGGAAATCCGTGAAAGTTCTTCATATGTTTTGTCCGGATTATATATGATGACGGAGGAACCGGATAAGGCTTTGGAAGTGCTGGAATGTCTTCCCTGCCCCGATTATGATGTACGTATGATGAAGTCCAATATCCTGATTCAAAAAGGTGAGCTGGAAGAAGGTATAAAACTGGAGCAGATCAGTCTATGGCATCATTTGAGAAATTCTTGTTTAAATATCTACAATCTTGCAGGTGTAGCCCGGAAACAGGGAGATCTGAAGAAATCACTGCAGCTGATTGATATGGTCATTCAAATTACTGAGGTGACAAGGATAGAGAAGCTGGATCTGATGAACAGTAATTTTTACTTATTTAAAGCGGAAGTGCTCAGTACCATGGGGGAGACTTTGGAAGCCTTGAAGGCCTTGGAGATGTTTGGAGAAGCATATCAGCATAGTATGATGAAGGAACATAAGGATACGCTCTGCTTTGATGCCCTGGAATTTGGCGGTGAATCGGCGCTGTCCTATGATTATCTAAAGCGAAATGCCAGATTTTTGATTCAGGAAAATGAGCATCTGGAACCACTGCATAAATTTCCGGAATTTCAGGTGATTTTGGAAAAATTAGAAACATAAAGTTATAAGTAACGGCCATGCTTTAAGGAACTTCGAAAGCATGGCCGTTCTATTTGGTTTAGTTATGGTGTTGAGGGCAACTCCGTTATTTGACCCTTTTTCAGGTTGAAGATGGAATCGTAATGGGAGATCAGCTCCTGATTTTGGTGGTGGGTGATGGTGATTAATGTCAGGTTTTCGATGGAGAGCAGATTACTCTCAATATCAAAAGCATTCTGTGCGTCCACTGCCGAGGTTCCCTCATCCAGAATTAAGATAGGGGTTTTGCGGATAAGAGCTCTTGCGACAGCGATTCGCTGGCGTTGTCCCCCTGAAAGCAGGCGGCCGTTCTCGCCCACAGGAGAGTGCAGCCCCTGTTCTAACTGTGGAAGAAACTGAGCCGTTCCGCTTAGTTCAAGAGCCTGCTGCAGTTCCTGATCGGTATACGTTCTTCCGAGGCAGATATTCTCGTAGATATCGGTGTCGAAGAGGAATATGTTTTGATGAATCACAGATATCATACTATTAAGATGGTCCAGTGGAATATTGCGGATTTCTTGATGATCCAATGTGATTTCGCCATCATAATCGGTGGTGTATCCGGTGAGCAAGCGGACCAGTGTGGATTTTCCACCTCCGTTTTCTCCAAGGAGCGCATACTTTTTGCCGGCTTCAATGGTAAGATTCAGATTTTCCAGTACCTGAGCATGTTCCTCATAGGAGAAGGATAGTTCTTTGCAACGGAGTTCCTGATGGAATCCCGTGTTTTCGGGGAGAGCGTCCTGATTATGGATTGCATCCATCTCTATGCTGGGTAGGGAAATGGAATTAAAGTGCTCCACCACTGGTTTAATACCGGTAATTTTGGGCAGGTTCTGCATCAATAGTACTACCGGCGTAACAAAGGTACCACTCAGTTGTATTAAGGCCAGAAGAGTACCCATGGTCATGCTGCCCTTCAGGACAAAGTAGGCGGAGACGAATACTACCACGATAACACTGAGGGAGGAGAGCAGATCGGAAAGGCATTCATTTAATGCCAGTAGTTTATCGGCTGCGAATTTTTTATCTGCTGTCTTCTCGTTAACGGCGGCATATTTCCGAAAGATGTAGGAAGGGATGGAAAAGCTTCGGATGATTTCAAATCCGTTCAAATAATCTTTAACTTTCGTAGTATACTCGGTCAGTGCATCGGAATAGGCGTTTTGACGTTTTTGCAGAGCCTTGCCAAAGAGGGCTGGTATGAGAAACATCAAAATCAAGAAAAGAAAAAGTATCACTGAGACGATTGGACTTAAGTAAAACAGGATTCCCAGAGTCGTTAGGAATAATATGGCCATCTGAGAACAAAGCAGTAGAGGAATCAAGTAATTCTCTTCTACAAGTTTAACATCGTTGACCAGAACGGAAAGGTAGTCTGCAGTGTTATGCCCAAAGAAGTCTGCCGGAGATTTTTCCATGACCCCGTGAAAGATCCGGTGACGTAGATGGAGGGATACATTACGAAGGAGGCGCTTTCCACAGTAAGACTCCAGAAGCCCCATGGCGCCAAGAACAGCCAGATAGATCATCGCATACATAAATAGATTCCAAAAGCCATTCAGATCTTGGTTGAGGGCTGTGTCGATAATTTTTTGAAGCAGGATTGAAAGAAATGCAGAGAGTGCAGCTGTGATTCCACCAAGCAGCACTGAGGCTAGAATCAGCCATTTGTCTTTTCGGAGATATTGTTTCATGGGAAATTCCTTTCTTTTATATGTATAGAATATGTTTTATGAATATAAAATACCATATTATTTGATATGTGTCAAATGAATTTTATTATAATCGAATTAAAAAGAAAAAAGCATAGAAGAAATAAATAACGGTTGCAACGTTAAGATTACAAAAATAATCCAAAGTTACAACCGTTATGTTCATTAAAAAAGAAATAAAGCCATTCATTGCTATAAAAGCAGTGAATTTAATTGGGTAAGTAAGGTGGAAACAGCTTCCTTTTCCAAGCAGTAATAGACCCGTCCATCCATCTTCTCTACCGTAACCAGGCCACAAGTCAGGAGTACGTTCATGTGATGGGACATGGTTGAGGGGGAGAGATTCAAAGCCTCAGATAGTTCCAGATTATATTTGCTGGAGGTTTTAAGTGCACAGAGGATATCCAGTTTACTTTTGTCGCTCAATGCCTTCAGCTGACGGAGCAAGGTTTCTTTTTCAACATCCGAAGAACCCTTCTGTTTGGTTAGATCTTCAATCAAGAGTCCCTGATATCCCCGGGTATAGAAGCCGGCCTCCAGCAATGGAGCGCTTAGGCTGGGATAAACCGTCGTATCATGAGGCGTGGTGAAGAACAGCTTTAAAAGGACAGTATTTTCCCGAGGGCTAAACCGGGATAATAATTTTCTCAATGGCGTTTTCACAGCGGCTACTGCTTTTTCGTAGGCCGGGATATTTAAGGCTACAATTTCCAGCAGCTGAGATATCCAGTAGTCGGGCTGCATCAGCAACTCGAGGATAAACCATTTTTCCTCGCTGGGAATATCCAATTGCTTTAGAAACTCGATGATTGATTTTTCGTCAGGCAGCTGGGGCATATCTGCATAATCCGGAACATCCAGGTCCAGCAAAGCAGAGGCCAAAAAACTACGAAGTTTGAGAAGATCCAGGGGTTCGCCATGGTTTAGGAGCGTTCGGTGCTCCGCCGCAAGGAAGATGATTAGAAGCGTCTGTTCAGACTGTATATTCTCAAAGAAAAAGCTTTCCTTGGGATGACTCTGTTTATACTTTTGGAATGTCTTTTGATAGGTTTCCACAATACCAAAATGCTTTTGCAGAAACAGCTCACCATTAACACCAAAAGTTTGAAGATTCTGTATAAGTTCACCCTTCCAGTCCGGAATATGGCTGTTGAAGAGAAGAAAGACTGTTTCAAATGTGGGATCCAGCTCTTTTTTAATTACGATACCCATAAAATACCTCCTGGTAAGTTTTATGTATATAGAATATCATAGCCTGTCTGTTTTGCAAAGACATAGGAGGCTATTATTCTATATTTGGTTTTTGGATAATAAAAAAAGCCATCGCTGGCCTCTGGTTATATCTTATATAATATTAGGAAATGACTTCGCTGTCATGCACACTGCTAGCGGAAAATCCAAATACCATCACGTTGCGGAGGGGGTGGTACGGATTATGCAATGACATTGACAGCTGAAGTATTCCCTGCCGTTAATTGCAATGCATAAATCCCGCTCTAAGGTTCCCGCAGAATGTGTTCACATTCAACAGGCATTCCATATCGTGTGGATAGATGGAAAACTTTGCTCGGAAGCTTCAACCTTTACAAAATAAGCAGGTTTCCTGGCTTACAGATCATCGCTTAACGCTCCTTCTCATACGACAGTACAATGGATTCATACGTTTTGCTCCCTGATTACAGTGACCGGATCGCTTGGGATTCACACCCAGATTCCCTTTTCACCACAAAGCTGTGGTGCACTTAGATTGTTGATATGGAATTTATACATATTTATATATTAGCATTCTTGACCCAATCCGTCAATTAAAATATTACAATGATTGTGAACCGCGTAGAGAGGTGATATACTGTATTTAATTACAGTGGTTATTTAAATAGGATAAGCAGTGAGCTATTGATCAGAAGCGGACAGGAGGCCTGAGATGAATAAAAGGTATGAATTTGAGGCGGTGATTCAGAAGGTGCCGGATAAGGATGGGGCATATGTGGAGATTCCTTTTGATGTAAAGGCAGAGTTTGGAAAAGGCCGTGTATTGGTCCATGCTACCTTTGATGGAGAACCCTATGATGGGCAGGTGGTCAAGATGGGAACCCCCTGTCACATCATTGGTATCCGAAAGGACATTCGTACCAGAATCGGCAAGCAGCCAGGAGACCATGTTCTTGTCACTATAATGGAAAGGGATAAGCAGAAGGTATGAAAATAGCAATCAAAGGTAACCGTGACCGCTACATCAAGTTTGCACCAGACATGGAGTTGTTTCATAATTCAGAACTTATCTTCCTAAGCCGTGATGCCGGGGATGAAGAAGTATTACGTGAGGCAGGAGACGCGGAGATTCTATTTGTGGATGCGATCACGGAAGTATCGGGCAAGTTGATGCAGGAGATGAAAAAGCTCCGTCTTGTCCACTCTGAAGGGGTGGCCTATAATAAAATCGATCTGGAGACGGCCAAGGAGTTGGGAATTTTTGTATGCAACAATAAAGGCGTCAATGCAGGAGCCGTAGCGGAACAGACAATCCTGTTGATGCTGGCCTGTCTTCGTTATACTATTGATGGTGATGCTAAAGTCAGGGCGGGAAAACAAATTCAGACGAAGGAAGAACGGATGGTCAGTGGGATTACAGACCTGGCGGATTGCAAGGTGGGGCTTGTCGGTTTTGGAGATATTGGTAAGGCCACGGCAAAGCGCTTGGAGGCCTTTGGGTGTGAACTTTACTACTATAGTAAGAATAGAAAGACTCCGGAAATAGAAGAGGAATTCAAGGTCACGTATCTGTCTATGGAAAAGTTGGCAGCCACCTGTGATATTATCAGTCTTCATGCAGCCGTAACCGAAGAGACCCAGGGTATGATCAATGCCCAATTTTTGGCCAGGATGAAGAAAAATGCCTACCTGATCAATACTGCCAGAGGGGATCTGGTGGATAATGCGGCCCTGCGTGCGGCTCTGATTCACGGTACCATAGCGGGTGCCGGTCTGGATACCATAGATCCTGAACCAGTTTTGGCCGATCATCCACTGGTAGCCCTGCCAGAGGGAGTACGGGAGAAAGTGGTGTATTCCCCTCACTTGGGCGGAATCACCATAGGAAGTTTCAGGCGGATGCACCGCAATATGTGGGAAAATGCCAACCGGGTTGCCCGGTGTGAGCGTCCGAATAATGTGGTGAATGGTCTTGAGACGTTTCGATAAGGCTAAAAGCCAGATTCAAATTGGCAGTTGGTGAGGCGGGACAGATGATAGAACTGTGATATTTGAAGGGGGATGCAAGAAAAGATTTAGAATACTTTAATAAAAAAGGTAAGAAAATCTTAAGTTTTATCTGGTAAGGTATATTTAATAAGAAAGATAAAAGTTAAACAGACACCCCCAGACTAATATGTCCGATTTCATAAGCAGCCTATACAGTGTAAAAACTATGTAGGCTGTATTTTATACCATAAGAAAAATATGATGATTCGGGTATCAATTCCCGTGGGGCAGGGTTTGACACCCGATTGATTTTCCCTTGACAAATCAGAAAAAGCCGTCTATGATTAACAAAAGATAAAAGTTTTGAGAAAGAGGAGTACGTAAAAGTGCCGCCCACAGAGAGGATGATTCACCGGCTGTAAGGTCATCCGGAAGGCAGTTACGGAAGGTAGCTTTTGAACCGGAGTTCTGAAACCTAGAGTAGGGATTCCCGGCTAGTCCCCGTTAATGGATAAAATAAGTGATAAACAAAGGTGGTACCGCGGAATTTATTCGCCCTTTATGTGTGAAGCCGTGACACCCTGATAGATAAAGAATGAGTGGGAACAAAGATTGCGCGCTAAGCACAAAATTTGTTCTTTTTTATTCCCAGATTATAACAAAGGAGAGAATTAGATGAGTAAAGAGCTTGCTAAGACCTATGATCCCAAAGGTCTGGAAAACAGATTATATCAAAAATGGATGGACAAAGGATACTTTCATGCCAAAGTAAATCCTGATAAGAAACCATTTACCATTGTAATGCCACCCCCAAATATTACCGGGCAGCTTCATATGGGCCATGCCCTGGATAACACCATGCAGGATATCCTGATCCGTTTTAAGAGAATGCAGGGATTTGAGGCATTGTGGCAGCCGGGAACCGATCACGCAGCCATTGCAACTGAGGTAAAGGTTACGGAGATGCTGAAGGAAAAAGGCATCGATAAAGAAGAGATTGGCCGAGAGGAATTTCTGAAGTATTGTTGGGAGTGGAAAGATGAGTACGGCGGCCGTATCGTGGAACAGTTGAAGCGAATGGGCTCCTCGGCAGATTGGGAGCGGGAGCGTTTCACAATGGATGAGGGCTGTTCCGACGCGGTAGAAGAGGTGTTTATAAGACTGTACGAAAAGGGCTATATTTATAAAGGTTCCAGAATTATCAACTGGTGTCCGGTATGCCAGACCTCTATTTCAGATGCTGAGGTTGAGCATGAGGATCAGTCAGGTCATTTCTGGCATATCAATTATCCAATCGCCGGGGAAGAGGGACGGTATGTTGAGATCGCAACCACGCGTCCTGAGACGATGCTTGGTGATACTGCCGTTGCAGTTAATCCGGAGGATGACCGATATAAGGACCTGATTGGAAAGATGCTGAAACTGCCTCTGACAGATCGTGAGATTCCGATCATTGGGGATGAATATGTGGACAAGGAGTTTGGAACCGGATGTGTAAAAATCACACCGGCCCATGACCCCAACGATTTCGAGGTGGGAAAGCGCCATAATCTGGAAGAAATCAACATCATGAATGACGATGCGACCATGAACGAACTGTGTGGGAAATATGCAGGCATGGATCGTTATGAAGCCAGAAAGACCATGGTGAAAGACCTGGAAGATCAGGGGCTTTTGGTGAAGGTGGAAGATCATGTACATGCAGTTGGTACCCATGATCGCTGCAACACCACGATTGAGCCGATGATTAAGCCACAATGGTTTGTAAAGATGGATGAGATGGCAAAAGAAGCCATCGCTGTCTTGAAAAGCGGCGATTTAACGTTTGTTCCGGAACGTTTCGATAAGACTTATCTGCACTGGTTGGAAAACATCCGTGATTGGTGTATCTCACGTCAGCTTTGGTGGGGCCATAGGATACCGGCCTACTACTGTGAGGACTGTGGGAAAGTAGTGGTACAAAGAGGGGGCGCCCCCGATACATGTCCGGGATGTGGAAGCGTTCATTTAACCCAGGATCAGGATACGCTTGACACTTGGTTCAGCTCGGCTTTATGGCCCTTTTCGACTCTGGGATGGCCTCAAAAGACTCCGGAGCTGGAGTACTTCTATCCTACCAATGTGCTGGTAACGGGATATGACATCATCTTCTTCTGGGTAATCCGTATGGTATTCTCCGGACTGGAGCAGATGAAGGAAACCCCATTCAGCCACGTATTGATCCACGGACTCATTCGTGATTCCCAGGGACGTAAGATGAGTAAATCCCTTGGAAATGGAATCGATCCGCTGGAAGTGATTGAAAAATATGGTGCAGATGCGCTGCGTCTGACCTTGATTACAGGTAATGCGCCTGGTAATGACATGCGTTTTTATTGGGAACGTGTGGAATCCAGCCGTAATTTTGCCAATAAAGTATGGAATGCCTCCAGATTTATTCTGATGAATCTGGAAAAGGCTGAAGTGCCTGAGACACTGGATCTGGAAGATCTGACCAGCGCTGATAAGTGGATTCTCAGCAAGGCTAATACCTTGGCCAAAGAAGTCACTGAAAACATGGAGAAATTCGAACTTGGAATTGCGGTACAGAAGGTTTATGACTTTATCTGGGAGGAATTCTGTGACTGGTATATCGAGATGGTAAAACCCCGCCTCTACAGTGAAACAGATACCACCAAGGCGGCGGCTCTCTGGACTTTGAAGACCGTACTTGGCAATGCATTGAAGATGCTGCATCCTTATATGCCATTTATCACAGAAGAGATCTATTGCACCTTGAATCCTGAAGAAGAGTCGATCATGACAGCGCTTTGGCCGGAATGGAAGACGGATTGGGACTTCCAGGAGGACGAAACTTCTGTAGAGATGATTAAGGAAGCGGTTCGTGGCATACGAGCTGTCCGCACACAGATGAATGTACCACCCAGCAAAAAGGCTTCCGTATACGTTGTATCTGAGGATGAGCAGATCAGGGAAACCTTTGAGCGTGGGAGCGTATTCTTTGCTACTCTGGGCGGAGCCACCGAGATTTTAATCCGCAGGGATAAGGAGGGAATCGCAGATGATGCCGTATCCACGGTAATCCCAAATGCCACAATCTATATTCCATTTGCGGAGCTCGTAGATATTGAAAAAGAGATTGAGCGTCTGAAAAAAGAAGTGGAACGACTCAGCAAGGAGATTGCACGTTCCAATGGAATGTTAAACAATGAGAAATTTATCAGCAAGGCACCTGAAGCCAAGGTGCAGGAAGAGAAAGATAAATTGGCCAATTATCAGCAGATGATGGCACAGGTTAAGGAGAGGCTTTCACAGCTTTCCTAAGGTGAATCTTGATTTTAGGGACTGGTTTTCTTGGAACAGGCAAGATAGGATAGAACCTATCGTAACCAGTCCCTCCAATGTTGTCTGAGCGTTTGGCGCCTGTTCCGATGAGGAGACTATTATGGAAATATTGAAAAAAATAAACTGGCAGAAGGTGTGCGGATTTTGCAACAAAATTTCCTTGTTGCTGCAGGCCCTGGGATGCTGTGTGCTCTACTTTATAATAGAAGCCATATCCCGCCATTCGCTGGGTGAAGCCTGGGTCTATATGACAGGACGACCCTGGGTATTCCTTTATAATGCATTTTTGATTTTCACGACATCAATGGTTGTATATCTGTTTCGACGGAGAACGCTGGTACGCCTGATTGTAGGTGCGTTTTGGCTGCTTCTGGGAATTGTCAACGGTATAATTCTTGCAAATCGTGTGACTCCATTTACAGGTCCCGACTTGAAACTGCTCAGTGATGCGACGAAGATTATGGATAAATACCTATCTCCGGGAATGTTGGTGATGGTTATCGCTCTACTGGCTGTGCTCTTGCTCTTTTTCGTATGGTTATGGATGAAAGGGCCTAAATTTAAGGGGAAAATCCGCTGGGCTGTCAATGTTTCCCTGATCGTTGGAACAATCGTTCTCTTTTGGGGGGCCACGAGGGTGGCTCTGGAAAAACGAGTGTTATCCAATTATTTTGGAAATATTGCATTTGCTTATCAGGATTATGGTTATCCCTACTGCCTTGCGGTCACAATCTTTGATACTGGTATCTCTGAACCCAATGGATATAGCGAAGCATTGATCGACGATATCATCAAGAGCGAAGGCGATGTTAAGGATACCCAGATGGAAAGACAGCCCAATATTATTTTTGTGCAGCTGGAGTCATTCTTTGATCCGGAACTGGTTAATTTCCTGAATATCTCCGAGGATCCGATTCCAAATTTCCGTAAGATGATGAATGAATATTCTTCCGGATATTTCCGGGTTCCTTCCATTGGCGCAGGTACTGCAAATACGGAATTTGAAACGATAACAGGCATGAGTCTTAGGTATTTTGGACCGGGAGAATATCCTTATAAGACCATCTTGAAGGAAACCACCTGTGAAAGTGCTCCATTTGTGCTGAAAAACCTGGGTTATTCCACCCATGCGATCCATAACAATGAGGCCAACTTCTATTCCAGAAAGTCTGTGTTCCCGATGTTGGGATTTGATTCATTTACCTCAGAGGAATATATGCCGGATATATCCGATATTACGGAAACTGGCTGGGTAAAGGATCATATTTTGACCGATGAGATCATAAAATGTCTGGATTCTTCACAAGGGCCTGATTATGTCTATACAATATCAGTACAAGGACATGGTGATTACTCTACAGAACCTGTACTGGATAATCCGAAAATCACGGTTACAGGTGCGGAAGAGAAAGAGAAGAATAACTATTCTTGGGAGTATTATGTAAATCAGATTCATGAGATGGATCAGTTTATCAAGCAACTGACAGACACCCTGTCTGAGTATCCGGAGCCGGTGGTTTTGGTTCTCTATGGGGATCATCTTCCAACCATGGGATTGGAGATCCAGGATGTGGCTAACCGCTATCTGTTCCAGACCCAATATGTGATGTGGGATAATATGGGTCTGGAGAAAAAGGACAAGAACCTGTCAGCCTATCAGATGGCAGCAGAAGTGTTCAACCGTATCGGGATACATGACGGAACCGTATTTAGATATCATCAGACCCGTAAAAACACGAAGAATTATCAGGTTGATCTGGAAGCACTGCAGTATGACCTTCTCTACGGCAATAAATATGCCTATGGAGGGGAAAATCCATTTGAGAAAACCCCCATAACCCTTGGGGTACTTCCAATCACCATCAACGAGATAACGGAGATCTCAGAAGGAACCTATTCCATCATCGGTGAGAACTTCACTGCATCCAGCAAGCTGGAGATCAACAATGAGCTAATTGAGAACAGCCATCCAATCAGCGACACGCAATTCATCGTCAGGGATGTGGAGTTAAAGGACGGGGACAAGGTTGATATAGCACAACAAAGCAATTCTTCCACTCGAAGAGTACTATCCCGCTCGGCCGCAATCATATTCAGAGAGCCGGCCATCCTACCAACCCCAACCCCGATACCCCAGGAAACGCAGACCCCCCTTCCTGACAACGGACAAACCGACTCACCAGCCGACACAGACCAAGAAGCTAATACAGAAAACCAGTAAAAACCAAGATAAACGATACAACAAGTACCAAAAACCTGGAAAATGTCGGAAACCAGAAAATGTGTCGAAGAAAAAAACCAAAAAACTATGGACATATTCCACCACTATATTATAATGTAACTTAGCGGAAGGAAATCAAGCACGAACGAAGTGAGTATTTGATTTCACCCGCTAAGTTAGCGAGAAACCGAAGGTTTTGAGCCTCACGGAGAGCGAAGCGGCTGTGATCTTAGCGGAAGGAAATCAAGCACGAACGAAGAGAGTATTTGATTTCACCCGCTAAGTTAGCGAAGAACCGAAGGTTTTGAGCCTCACAGAGAGCGAAGCGGCTGTGATCTTAGCGGAAGGAAATCAAGCACGAACGAAGAGAGTATTTGATTTCGCCCGAAATAATAATAAAGTGGTGGAATATTTTGAATTATACAGAAGCGGTAGATTATATAGAAGAAATACCAAAGTTTACGGCTAAAAATCCTCCGGAGCATACCAGAGAATTGCTGAGCCGTATGGGAGATCCCCATAAAGGGATGAAGATTATCCATGTAGCAGGTACCAATGGCAAAGGAAGTGTCTGTGCCTATTTGAACTCCATGTTGATTAAGGGAGGTTGTAGCTGTGGCTTATTTACCTCTCCCCATCTGATTAAAATCAATGAACGTTATATCATCAATCAAGAAGTGGTGGATGATGATTTGTTCCTTGAAGCGTTTACCGAGACGAAAAGGGTGGTGGATGGTTATCTGGCTGACGGCAGTGTGCACCCCAGTTATTTTGAAATGTTATTCCTGATGGGAATGTATATCTTCAAAAAGAAAATGGTTGAATATGTGATTTTGGAAACAGGATTGGGCGGGCGTTTAGATGCCACCAATGTGGTGGAAAATCCCCTGGCCTGTATCATCACGTCGATTAGCAGGGATCACACGGAGTATCTGGGAGAAACCATACCTGAAATAGCAGGAGAGAAAGCCGGTATCATAAAGCCGGGGGTTCCTGTAATCTATGATGGACATAGAAGGGACGCGGCTAAAGTGATCGCCAAACGGGCGGAGGAGAACAAAAGTCCGTCCTTTGAACTGAAGCCATCCATGTATACCTTGAAAACCATTACCAGGGAGGGAATCACTTTTGACTTTTGGTATGATGGGGATAGTGTAGAATTAAAGATTCCTTACATAGCCAGATATCAGATGATGAATGCTTCATTGGCCTATTTTACCATGAGAAATCTTGAATCGGTGCATCACATACCGGCAGAGGTGCTGGCGGAAGGAATTAGAACCACCAGATGGTCCGGCAGGATGGAGACTGTGATGCCGGGCGTCATCGTAGACGGAGCCCACAATGAAGATGGAGTGGCCGAGTTTGTAAAGACTGCTTGTGAATTTAAAGAGGACAATGAAATTACGATTTTGTTTTCCGCAGTCTGTGATAAACGCTATAAGGATATGATTCGGGAGATCGCAGAGGGGATTCGGCCGAATCGGGTGGTTACCACCCAGATCTGGGGTGACAGGGTTGTGCCGGCAGAAGAACTGGCGCAGCTTTTCCGGGAGGCCGGCTGTCAGCAGGTGGATGCAGAACCAGATGTGGAAAACGCCTTTGAACTTGCCTATAAGGAGAAGGGGGAGGGCATGATGTTCTGTGTTGGATCCTTGTACCTGGCTGGGGAGCTGAAGGATTATATCAGCAGAAGGACGGGAAAGTAACCCGCGCAGTGCCGCACATATGGAGGAAAGTATGATTAATTATGAGGAAGAGTTAAAGAAATTCAAACCACTGTTGGACGTGGATGAAGTGGAAAGTGCCATATACAGCCGGGATCTGACAGATGTTATCGATATTCTAAAAGAGATGCTGAAGATGCGTAATGACCAGGGAACAAAGGAGCAGTTATGAATTGTATGAATTGCGGTGCCGTGGTCAGTAACACGGATGTCTGCCCGGTATGTGGGTTTGATCTGGGTGTTCAGAATAAATCCTTCCAATTGTCCGTCCTATATTATAATCAAGGTTTGGACAAGGCCCAGATCAGGGATCTGTCAGGAGCCATCGATCTGTTGGAACAGAGCCTGAAGTATAATAAACTGAACATACCTGCCAGAAATCTCCTGGGTCTGGTCTACTTTGAGACCGGAGAGGCAGTAGCGGCTTTGAGTGAGTGGATTATCAGCAAGAATATAATGCCGGAGCAGAATGTGGCCACGGATTATATCCAGAAGCTTCAGGCTGAGCCTGCAAAGCTGGATATGATCAATCAAACCATTAAGAAGTTTAATACAGCGTTAAAATGCTGCTGGGAAGGTAATGAAGACGTGGCAGCCATTCAGCTGAAGAAGATTCTGAGTCAGAACCCTAAACTTATTAAGGGTTACCATCTGTTGGCCCTGATCTATCTGAAAAGGCAGGAATACGAAAAAGCCCGCAGGATATTGAAAAAGGCCGTGCGTATTGACAAGACCAACTCCACTTCCCTGCGTTTCCTTAAGGAAGTGGATGAACAGACAGGTACTGTGACCACGCTGGAACCCAGAAGGTTTTTCCGGTCGAAAAAGGAAGAGCCCCCTGTGGATGATACGCTGGAAAGCATGACGGTGATTCAGCCGCCTACATTCAGGGAAAGCTCAGTGGCCGCCACACTACTGAATATTGGCCTGGGTCTCCTTGTGGGCGGTTTAGTCGTATGGTTTCTGGTAGTGCCGTCATTGAAGCAGGGAATCAACCGAAGCGCCAATGAGAGAATCGTGGAGTACAGCAACACCATGGCCAGCCAGGAATCCCAGATTACAGATTTGAAGAATCAGATCGAAGAGTCCAACAATACGGTTGCATCTGCTCAGGAGCAGATTAATGAGGCCAGTGAAAAGGCCACAACCTATGAAAATCTGATGAAGGCATTTTCCGCCTTTAATGATGATAACTATGAACAGGCTGCCAATGCTCTGGAGGGCATGAATACGGAGTTGCTTTCGGTGGATGCAAAGACTGTTTATGACAATATCTATGGTAATATTCAGACCACCATGTTTAATCAGCTGTTGTCCCAAGGACAGGAAGCCTTTGACAATGCGGATTATCCAACGGCCATTGATAAATTGACCAAGGCCAAAGAAATCAAGGGTGATAATTACACGGTGTTAAATCTTCTGGCACATTCCTATCGCTACACAGAGGATGCCCAGAATGCCATCGCTAATTTCCGGGAAATCGTAACCAAGTTCCCTGGAACCAGACGTGCCACCAGCGCTCAGAATTTTATAGACCAGCTGGGTGGAGATGAAGCGGGCGGTGAGGATGCTGGTGGAGAAGCGGAGGCCGATGGTGGAGAAACCAATGATGAAGAGACTGCAGGTGGGGATAATATGGACGATGAGGGTTCTGCACAGGAAC
>DVNN01000186.1 GCA_018714325.1 Candidatus Pelethocola excrementipullorum
GATATTTCCCTCTGCATCTGATGATCAGGTTCAATTCCCCTATATTTACGATTATTAATAGATCAATACCACAACCTATCTTAATTTCTGCAACAGTTTGTTTCTGAACTCGCTGGGCGAACATCCATTGATGGACTTAAAGGTTCGGTTAAAGGCACTCAGCGAAGAAAAGCCGGAATTCATAGCCACGTCCGTAATACTCAACTCTGTGGAATACAAAAGCTCTTCCGCCCGTTTCATCCGTTTGGAATTCAGGTATTCATAGAATGTCATATTCATGAACTGCTTGAAGATCCTGGTAAAATGAAACTTGGAAAATCCGCTGATATTGGCAGTCTCCTCCAGTGTTAAGTTCTCTTGATAATGCTTGTTGATATAATTACAAGCACTCATAATCACTTCCAGATACTCTTTTTGCTTTAAAATCTGTCCTTTACTTCCACCTTCCGAATTCTTGATTTCCTGTGAGGTGACGTTCCTGCCCAGCTTCACATAGATTTCAATCATCATGGCATAGATGTATGCCTCACGGAAGGTCTTCCTGTCATCATATTCCAGAACAATACGATCCATCCTCTCCCGAACGAAGCGATAAAGTTCGGTATCATCCGACTTCCTCAAAAAGATAACCGGGGGAATCAATGACAGTAAGGTCTCCATCTCTTTTAACGTGTAGAGAAGGGCCGCATCAAACTGCAGGATAATCCGCTCTCCGGTGGGCGGTGCCTCCAGAGAGTGAAGGACTCCCGAATTCACAATCGCGATATCCCCCACCTGAAGCTGATAGCGATTCTCCCCAACAATTACCGCATATTCTGAGGTCATGGGCATAATCACTTCAATACCCGTGTGCCAATGTTCCGGGTAATCCTCGTAATCCACATTGTGGAACAAACGCATGCCCAGAGAATCCCCATAATTAATTGTCTCGTGTAATCCATTTAATATTTCAATCATATGACTTCTTATTCATCAGGAAACATCTTTTTGAACTCTGCTGTTCCGTCCAGAGTGGCAAAATAATCCTTCGGAGTTTCGGCACGGCGAATCTGTACAAAGCTTCCATCTTCTTTTAGAAGAACTTCTGCAGACTTCAGTTTGCCGTTATAATTATATCCCATGGAATATCCATGTGCACCTGTATCGTGAATCACAAGCAGGTCGCCCATATCAATCTTAGGAAGCATACGGTCAATGGCGAATTTATCATTGTTCTCACACAGAGAACCAGTCACATCATACTTATGGTCACAGGGCTCTTCCTCCTTGCCCATAACGGTAACATGATGATAGGCTCCGTACATGGCCGGACGCATCAGATCAACTGCAGAGGCATCACAACCAATATATTCCTTATAGATATGTTTCTCGTGGATGGCCTTCGTAACCAGGCAACCATAGGGTCCCATCATGAAACGTCCCATCTCAGAATAGATTTCCACATCTCCCATGCCTGCGGGAACTAAAACTTCATCATATACCTTATGAACGCCTTCACCAATCAGACGAATATCATTTGGCTCGGCATCCGGTGTATAGGGAATTCCCACGCCACCAGAAAGATTGATAAACTTAATATGGCAGCCCGTCTCTTTTTGCAGCTTAACAGCCAGCTCGAAGAGAACCTTGGCAAGCATCGGGTAATATTCATTGGTAACGGTATTGGAAACCAGGAATGCGTGGATACCAAATTCCTTGGCTCCTTTAGACTTTAATATCTTAAATGCTTCAAACAACTGCTCCGTGGTCATTCCATACTTGGAATCCCCGGGGTTGTCCATGATATCATTGCTGATTTTGAACAGACCACCCGGATTGTAACGACAGCTGATGGTCTCCGGTATATAGCCCAGAGTCTTCTCCAAAAAATCGATATGGGTAAAATCATCCAGATTTATGATACCGCCCAATTTGTCTGCCAATGCATATTCCTCTGCCGGGGTCACATTGGAAGAAAACATAATCTTATCACCGGTAAATCCCATGGCCTCTGAAAGCATCAACTCCGTCTTGGAGGAGCAATCACACCCACAGTCGTATTCACCCAGGATTTTGATCAAAGCAGGGTTCGGATTGGCCTTTACAGCAAAATATTCACGGAAACCTGGATTCCATGAAAATGCCTCTTTTACGGCCTGTGCATTCTCACGGATACCTCTTTCATCGTATAGATGAAAGGGGGTTGGAATGGATGCTGTAATTTCTTCCAGTTTCTCTCTTGTAACAAAAGGCTTTTTCATATATTCTCTCCTCTGGTTTCTCCTTTGAATTATTTCGCTTGTATGATGTGAAGCATGTTGGTGATATTTCCCTTGCCGTTCACTTCGTTTGTGGACGGATCTCCTGCGGTGAAGATAACCATCTCTCCCTTATCCACCAGCCCTTCTCTCAATACCATATACATCGCATGGGAAATGATGTTTTCGGTGGAATCTTCTTCATATCCGGCTACTGGCTTCACTCCCCAAAACAGCTGCATCTTTCTACTTGCCCATTCGTGAGGTGTCACGGCGTAGATCGGAACACTAGGACGCAGATTGGATATCAGACGTGCTGTCTGTCCTGACATGGTAGGCGTTACGATGCAGGATGCACCAATATGCTCAACCATCTCCACGGCAGCAAATCCAACTGCGCTGGATACGCTGGCATTACCCTTGGCCGCTTCCACATCACGGTAGGATTCGAATTTGAGGTAATGTTCGGTTTCATTCGCTATCTGAACCATCATTTCCGCAGCCTCGATGGGGTATTTTCCCATGGCAGTCTCTCCGGAGAGCATGACCGCATCGGTACCGTCATAGATCGCGTTGGCTACGTCGGCTACCTCGGCTCTGGTCGGGCGCGGATTCCGCATCATGGAGTCAAGCATCTGTGTCGCTGTGATAACCGGAACATAATGATGGTTACACTTTTCAATAATGGTTTTCTGGATATGAGGTACCTGATAAGGTGGAATCTCAACACCCAGATCTCCTCTGGCAACCATAATTCCATCGGTTACATCAATGATACTGTCAATATTCTTAACGCCTTCTGCGTTCTCAATCTTTGCTATTACATCGATATGAGATCCGCCGTGCTTTTTCAGGAATTCTTTGATTTCCAGCACATCCTCTGCCTTCTGAACAAAGGAAGCGGCGATAAAATCCACCTCCTGCTCAATACCGAACAGAATATCATCCTTGTCTTTGTCAGTAAGTGCAGGTAAGTTCACGGAAACATTGGGCACATTAATGCCCTTACGGTCACCCAGCTCACCGCCATTCACAACGATACAGGTAATATCCGTATCTGTGAGCTTCTCTATATGCAGTTCAATCAGACCATCATCAATCAGAATCCTGTCCCCTTTTTTCACATCCTTGGGAAGGTCAGAATAAGTGACAAACACTTTCTCAGCATTTCCCACAATCTCCTCTGTTGTCAGAACAAAAGTCTGTCCCTCTTTCAACTGTATCTTCCTGCCATCTTCCAATACACCGGTACGAATCTCCGGTCCTTTGGTATCAAGCAGAATAGCCACCGGAACCTTCTGCTCCTTACGCAGCTTCTTCAGCATGTCCATACGTCCTTTATGCTCTGCATGGTCCCCATGTGAAAAGTTAAAACGGGCAACGTCCATTCCGGTCTTGATCAGGGCGCTCATCACTTCCTGATTATCCAGATTAGGACCCATAGTACAAACAATTTTTGTTCTTTTCATTTAACAGCCTCACTTTCATTTATCTGATTATCTGATATGCTCATGAGTAAACAGGTGATCCTGACAGTACTCATAATTGCCTTTACATTTGGAGCAGAAACGGAATTCCAAATTCGGATCATCCTTCTCCGTTCTGCCACAGATCGCACACTTATGTGTGCTGATATTAGAAGCCTGCCCTTTGGCCATGGCTTTCTGAAAATCTCGCTTCCTGTGTATCTCCTTGGGGCTTTTTCTGGTCATCAGGAAGAATACGATCACATTCATCAAGGAGCAGATAATCACCACCCTGGTTGCCCAGCCGCCACGATACATGGAGTAAGCCAGGTATACCAAATCCAGTATTGCCAAATACTTGATTTTTATGGGAATTACGAAATATAACATCAACTGCCTGTTCGGATAGGTCAGTGCGAATCCAAGGAATATGGAAAGGCTGACATAATATGTGCTGAATGCTCCGCCAAACCCAATGACACCTCCCATAATCACATACAGGATAAAAGCTCCCACTATCGTCATGAGAATTCCAAAGAAAATATAGACATTATAACGGAATCTGCCCCAAGTCTGCTCGAGTACAGTTCCCAGCTGATAATAACATAGCAACATAACGATTGTGAATAGGTTGGGACTTCCGGGTGGGACCAAAACCCATGATATGATACGCCATACCTGTCCTTTCAAGATCAATCCCGGCTCTAACGTCAGATAGCTCAGAATAGGAACCGTAGCACTCATATAGTAGAGCGCATAACCTATGATATATGTGATAATAATGTACTTTGTCAAATTAGAAATCGCATATCTTCCGAATTTACGTTCCATCTTGTTGAAAAATTTCATAATTTTCTTCCATTCTTTTTTATTTAACCACTGTCTCAGAATGTCTACATAGGCAATTCAAATATGATTCCCTCACTCTTACTTTCTTAATTAAGTAACAGGCTTAATAGCCAAATAATTTATTTGAACATGTTTTTCTTCGAAAAGAGCATTGCTACTATCAAACTTATCACCACAGAAAGTATGATTACAACACTAAATCCATAAGGATTATCCGCAAAGGGCATCCCCTTTACATTCATGTTCATGCCATAGGCAGAATATATAATAGTTGGTATGGACATTACAATCGTAATGACGGATAACATCTTCATAACGATATTCTGGTTATTGGAGATTACGGATGCAAAAGCGTCCATGGTACCGCTCAAGATGCCGCTGTAGATATTGGCCATCTCAATCGCCTGTTTGTTCTCAATAATAACATCCTCCAGCAGGTCTTCATCCTCCGGATAATGCTTAATCCTATCCACCTTCATCAGCTTTTCAAGCACCACCTCATTGGAACGGAGGGAAGTTGTAAAATACACCAGTGACTTTTCCAATTCCAACAGCTCGATCAATTCCTGATTTCGCTGAGATTTGTGCAGCCTTTTCTCTACAATCTCGCTCTTCTTATCTATAATGCGCAGATAATGGAGATACATGCTGGCATTCTTATAAAGAATCTGCAAAATGAATCGTGTCTTCATATAAGTATAGAAGTTTCTCACCCGTCCATCCATGAACGCACTTAAAATGGGGGTATCCTCCAGACATACTGTGATAATCACATTGTCCCCCACCACGATACTCATAGGAATGGTACCATACCAGTCCTTGTCATTACGTTCTTCTATGACGGGAATATCCACCAAAATCAAGGTGTAATTCTCTTCGATCTCGATACGTGAACGTTCTTCCTCATCCAGGGGAGCCCTTAAGTCCTCCACGTCCACTTCATATTGTTGAGCCACCTCAAATAATTCGGTAGCCGTAGGGTCAGTGAGTGCAATCCAGCATCCATCTTCTGGTGTATCCAGCTGAGTAATGCCATTCTCCATTGTTTTAAAAATTCTGATCATGTCATATGACTCCTTTCATTGTCCGCAAAAGGACAAAAAAGAAGCACACGCCTTTGTCCCTTCGCATTATTCTCCATATTTAATTAGATTATAACTTCGCGATTCAGGGGAAGGCCCGCTTTCCATAACAACACATCCTTTCATATTTTAATTAAAAATGGATTTTTTTCGTCCGATGATTATCTCTAAACCTTAGAATAGGCAAAAAGTACGCCTATCTTAGCATGTATCATATTCACCTGTTGTCCATTATAAGGGTTGAAAATATGTTTGTCAAACGCTTTAATCCGAATTTTTAGCAAAATCTAAATTTGACTCTTGCCTGACTACTGCCCTCCCTGTATACTGAAAGTATCGACAATTGGCCATGCGGTCTTTGCTTGTACATAACCAATAAATTGATCACATAATAAACGATACTGGAGGATAAGGAATGGCAGGTTCAACATATGGAACTATCTTTAAAATAACCACCTGGGGGGAATCCCACGGAAAGGGTCTGGGCGTCGTAGTAGATGGCTGTCCCGCAGGGCTGCCCCTGGATAGATCCGATATACAAAATTTTCTGGACAGAAGAAAGCCAGGTCAGCACCGCTACTCTACCCAGCGAAAAGAGGGTGACAGGGTGGAGATTCTCTCCGGGCTCTTCGAAGGACGCACCACCGGTACTCCCATCTCCATGATGGTACGTAATACCGATCAGCGTTCCGAAGATTATAGCAAGATTTCCAGTTATTACCGTCCCGGTCATGCGGATTACACCTACGATGAAAAATACGGATTCCGGGACTATCGGGGAGGAGGACGTTCCTCCGGAAGGGAAACCATCGGACGGGTTGCCGCCGGCGCCATAGCCTCTAAGCTTTTGGAAGAGCTGGGAATTACAATCACAACCTATGCACGTTCCATCGGTCCGGTGACCATGGAAACCTTCGATCGTGAGGAGATATCTAACAACGAACTCTGCATGCCGGATGCACAGGCTGCAGCCAAGGCTCAACAATATCTGGAGGACTGCCTTGCGGCCCATGATTCCTCGGGTGGCTGCGTGGAGTGTATCGTCCATGGAATGCCGGTCGGCGTGGGCGATCCCGTCTTTGAAAAGCTGGATGCAAACCTGGCCAAGGCACTGATGTCCATCGGAGCCGTGAAGGCGGTGGAGATCGGTGATGGCATATCCGTGGCAGCAGCCACCGGCCTGGGAAACAACGATGGCTTTACCATCGACGAACAAGGTCATATCATCAAAACCAGCAATCACGCCGGCGGTATCCTGGGCGGCATGAGCGATGGCAGCGATATTATCTTAAGGGCTTCTTTTAAACCCACGCCGTCCATCTATGCGCCCCAAAAGACCGTGAATCAAGATCATGAGCCCATCGACATCAACATCAAGGGCCGCCACGATCCCATCATCGTTCCCCGTGCGGTTGTTGTAGTGGAGTCCATGACCGCTCTCACCTTAATCGATGCCCTTATGACAGGGATGAGCTCCCGTCTTTCCAACTTAAAAACCATTTGGGGAAAACACTAAGTCCTGCTCATCCCCAGAGGGTTTGACACCCGAATCAGCAGTGATATAAAAAACAGAGGCAGTCCTTTAAGGGACTTGCCTCTATTTTTTCCATCTCTTAAGTTATACCATAGATCACTTCCCCATGGGTGTGATCAAAATGCAGTTTGGTGTCTCCACCTTCATCGGTTTTCCCTTCTGAACCAATACCTTTTTATCATAGTCAATCCTAAAGGTAGTAATCGTATTGGATTCATGGTTTACCACCGCGATGTGCCGGTCATCCGGGAACATGGCGATATCCTTGGGGTATTCCCCGCTGATTGGGAGCGCGAATTCCTTATTTAACAATCCACTTTCCTCATCCACCGTGTACATAGCAACTGTGTTGTCACCTGCAGTGGAGGTGAACAGATGTCTGCCATCATTGGACAGACACATGCCTGATGCGGCGTCATGCACCCGGTCCACATTGTCTGACGTGGTGCTGATACTCTGAATCTTCTCAAACTCAGGAACATTCTTCCCTTCCTTATAGGCAAAAACATCCACTTCATTGGTCAATTCATAAAGCAGATAAGCAAATTTACCATTTTTTGAAAAAGTCAGAAGTCTGGGACCTGATTCTCTTTCACAGCGGAGGATGTCCACCAGCTCTAACTTATTCTTCTGCGTGTTAACCTTATAGATTTTCACCTGATCGATTCCATTGTCAACAGCACAAAGATACTTGTTATCCGGGGTAGGCATCACACAGTTCACATGGGGGCGAAAATTACGCTCTGCCACGCTGCCAAGTCCCTTATGGAAAATCCCATCCACAACACTACCCAGACTGCCATCCTTATGTGTGTGTACCACGGTCACCTTTCCATCATGATAACCGGCCACATACAGGTACTGCCCATTCTGGTCTACCGACAGATAGCAACCTCGCATCCCATCAATATCCACTTTATTAATCAGACTCAGATCACCATTACTTTCATCGATGGCAAATACTGCAACACCTTCATCCGCAATGGAGTACAGGTATTTTCCGTTCAAGGAACGACAGATTTGTGAGGAATTATTAACCGGGACAACTTTGCTCTCCGTCAGGCTGCCTTCTTCCACGTCCACATCATACACATGAATTCCTATACTACTGCCGTGGGTGTAAGTCCCCACATATGCTACATACTTTTCGGCCATATCAGGTCCTTCCTTTCTGCAACGTTTGTATGCATCTATTTTAGCACAACTTAAGGCAATCTACAATTCAGCATGGGTATTTTTTCAAATACATCTGGTATTTTAAAACTTATCTGTTATAATCTTCTGTATGATTAGAGATTTCAGATATGAATTAACTGCCAAGGCAGAAGAAATGACAATTGAACAATTTTTAAGGCAAAAAGGCTTCTCACACCACGTGATTGCAGGACTAAAGAGGACACCGGAGGGAATCTGCCTGAATGGTGTCTGGGCCTATACCAGCCAAAAATTAAAGGAAGGAGATGTATTGACCATCCATCTTGCTGAGCTGGAATCCTCTCCGGGAATCCTGCCCACTCCTGTACCCTTTGATATCGTATATGAGGATCAGGATTTGATGATTGTCAACAAGCCCACCGACACTCCGATCCATCCATCTCAGGGAAATTATGACAATACACTGGCCAATGGTGTGGCTCATTATTTTGCCCAACAGGGCATTCCCTATGTCTACCGCTGCATCAACCGGCTGGATCGGGATACCACGGGACTTTTGATTCTGGCCAAACATGGGGTCAGTGGTGCAATTCTTTCCACCCAGATGATGAACCGGCAGATCAAGCGAACCTACCGGGCATTGGCGGAAGGGCATACCCCCGAGGAAGGGACTATCGATGCTCCCATCGCCAGAAAAGAAGGTTCCACCATCGAACGATGTGTCAATCAGGAATCGGGCGAACGTGCGGTGACCCATTATCAAACACTTTGCCGGGAAACCTCTGAAAAGTTCGGACTTCCCTTTTCCCGATTGGAACTGCGCCTGGAAACAGGACGCACCCACCAGATCAGGGTTCATATGCAAAGCATCGGCCATCCATTACTGGGGGATACCTTATATCGCCCTGAAAATCCCTTTCAAATGCCCCATCAGGCACTCCATTCCTATTCTTTGGAATTTGTGCACCCCATCACTCAGGAAAAGATGGCCTTTTCGGTTCCGGAACCATGGTAACCCGAATCCTATGATGCTGGGGTCAAAAGGTATTTTGTCCCCATGATACAAAAAAATTCATTCTGACGGCTTTTGAGCCTGGTCAGAATGAATTTTTATTTTGAGTTAAATTAGCTTCCATGGTTGTCCTTATCAGATTGCCCGGATTCTGGGCACCTCATCCACATGGAGATACTTGCTGACACACTTCACAATCAAATCATGGTCTGATACATGGTCCTGTCCGGAAACCACAATTGCCCCGATGACTCCCACCTCTTCGATTCTAATAGGGAAGCCGCCGCCCAATGTCGCATATTCCGACTGAGGCCCCAAAATCTCTTCCTGGGTTGATTCGCCCAGCCTCAGCTGCATGTGAAGGTGCATACTACTCTGTTCCGTAAACTTCACGGTATTATACTTTCGCCTCATCATCTCATCATGATAGAGATTGGTACCATCAAACCCATACTGAAATACCGTGTAGCCATTGTTCAGGCGAATACTCACTGCTATGGGCCGATTTCTTCGGATTGCTTCCACAACAATTAGATTCCCCAGTTCCCAGGCATCTCCGTTGGTAAAGTGTGAAAACTGCAGAATCTCCTCCTGCATCTCCAATACCTTTAACAATTCTTCAATTGTCATATAACCACCCCTTCCAGTTCCTAATCTTCGGTCTGTAATTATGATTCTAGTATAATCTTTCTCTTATCGGAAGTCAATTGATGTGGGCATTCCAGAATCCTCTCTATTGAGGATATATAAGATGCTCCGGCTTGATATCATATAGTGTTTTTTTCAGATATCGGTTTGCCAGGTACTTGGCCATATCCAGATTTTGATCCAGATAATTGCCGCAGTCCTTGGCCTGGGCTCCCGGAATTTCTCCTTCAAAATCCCGTATAAACTCAAAGGTATTTACAATCAATTCCACGATATCCCTGGACTCATGATCCCCGGCCAGGAGAAGATAACACCCTGTTCTGCATCCCATGGGGCCAAAATACACCACCTTATCCTGCCACTGTGGGGCATTGCGCAGATAAGTAGCCGCCAGATGTTCGATGGTATGCAGTTCCGCCGTATTCATGACAGGCTCTTCATTTGGCGATGTCATGCGCAGGTCAAATGTGGTTATGGTCTCCGCACCGATATGATCCTTTCGGGATACATAGATACCCGGCTGTAGTTTTAAATGATCGATTGTAAAGCTTGCTATTTTTTCCATAGTTGTCCTCTCTTTTCTATCTTATCTGTCTACTTTATTGTCAGTCTATCCTCTTATCAGGTGTTCTTCTGCCGGAAACTCGTCGCAAAAAGCATCTGCCGCGGCCCTTTGAAGCACCCGAAGTTCTTCCTCCATCCCTAATATCTGAGGAATCTTTCTTGTACACTCATCTACATCATAGGCAATCTTTTCAATCAACTTTTTCTGATCGATCTGCATCAGTCCAAAGAGTTGGGTCCTGTAACTCTTGTCATTGTTGCAGAGGTGTATATAGAGTTTCACCATATTGTAAAGCTCCTGATACAACACCCTTTCACCCAGCTCCCCTTGTTCCCTTAAAAAATCCAGATTCCAATCCTTCTTTGCCTTTTGGATGTCCCGCAATGCACTCCTTTTCCCAAACATCGAGGTAACCGTCTGTTTGAGATACATAAGTGTCATCCATCCGCGGATATAATAATCAACGCCCTCAGGATCCTTTTCGCGTTGTCCATAGCGTCTCTCCCAGAGAGCCAGTCTCAATTCGTATTCCGGATTCATCCCTTCTTCCACAATGGCTCCATCCAGAAGCGCCTTCCTCTTACGTCTATCGATTTCCTGATAATATAGTTTTTCTGCCGCCTGTTCCATATCCTATAAACTCCTTCTTCTCAGCTGCTATAGCCCGTACCCATCTCCTATAGTTAGTATACTATGTTAAAAAGACTCCGTCCAGAGTATTTTCTTCCAAACCCCCCATCCATGTCCTGGGAAAACAAAAGCTATCGCCTGCAAGATTCTCTTCAGCAGGCAATAGCTACTTCGTTCGTTCTATTCGCTCATCGATACACCCTGATCAGTCGCAAAAAGCTGATAATCCGGGTTCCAAGCGGGAATTTTCTCATCTCTTCTTCTGGAGTTCCCGTTATCACCACAAACAGAATCATATATACCACAATCGCTGCCGGTATTGAGATGATAAGACCGATAAAAGGACGTCTCGTCAGGGCAAATAGTCCGTAATAGATCATCCAGGCTGCCAACCCCATGCCGGCAGCTGCCAGTAAGGGTTTGCCATAGGAATCTTTAAACTCATTTTTATAGTCCAGATATTGCCTCAGGGATAATCCATTCAGCACGCACATACATACCGCGAAGAGGATGTTAGCTACAAGCATGGCATAAATTCCCACATCCGGAGCCACAAAAAGCATCACTGACAAAGACACCAGATTCAGCCCCAGAGAAATGGCCGCATTGCGAAGCGCAATTCTCTGCTTTCCGATGGATTGCAGCACACTGTTGGTAATCGTGGACAAGGCTGAGAATATTACGGATACGGCACCAAACATCAGCAGATTGGTCCCCAGCTCCGTGGAATCCGGGAAGAGTACTCCCATGATTGGATGTGCCAGTACCCCAAGTCCAACCGCTGCCGGAATGCAAATAAACATGGCCAGCCTGATTGTCTCACTGATTTTTCTATTGGCAACTTCCTTCTCTCCGGTTGCATAATTGCCTGAAACTACGGGCATCATGGCGGATGCACTGGCAGACGCAAGAGCCAACGGCACATTGATTAAGGTCACATAATAATTACTGAATTCTCCATACTGCTCTGAGATTGTCTTACTGGCAACACCATGCCATCCCTGCATGCTGGAAAAGATATAGCTGTCTAAATACGCGCTTGCATTATAGATAAATGTGGTGAATATAACGGGAGTCACCAACATAAAGA
>DVNN01000187.1 GCA_018714325.1 Candidatus Pelethocola excrementipullorum
CACAGCATAGGAAAAGAAACCGCACGACGTATGTGGGGAGATAAATATCAAGTGGTGGTCACTACCCATCTCAACACCGATAAAATCCACAACCACTTTGTATTAAACAGCGTTTCCTTTAAAACGGGAAGAAAGTTTCGTAATGGTATTGGGGATCGTCTTGAGCTTCGCAAGATTTCTGATGCTATTTGCGCCGAACGAAATAAATCGGTTATTCAAGGCAACAAGTTTTACAGCAACAAAAAAGCGTATTGGGTTGAAAAATCCGGTAAGCTCACACATCGAGATATGCTACGAAAAGACGTGGACGAAGCGCTATCCCAATGTGGCTCATTTAAGGAAATCGAATATTACCTTAAAACACTCGGCTACCGATTTGAACGTGACTTTTATTATGACCACCCTTCGGTATATGCAGAGGGGTGGAAACGTGCCGTCCGTATAAGCAGTCTTGGTGAGCAATATTCTAAGGAACGCATACGGGAGCGATGCCTTGAAAATCAGCGCAAACCCGAACTCTATGCCTTTGTAACACCGGCTTGGAAAAGACGTCCGCTTCTTGTGCTTGAAAGAGATAGGTATATATCCGGATGGGATGACACGATTATTGTTTTATTTGAGCTTTTTATAGAGCTTCTTAAAATCTGCATCGTGGGCAATACCCAAGAATACGATAACCGCCCCGTATCTCCGATGATGCGAGCAGAAATGCGAAAATTGGATCGGTATATCGAGGAGTACAATCTGCTCTGCGATAACAATCTCGACTCCCCGAAAAAACTATTGAATTTCCAAGAAAACTTATCTTCCCGCATTTCCGAATTGGAGCAAGAACGATATGCACTACGCTTAAAACTGCGCCGTGTAAAAACACCTGAAGAAGATGCGGCACTTAAAGAACAATGCAAGGAGATAACCAAGAAAATCACTCCCTTGCGAAAGGAACTGCGAATTGCTATGCGCATTGAGGAACATATTCCGAGAATCAAAGTTCTCCTTGATGCCGAACGCAATATCGAAATGAAACGAAATAATTTAATTAAGAATAAGGAAAGAGGTTATGAACGATGAAAAGCACCAAGAAGATTATATCTATTGATAAATTACGCCCATTTGAAAACCACCCCTACAAAGTTCAGGATAACGAGGAAATGGAAGCCCTTGCCGAAAGCATTAAAGTTCACGGCATTGTTTCTCCCGTTATAGTTCGACCACTCGAAAACACCACAGATGAATATGAGATCATATCTGGTCACAGACGGGTTATGGCAAGCAGAAAGGCAGGGATTAAAGAAGTCCCTGCCTTAGTTGTATCCCTTGATCGTGATGCGGCGGCCATTGTTCTTGTGGACAGTAATCTCCACCGAGAGCATATTTTACCGTCCGAAAAAGCCTTTGCTTACAAAATGAAGCTCGATGCTATGAAGCATCAGGGTTGGCGTTCTGATTTAACTTCGCCACAAGTTGTGGCAAAGTCCCGTACAACTGAAATGGTTGGAGCCGACACCGGCGATAGCCACGAACAAGTGCGCCGTTATATCCGCCTTACCAATCTTATCCCCGAAATTCTGCAATATGTTGATGAAGGTCGCATTTCCTTCACTCCCGCCGTCGAGCTTTCTTACCTTAACGAAGTTGAGCAACAAGACCTATTGGAGCAGATTGAGCAAAGCGATTGTACCCCGTCTTTGTCGCAGGCTTGCCGCTTTAAGAAGATAAGCCAAGGCGAAGGTCTTACACCCGAAGTGATTGCAGAGATTATGGAGGAAGAAAAAGCGAACCAAAAAGAGCGTGTTAAAATTCCTACCGAAAAACTCCGCAAGTATTTCCCGAAGAATTATACGGTTCAGCAAATCGAAGATGAAATCATAAAACTTTGCGAAAAGAACTACCGAATGAAACAAAGGGATGCGAGGTGATCCTATGATGCAAAAAGGCAATTTTAAAGATGTTCTTGTTATGAAAGGCATGGGGCGTGTAGATGATACACGTCCTATTGATTTACAAGAGTATGCGCTACCAAAAAGCAAAGATCTTAAAGATATTCCTATTCCCGTAACAACTGTTCCTAAAAAGATATGCTTTTCTAAAAAGATTGGCGGAACAATTTATGACGTTACCGCCAATTTCGATATGGAAGGCAAAGAAACAATATTACAGCAGTTCAAAGCGCTGATTTTAGCGAAAGAATTGTAACCTATAGATTTGTTATAAGTGTGCCGGGCATTGTATAATAGGCTCGCCCAAATATACAATGCTCGGCTTCACAGAAAGGAGTTAATAATGGCAAAAAAGAAAGCCGAGAATAAAGCAAAAATAACTGCTCTTTACTGTCGTTTGTCAGTAGAAGAAACAAAAGATTCAAAAGATAAAAGAAAGAAAAAACAAGAGGATGAATCTAATAGTATCAGTAACCAAAAACAGATATTGTTAGATTATGCAAAGCAAAACGGATATCTTCATACCGAATTCTTTGTTGACGATGGTGTTTCGGGCACTACCTTTGACCGCCCCGATTTTCAGCGTATGCAGAGAATGGTTGAAAACGGAGAGGTCGGCACAATCATCGTAAAAGACCTTTCTCGTTTCGGTCGTGAGAGTATTGAAATGGGTAGATTGACTCAGGTGGTTTATCCGTCGCTCGGAGTAACTTTTATCGCTATCCAAGAAAATGTAAACACTTCTACCGGCACGGGACTTGAAACAATGCCATTTCATAATATCTTTAATGAATGGTATGCAGAGCAAACAAGCAAAAAGATAAAAGCAGTATGGAAAGCCAAAGCAGATAATGGAGAACGTGTTGCCCCTGCTGTTCCGTTTGGTTATATGAAATCTCCCGATGATTCTAAACAATGGATTATTGATGAGCCCGCCGCAAAAGTTGTTCGATATATTTTTGAACTCTGTATTGCAGGGCTTGGACCAATGCAAATTGCCAAACGTCTCGAAAGCGAGAAAATCGTAAGCCCAACGGAATATTATTATAGTATTGGAAGAAAAGCCTCGAATAAAAGACCTGCCAACCCATATAGGTGGGAACAAGCCACGGTGGTTCATATTCTTGAAAATAGGCAGTATACGGGATGTACTGTTAATTTCAAAACCACCTTTGTGAGTTTCAAGGTGAAGAAAACTGTCCACATCCCTGAAGAAGATTGGCAGATTATTCCGAACACCCAAGAGGCAATCATTGACGAGGATACCTTTGAGAGAGTAAGAGAACTTCGAAAACATCGTCGCCGTCTTTCAGCTACGGGAAAAACGGGTATGTTCGCAGGACTTCTATACTGCGCGGATTGTGGCTCGAAACTGTATTTTGCTGCAGCCAAAAGCATCAAAGAACATCAAGAATTTTATAGTTGTTCTCAATATAGGTCAAACAGAGGTGCTTGCAAGATTCATTATATCCGTGAAGTAGTGATAAAAGAAATGGTGCTTGAGGCAATCCAAAAAGTTGCGAAATATGTTACAGAATATGAGCCGGTATTTCTTTATCTTTTTGCAAAGAAAAACACACTTGGTAGAGAAACCACGATAAGGACTATGAAAACAAAAATCGAAAAATCCAAACAGCGCATTAAAGAACTCGATATGTTAATCGAACGTATTTACGAAGATAATGTGCTCGGTAAAATCTCCGATGATCGTTTTTATCGTATGTCTGCCAACTATGAACAAGAGCAAAAAGAATTGCTCGCCGCAGTTGAACACGACGAGCAGAAAGTCAGAGAAGCTGAACAAGAGAAAATAAATCTCAATGTTTTTCTCACGGCGATACGTGAGTGTACTGACTTAAAAGAATTAACAACCACGATTGTAAACACATTGATTAAGCGGATAGATGTTCATAACAGTACAAAAGATGAACACGGCCACAAGCACGTTCCAATTGATATTTACTTCACTGCGGTCGGAATTATCAATATCCCTACTGAAGAAGAACTAATTTCGGCAATGGAAGAAATGCGTGATAAACCGCTGAAATCCGCTTGAATAAAGGAAAAAGGCATAGCCCGTGTGGGCTATGCCATATCCTGCGAAAGAACTGTCCTTTAGGGTACGACCCTAAGGGTACGGATTTCTGCACAGTCCATTGTTGTGCAGGAAAACTTGTCAAACTTAATACCTTTTGAACAGCCCTGCGGCTGGAATATTATTGGAGCCACTCCTCTCATTGCCTGCGATTACGCAAAGGAAGATCCATTCCTGATACATGCAGGGGATTGGGTGAAGTATGTACCCATAAGTCTGGTGGAATTTCACAGGATTCAAGAGCAAGTCAAAAAAGGTACCTATAGTTTGAAAACCTATGAGAAAGTGGTGGAATAATGGGAATAGTAGTAGAAAATCCTGGAATACAGACCACAGTTCAGGATGAGGGGCGGTTTGGGTATCAGCAGTTCGGCGTCTGCCCTGCAGGGCCCATGGACACAAGATCCTTTTATCTGGCGAATATTTTGGTGGGTAATAGACGAGGTGAAGGCGTCTTGGAAATGACCTATGCAGGGCCAAGCCTACGATTTGAAAAGGATAATATCATCGCTGTCACCGGAGGAGACTTTGCTCCTGCCGTGAATGGCGAAAGAATCCCCATGTATCAGGCAGTTCTGGTACATGCCGGTGATTTACTATCCTTTGGAATGGGAACCATCAATGGCTGCCGTGCTTATCTGGCTTTTGCCGGTGGTCTTGATGTACCAATTGTAATGGGGAGCAAGTCTACGCTGATGAGGAATCATCTGGGGGGCGTGGAGGGAAGAAAGCTGGAAAGAGGTGACCGCATCGGCTTTATCTCTGCGAAAACCCAACTTCTTTTCATGGAAAGAAGGCAGATTCCCCAGGAGACATTCCCGCAAAAAGAGATTACCTTAAGGGTGATCACTGGTCCCCAGGACACCGAATTCACCGAAGAAGAAATCCGCAAGTTTTTCTGGTACAGTGCGGAAATCACTCAGGAATTCGATCGAATGGGATGCAGATTAAAGCGTGAGGAACCAATCAAACACCGGGGGGACGGTAATATCATCAGCGATGGAATCGCCTTTGGTTCCATCCAGGTTCCGACCAATGGACAGCCGATCATCATGTTGGCGGATCGCCAAAGTACGGGGGGATATACGAAGATAGGGACTGTAATCTCGGTAGACCTTCCCAAATTGGTTCAAAGTGTTCCAGGATGCCGGGTCCGGTTTATCCGGGTTGGGATTCATCTTGCACAGAATCTGTATTTAAGGCAGTTACACGAGTTTAAAAATCTGGAAAACATTCTAGTGTCTTGCCCAGATCATAATTAGCCGGACAAGACAAAAATCAATTAGTATTGGAGGGGGCACATGGAATTTGAACAGGTTGTTGAATTAATCAGAGCGGTAAAAGAGTCTGATATGGCTGAGTTTCAGATTCAGGATAGGGATTTCCAATTATGGATGAAAACGAGTGATGATTCAAAAGGGAAATCCGGGGATAGCAAAACAACAGTAGCGTTGACTTCTAAAACAGAAGAATCAACGGAGAAGACAGGTATTACAGAGGAGAGTCGCAGACAAGTAGTGAAGTCTCCTTTAGTAGGTATCTTTCATGCATCCGCATTACAGGATGCGGAGCCTTTTGTGAATTTGGGGGATATCATCGAATCAGGTCAACAGCTTGGAATGATAGAAGCCATGAAATTGATGAATGAGGTTCGGGCTGATTATTCGGGCAAGATTGTGGATATTCTTGTACAGAATGGGCAGCAGGTACAATTCGGCCAACCGTTATTTGTCATCGAAGAATAAAAGGGTGGAAGGTATGTTTAGAAAAATATTAATAGCCAACCGGGGGGAAATCGCTGTCCGAATCATACGGGCATGCAGAGAGATGAATATACGAACAGTTGCGGTATATTCGGAGGCGGATCGTGAGGCTCTACATACTCAGCTTGCAGACGAGTCCATCTGCATCGGTCCGGCTCAGCCATCAGAGAGTTATCTGAATATGGAGAGGATGATAAGCACTGCGATTGCCGTAGGAGCGGATGCGATACATCCGGGATTCGGATTTTTATCGGAAAATCCAAGGTTTGTAGAACTTTGTGAAAAATATCAAATTGTTTTCATCGGTCCGACCTCAGAGCTGATTCAGAAAATGGGAAACAAGTCAGAAGCTAAAAACACCATGAAACAAGCGGGAATTCCCATCGTACCAGGAACGGAAGAACCCGTATATCTGGCGGAAGAAGCATTGAAAGAGGCCAAACGAATCGGGTTCCCAATTATGATTAAGGCCGCTTTAGGTGGGGGTGGTAAGGGGATGAGGATTGCACGGGATGAAGCGGAATTCTCCCCGCAGTTCCATATTGCCCAGGAAGAGTCCCTCAATGCTTTTGGGGATGACACGATGTATCTGGAACGGTATATACAAGATCCCCGTCATGTGGAAGTGCAGATTATGGCGGATCGATATGGTAATGTGGTTCATCTGGGAGAAAGAGACTGTTCGATTCAACGGCGTCATCAGAAGATGATAGAAGAATCCCCCTGTCCTGCCTTGTCCTTAGAGCTGCGAAAGGTGATGTCGGACACAGCGGTTTGTGCTGCGAAGGCCGTGGGGTATGAGAATGCCGGGACCATAGAGTTTTTGTTGGATAAATCCGGGGAATTTTTCTTCATGGAGATGAATACCCGTATTCAGGTGGAACATCCGGTCAGTGAGATGGTCTCGGGGTTTGATTTAATTAGAGAGCAAATACGGGTGGCACAAGGGATGAGGCTGAGTGTAGAACAGGCTGATATTTCTCTGAGAGGCCATGCCATCGAGTGTAGAATCAACGCGGAAGATCCCGTACATAACTTTATGCCTTGTCCAGGCACTATTGAAAATCTGCATCTTCCGGGTGGCAATGGGGTGCGGATGGACAGTGCCGTATATAAAGGTTACAGTATACCGCCCTATTATGACTCCATGATTGCAAAGATTATTGTCCATGACAGAGACAGGGAAAGTGCCGTCAAAAAGATGATCAGCACGCTGGAAGAGCTTAGAATTGACGGGATTCAAACCAATCTGGAATTTCAATATGATATCTTAAATCATCCGGATTTTCAGAAAGGTAAGTTCACTACAGATTTTATATCCAGCCATTATGGAATGTAACTACTTTAAAGTATGAGATATAGAAGGAGAGGTTAGCTATGAAGATTGTTGTTTTGGATGGTTATACACTAAATCCCGGAGATATTACCTGGGAAGGCCTTGAAGCCTTGGGGGATGTGACGGTATATGACCGCACGAAGCCGGAAGATATCGTAACGCGGATCAAAGATGCAGAGGTCGTCTATACCAACAAGACACCCTTGACGAGAGCGACTTTGGAGGCTTGTGGAAACATCCGTTTTATCGGTGTTTTGGCAACTGGTTACAATATCGTAGATACTGAGGCTGCAAAAGAAAAGGAAATCATGGTAGCCAATATTCCAACCTATGGAACCGCCGCCGTCTCTCAGTTTGCGATTGCACTCCTGTTGGAACTATGCCATCATGTCGGAGAACATTCTGATGCCGTGAAAAATGGAGAGTGGACCAATAATCCGGACTGGTGTTTCTGGAAGTACCCACTGGTGGAACTGGCTGGAAAGACCATGGGAATTATAGGATTTGGCCGGATAGGACAGGATACCGGGAAAATAGCCCAGGCACTGGGCATGCAGGTGCTGGCTTATGATGAATATCCGAGGCCGGAACTGGAAACAGATACCTGCCATTATGCAGATCTGGACACCCTGCTTGCAAAGTCTGACGTCATATCGCTTCATTGTCCGTTGTTCCCTTCCACAGAAGGAATCATCAACAAGGAGACCATTGCGAAGATGAAGCAAGGGGTCATGATCATCAACGACTCCAGAGGACCTCTGATTGTGGAGGAAGACCTGCGGGATGCACTGAACAGTGGAAAAGTGGCGGGTGCTGCAGTGGATGTAGTCTCTACCGAACCAATTCAGATGGACAATCCCTTGCTGCAGGCAAAGAATGTAATCATCACACCGCATATCGCATGGGCGCCAAAAGAGTCACGTCAGCGTCTGATGGATATAGCGGTCGATAATCTAAAGTGTTATTTAGAGGGGAAACCTAAAAATATTGTAAATTCATAATGGGATGAAAAGGAGGAGGTATATGTACAGCATTGATTTAAACAGTGATATGGGTGAAAGTTTTGGGGCTTACAAAATCGGTGGGGATGATGAGATCATCAAGTATGTCACAACGGCCAATGTTGCCTGTGGATACCATGCCGGTGATCCTATGGTCATGGACAGAGTGGTAAGAATGGCAAAAGAACGAGGGGTGGACGTGGGTGCCCATCCAGGATATCCGGACTTAATGGGATTTGGAAGACGAAAGATGGTACTGTCTTTCCAAGAGGTTAAGAATTATGTGAAATACCAGATTGGAGCCTTGTCGGCATTTACCAAGAGCTACGGGGTACAATTACACCATGTTGCTCCCCATGGAGCCATGGGCAATCAGTGTCAGTATGATGAGGAAATATCACAGGCAATCTGTGAAGCAGTTTGTGAGTTTGACAAAGATCTGATCATCTATTACTGTGCGGGTGCGGTGCTTGGTAAGGTTGCGGAGAGTATGGGACTTAGGACAGCGGCGGAAATCTTCGTTGACCGGGCCTATATGGATGATTTATCCCTCGCCCCCAGGAAGATGGAGGGATCCATGATTACGGATGAGGATTATGCCATTAAGCGCTGTGTGCGGATGATCAAAGAAGGAAAAGTTACTTCCATGAGCGGAAAAGAGATAGATGTCAGGGGGGATACACTTTGTGTGCATGGAGATGGTCCTAAAGCCATTCAATTTGTGAAGAAAATCAGAGAGACCTTCGAACAAGAAGGGATTCAGATTAAACAGCTGTAGGAGTGGAGATCCAGAGATATGCTCTGGATGAAATTGTCACTATAGTGATGCGCGTCAGCGCGGGAGTCTTTCAGACTCTTACTTGTAAGGAGATGGGGAATGGAAAACAAAGCAAAAGAAAAAAAATCTATGTCAGTAGTGAAAAAAATGTTGATATCTTTGGTGGGAGGCCTTGTTGTCGGTATTGGTTTCTTATTTCTACGGGAATATTTGATTACCTCCGGTGGTGAAGATGTCTGGGATATCATCAACAGAGTGCTGTTTCAGGATATCACGGTAAAAGAAGGCGTTAATTCAATTGGTATCTTCTATATTGTGGGACAGATCTTTATGAGAGGGTTGCAGCTTGCGATCGTACCGCTTGTTCTTGTATCCCTAAGTCTTGCGATGTGTAGTATCTCCAGTGGTTCTAAGTTAGGACGAATTGCCGGAAGAACAGTTGCTGGATTTTTAGGATTTTATGTAGTGGGAGCATTTTTGGCAAGTGTGGTGTCCTATCTTGTGAAGTCGGCAGGATTTTTCGATGTCATTCTGCCATCGGAAGGGGTAGCCGAAGCAGCTACTATTGATGCGTTCAACCCTCTGGCTATCATTATTGATGCCGTGCCGTCCAATATTACGGAAGCTTTCAGCAGTAATAATAGTATTCTGGCAGTGGTAGTAGTGGCCATTGTTATGGGGCTTTGTATTAACAAACTGGGAGAAAAGGCGGAAGCTCTGAAGACATTCCTGGAAGCCGGCGATGAAGTGATTCAGCTATATCTCACCTTTTTGATTAATAAAGTAGGCCCTCCGGCAATCTTCTGCCTGATTGCCCGCACATTCGCCATCTATGGCATAGAATACCTGGCGCCTGCGTCCGCGTATATGGTTTCTGCGATAGTGACTTTGCTGATATTGGTTGTAACGGTATATCCAATTGGCATTTATTTGACAACAGGTTTGAATCCAATTATCTTCTTGAAGAAAGTAGCGAAAGTTGGCCTTTTTGGTTTTTCAACCAATTCCTCTGCGGCCACACTGCCCTTAAATACAAGAACCAATCTGGATGAACTGGGTTGTAGTGAAGAAATTACAAGCTTTATACTGCCCACCGGTATGACCGTCAATATGAATGGTACAACCGTAATGCATATTTTTGCAGTGACCTTTATTGCAACTTCAGCGGGTATCGATGTGACTCCCGCAAACCTGATTGTAATGTCCCTGCTATCCATCTGTGCAGCGGCGGGAACTCCTGCAATTCCCATTGCCGGAACCACGATGATCTTCACCGTATTATCCGGTATGGGATGGACCAATGAGGCATGTCTGCTTGGTTATGCCCTTGTGGTTGCCATAAACCGTCCGGTGGAGATGGCTCTGCTTCCGCTGAACGTTATCGGAAGTGCAGCTACCAATGTAATTGTAAATGCAAAAGAAAATGAGTTGAATAAAGAGATATACAATTCTTAAGAGAATCAAGTTGATAAGGTGCGGCTGCCGAAATTAAGGCGGCCGTATCTTATTTTGATTTTTAGCTTATTTTAGAGTATAATTGTAATTAGAAAATTACTAAAGGGGTTAGGGATATGAGTATTACGATTAAGAAAATAGCAGAACTTGCAGGGGTACATCGCTCTACCGTAGATAAAGTGCTGCATCAAAGGGAGGGTGTCAGTAAGCCTGTTCGTGAGAAGATCCAAGCCATCATAGATGAATATGAATATAAACCTAATCCAATTGGGAAGGCCCTGAAGATGCAGGATAGAAAGTTAGTGATATCTGTTATCCTGCTGAAGGTTGATGCATTGGACTACCTGTTAGAGGGGATAAAGGCCGCCCTAAATAATTATCCGGGATTCGATATAGAGACTACGTATCAGGTAATTGATTATCCAGATGTAGACTGCCAATATAAGACAATGAAAAGGGCTTTGGAACAAAAGGTGGATGGTATGATTCTGAGTCCCATTAATTCACCGAAAATATCTGAGATGATAGATCTATGTGAGGGTGAAAATATTCCTGTTGTTACCATTAACTCCGATGTGAAGGGAAGCAACAGAATGTGCTTCATCGGGCAGGATGGAAGCAGGGCCAGTAGAGTAGCTGCCCGATTAATGGGTGAGATGGTTCAAGGTAAAGTGGCTGTCTATACCAGTGAAGGAGATGAAAAGAGGTCATTTTCTTTTGACGCAAGGGAAGAAGGGTTTAGAGATAAAATAAACAGAGAATTTCCGGATATCCAGCTATTGCCGAGTATACGGACCAATGAGGACCCTAAGTTAGTGGAAAGCGAGACTCATAGACTTTTAAAAGAGCATGGGGATTTAAGAGGAATATATATTACAGGCGGAGCTGTCAGCTCGGTTGGAAATATACTTAAGGAGTTGGGGAGAACCGATATAAAAGTCATCTGTTTTGAGGAATACTCTGAAATCTTTGAGTTAATGAAAGATGGGATTATAGATATTACGATAGGGAGTGGATTGAACGATCAAGGACAGCAATCCATCCATGTCCTGATGGATTATCTGGTTTATGGAAAGAAAACAGAAAAAAAGCATCTGTATACAGAAATTAAGGTTTTAGTAAAAGAACATATTGATTAAATTAAAAGCATCTCAAAAGAGAGATATAGACTTGTTGTAAAACTGCTTTATAGAAGGTAGTTTTATAACAAGTTTTTTATATCCTGGGGAAAGTTATTTCCGAGGATTTGAAAAACCTCCGCAGGGTACATGAGTAAATATTAATAATATTTTGGTTGTGTTTTTGGTAAAAAGTTAATAAAGACGAAAGCCATTTGTTACATTTTGATAAAATTGCCTTGTTGTTTTTAGTGTAAATATCAATGGACATAATTCTTAATTCCAATATAATAGAATTACAAACAACGAGCACGAGCTCTTGAAAAAGGGGGGGGGATACAACCCCCTTATTTTTAAAAGCCATTACGAGCACGAGCTTTGAATGAAGGGAGAAGGTTATGCAAAGTAAGGAATTAAGAATTGGTATTGTAGGTGTAGGAGCAATAGGAAGAACACATATTGAAAGAATCAATGGTCAGCTGCAAGGTGCAAAGGTGGTTGCCTGCTCAGATAGTAATATAGAGTTTGGTAAGTCGGTAGCTGAAAAATACGGATGCAGTTTTTTTGAAGATGGAGAGGCAATGATTGCTTCGGATGAAGTGGATGCCTTAATAGTAACGACTATCGATGATTTCCATGAACAATACGTAATGGCCGCAATAAAAGCCGGAAAACATGTATTTTGCGAGAAACCATTGGCGCCGAAGGCAGATGCATGTAAGCGAATTGTAGAAGCAGAAATAGCTGGAGGAAAACAACTGGTTCAGGTTGGGTTTATGCGAAGATACGATCCGGGTTATCGTCAGTTAAAGGACGCAATCGAAAACAGAACTTACGGAGAACCCCTGATGCTTCATTGTGCACACAGAAATCCAGCTGTGGATGAAAACTATACTACTCCCATGGCGGTGGAAAATTCTATGATCCATGAAATTGATGTGATTCGTTGGCTGTTAAATGAGGAATATACCAGTGCGGAGGTGGTGTTTGCCAAGAATACCCGCCGTACACATAAGGACCTGATGGATCCTCAAATCATGATCCTTACCACGGAGTCTGGAGTGAGAATTGATGTGGAGGCATTTGTAAACACCGGCCATTGCTATGATATCAAGTGTGAGGTTTGTTGTGAAGACGCGATTTTGAATTTACCTGAGCCCGCCAATATAGGGGTTTGTGCCAATGCATTTAGAGGGCATGAGATACATAGTGACTGGTCCACCAGATTTGTAGAGGCCTATAATGTAGAGATTCAGGAATGGATCAATGCAACGAAAGAAGGACGTGTAGATGGCCCGACGGCATGGGATGGATATATTGGTCAGATGACTGCGGCGGCGGCATCAAAGGCAAGGGATACACAGACAAAAGTAGCAATAAAACCAGAGACAAAGCCAGAATTTTACAAATAAATAAGAAGAATTTATGAGAAGGAGAAGGAGTCATGAAATTATCACTTTGTACGGATGTATTAGCAGAACTGTCCTTTACAGAGATGCTGGATAAAGTAAAATCACTTGGCATCGATGCGGTAGAGATGACAGCAGGTGGTTGGGGAGCGTGTAAGCATGTACCGACAAAAGAGTTATTGGCCAACGATGAAAAATTACAGGCTTATAAAAAAGAGCTAGAAAAAAGAGGGATGGAAATAGCCGCTCTTAACTGTTCCGGAAATCCTCTTTGTCCGGGAGAGATGGGAGAGAATCATACAGAAACCATCTATGAGACCGCAACGCTGGCAGGAAGATTGGGAGTGAAAAAGCTGGTTATGATGTCGGGACTTCCGGCCGGTGCCCCAGGGGACAAAACACCGAATTGGATCACCTCCACAGTTTCCTGGCCGGATTACATGGTTGAGACCGTGCGCTATCAATGGGAGGATGTAGCGATCCCATGGTGGAAGAAATTTGTGAATCACTGTAAAGAACAGGGAGTGGAGCAAATTGCGATTGAAGAGTTTCCCTGCCAGCTGGTATATAACCCGGAAACACTGTTGAAATTAAGAAATGCAGTTGATCCAATGATTGGTATCAATATGGATCCCTCTCATCTCCTTGTAATGGGGGCGGACCCCATCGCGGGATTACGGGCTCTGGAAGGAGCTATCTACCACGTGCATGGTAAGGATGCCCGGATAGAAAGAGGCCTTTGTGAGGTCAATGGACTGATGGAATCCAAGCCGGTCACAGATGCGAAGAACAGAACCTGGAACTATGTTGCCGTCGGATGCGGACAGGACCTCAAATGGTGGAAGGAATTCTTTTCTGTTTGCCATATGATGGGGTATGATGGATATGTATCCTTAGAGATGGAAGATCTGACAATGAGTGTGGAAGCGGGGCTTGACACATCCATACGTGCCTTAGAACAGACAATCAGCAAATAGAAAGAGGTGATAGCATGGATCTAATCGGTTTTAATAAACGCATTAAAAAGGATAGCGTATCGGGTTATGAAAAATTTGCATACGGATGTGGAGAAATATCAACCAATATCGTATTTACGATAGCTACTAGTTTGTTGGTTATGTTCTACACGGATGTTGTACATGTTTCTGCAGTTACCATAGGTTTGATCATAGCCATTTCTCAGGTTTTTAATGGAATCTCTGATATAATGGCAGGATTTATCGTGGATGGCACCCGTTCCAAATACGGGCGTGCCCGTGTATGGATGCTTCGAATGTCCATCCCTTATGCCGTTGCAGCAGTGCTTTTAATGACTGTTCCTCAGGTTGGAGAATTTGCACAGGCAATCTATATATTCATTACATACAACTTGATGTTAACTGTGGTATATACCATGTTCCAACTGCCATTCGCCACCACGATGACATACATGACCCGCAATCAGGATGAGCGTGCGAAAATCAATATCATCCGTATGGCAATGAGCCCCATTGGAAATATATTGGTGACCCTATTATTTACCCGGATTCTGAACGCGATGCCTAATGGGGGAATGGAGTCACAGAAAAACTGGGTGGTATTAACGGCTATCTATGCCACAGCCGCAGCAGCGATGATGCTGTTTTGCTTTGCCAATGTCAGAGAACGAGTTGTCGTAAAAGATGAGATGGCCGGTGAGAAAATACCTCTTAGAAAATCGGTGCCAGCACTGTTTAAGAATAAATATTTCATCATGTTATTCCTGTACTTTGTGTTTTTTGCAATGTATCAGACATTCTCCGGAACCATGGCCTCTTACTACTGTAAGTGGATAGTGGGTGATACCAATATTATAGGAAACGTAAACACCGCATGTTATGGTATCACCATTATCGCCACACTCTTACTTGGCAAATTCATGCACTTGACCTCAAAAAGAAACTGGTGTATTTTAGGATCCATCTTTATTATAGGCGGTTCTTTGATCCTTCTTGTGGCACCTGGAAATGTAGCAGTTGTAACTGTGGGAGGATTGCTGAGGGGAATTGGTATGACACCCATTCTGGGCATGATCTTTACCATGATTGCCGATACCATAGAATATGGCCAGTGGAAAACAGGGCTGCGTACTGCCGGAGCCATCCAATCTGCCACAACTTCCGGCCAGAAATTTGGTCAGGGAATTGGTTCTGCGCTGATAGGTTTTATTATGCAGGCTAATCAATATGATGGAAATTTAGCTGTACAGACGGATCAGGCATTAGGGACCATATCCAATCTTTTCATCTATGGTGTATCTATTTTGGGCGGTCTGATGATACTTATTTTAGTTTTCTACCGCCTTGATAAAGAGTATCCTAAGATTATGAAGGAGTTGTTAGAAAGAGAAGAGAAGGTTCAGTTAAAGAAAGAAGGTTGATAAAGATGAAAATTGCTTTTGATGTGGATGTATTGGCAAAGCATATGGATATTAATAGGATGGTACACCAGGTGGCTGACTGGGGATACAAGTACATAGAGCAGTCTCCCCACCCAAGGATCAATCCATTCTACAAACATCCTTTATTCTCCAGAGAGTGTGAAGCCGAATATAGAAAAGCCTTACGGGAGACCGGCCTTGAAATATCTTCTTTTATTGTGGTATATCGGTGGTCAGGTCCCACAGAGGAACAAAGAAAGATGGCGGTTGCAAACTGGAAGCGGATGATACAGATAGCGGGAGATATGGGGGTCCAGGTCATCAACACCGAGCTGTCCGGAGATCCAAACCAGCAGGAAATCTGTAATGGCATGTGGTTCAGATCTATGGAAGAATTGCTTCCAATCATTGAAAAGGAAGGAATTCGCGTTGAGATACAGTCACATCCATATGATTTTTGTGAGCTGAACAATGAAACCTGTGACCTGGTGAAATCTTTTCGTTCCCCTAACCTTGGTTATGTGTATTCTTCCCCACATGGTTTCTTTTACGATAAGGGGAAAGGCGATGTTCGGTCTATGCTGAGATATGCAGGAGAGGAGCTCACCCATGTCTTATTTGCGGATACCTATAACCAAACCATGGATTGTCGGTACATTTTGAATCCACCATGGCTGAATAATTCCGGTAAGGATGATGTTACCATCCATCAACATTTGGCAATGGGCGAAGGTGACGTTGATTTCGAGGGGATTTTTGAAACCTTGAGAGATATGGATTTCGCAAATAAACAGCTTCAGGCGGAGGCACCTAAAGTCGGAGGCGATAATATTGCCTGTGTTTCGATGTTCGGTTTTCCGGAGAAAATGAATATACAGGCGCCGCAGGCCAGAGAACGGATAGAGAAAGAGCTATTGGGAAAATGACAAGTGACTCAAGAGGCAGTAAATAAATGGACTCATTGGAAAATTCAATCATTGTAGCCATACAAAACCAACCAAAGATGTCCCCCAACAACTAAAGCTTAGTTGTTGGGGGACATCCTTGTTGGCCTAACCGTTCCATTTAAACTTTATCATACGATTCATGAATTTTCTGATACAAATATTCCAGATGCTCGAGTAAGCAAGTGAAAATAAG
>DVNN01000188.1 GCA_018714325.1 Candidatus Pelethocola excrementipullorum
GCCAGATAAATAATACTGTCCCAGCCTAAATGCTGCCAGATATCACTCCACACATAGACATGTTTGAATGCAGAAGCACTTGCCATAAAGTTTGGTAGTTCAATACCGGCTAATTTGAACAAATTTGCTACGAGCCCTGAACTTGGTGATAAGAAAATCAGGATCAGTCCGCACATAACCATAGTTGAAATAAAATGTGGTAAGTAGGTTGTAACCTGAAATACCTTCTTAAACACTTTTGTTTTCATCTGGTTACACATCAACGCCAATGCGATTGGAAGCGGAAACCCCACCACGATACTGTACAGGCTCAGCACCAGTGTATTCTTGATTGTCACAGGAAACTGATAAGAATTGAAAAACTGGATAAAGTTCTTCATACCCACCCATGGACTTCCAAAAATTCCAAGTGATGTTGAATAGTTTTTAAACGCAATAACCAGTCCCCCCAATGGCAGATAAGAAAAGCAGAATAGTAGTACCGCAGATGGTAGTAATAATACATATAACGGTATGCTTTTTTTAATAGATGAATTTCTTTTCCCTTTCATATGTCTTCTCCCTTCATGTTCTTATATTATCGTTTTAAATTGAATTTTTATATCACTATTCAGTTTTTAGAATAGCACTTTCCAGTTTGATCCATGAATTCACTGGTAAACATCTACTCTCTACCCTATAATAGGTAATAAAGTAAATCCAAATAAACCTTATCCATGTCACACTTAACAGGAGGTTACATTTGAAACCACATACAAATCGAAGACATACATACTCTCTGATGCAGACCATCAGACATCTGTCTTTTCTAGCTATTCCGCTGATTATTATAAATATTATCATCAGTGTTATTTCTATCATAAATATCCGTACTCAGAATTTGGAATCAATCTCCAATTCCGTAAGACTTTACCAGGAAAATACAGCTGATAAGATCAAGTCCATTCAGCATTTTATTCAATGGTCCGTAGTCAATGAACAGCTGATTGAAGATATTGAAAATGCCCAAGATATATCAGAACGTAAAACTGCGATCGATGCCATCCGCACCCGTGTCAATGACAGTCAGTACACCACCGGCGCAGAATTTCATTATTTTATGTATTTGAAAGATCAGGATGTATTTTTTAATGCATCTAAACTTCACCTTTCCTATCAGAAATATCTTGACATTAAAGATTATTTGTTGGATTTGGTGAATTCGGGTAAATCCGTTCATAACAACTGTACCTGGCAGTCCGTTACCCTAAATGGTACCACCTACCTGTATTACCCTATTACTTACTACAATTGCACATTTGTCAACTTCATACAGGCTTCTGATTTGATTGCACCATTGGTAGATCTTAGACTCGGTGATTCTGGTTCCCTGGTAATGAAGGATCTGAACGGAAACACACTTTATGCCTCACAAAAAGTGAATGACACAAAGCGCTACACGCAAAATTCTCCTTACTATAATCTGATTACTTTTTCTGGGGCTGATAGTTACCTGCCTTTTGATATCCAGGCTTATGTAGACAGTTACAGCAATATTGGACAGCTGCTCATCGTGCAGTTTTTAGTAATTCTCACTGCTCTGTGCCTTTGTTTAATTCTCTGTGGTTTTATGTTTTATCTGTACCGCAAGGTAATCAAGCCAATCCATGAGTTTTCAGAAAATCTATCCAATCTCAACGAACAGGATACGCTGATTGATCTGCAGAGCAGCCACATACAGGAATTAGAACAGGCCAGTCTACAGTTTAAAAATTTAATCCGGGAAGTTACAAAATTAAAGATTAACTTATATGAAAACGAACTCGATAAACAAAAATTCGAAATAAACTTTTTACAAAATCAGATCCGGCCACATTTTTACCTGAACTGCCTGACTACCATCAGCAGTATGGCTCAATTAGGCAAATACAAAGACATTGAATCTATGGTTCTGTTCACCTCCCGTTACCTGCGTTATCTATTTCAGACGGACCAGGAAACAGTGCAGATTGAATATGAGCTGTTGCATATCCAGGCCTATCTGGATATTCAGGCCCTACGTTATGGTCCAATTTTCCAGTATCAGTGCACCATCGATGAATCAGACAAAAAAGCCTTGATTCCGCCATTACTGCTGATTACTTTTATTGAAAATATCATTAAGCACAGCATCGCCAGTGATGGGTTACAGGAAATCTGCTTAACCGTATCCCAAATCAAACCGTCTTCTGATTCCGAATGCAGACATCTCAGTATTCATATTTCAGACAGTGGCCAGGGATTTCCAGCTGACATATTGGACAAACTTAACCATGGACAAACCTTAACATCAGAAAGCGCCCACATTGGCATATCCAATAATATAAAAAGACTTGGTCTATTATACGGAACTGATTATAGCATTTCTTTTTATAATGGATTTGAAAAAGGAGCACATATAGAAATTCGTATTCCATATAACTTTGCAACAATTTCCAAAAAGAATTAAAACGAACGAGCCACATGGGGGAAATTTTATGAATGTATTAATTGTAGATGATGATCGTTTTGTTGTTGAATCTTTAGAACTGGGGGTTCACTGGACTGACTTGGGTTTTTCGAATGTATACAAAGCCTACAATATTCAAACTGCAAAAGAGCTTTTGAACACCTGTTCCATCGATCTTTTACTCAGCGATATTGATATGCCTCATGGCAGCGGTCTGGATCTCCTTACCTGGATTCGTGATAAAAATAGTGATTTACCTGTTATTTTTCTTACCAATTATGCTGATTTTACTTATGCACAGAAGGCTGTAGAATTAAAAAGTTTCCATTACTTTTTAAAACCTATTGAATTCGAAAAACTCACAAAAATCATTCAGGATGCTACCGTTACACTCGCTAAGCAAAACGTTACCCAAGAAGCTCTATATCACCATTTCTGGTTCGACTTCCTTCATGAAAAGATTGCAAGTACGCCGGAATCCCTGCAGCAGTATTTACAGCAAAACAAACTTCCTTATCAGCTAAACACACTCCTGCTGCCTGTGATTTTTACACTTTCCGCTCATTATCTATCCCCGGATAATACTTTGCTTTCCTACTTCTCTGACAATCAGCACCAGACACAATATATGAAAACTTCATTTAAGTCCATATTTTCTGGTTTACTGTCTTCAGGTGACGTTTTTATGGAATTTAATATGGAGTATTCCTGGTATCTTGCCATTTTTGTCTGTCAGGAGTCCACGATTCCAGCGGAATTTTTCATGGAGTGTGAGAATTATATTGCAACGGTAAACAGACAGACAAAATGCTCTGTAAACTGCTTTGTAGGACAGCCGGAAGTTCTTTCTGATTTTATATCCAGCTTTTCAATTTTAAAAACCATGCTGCAAAATTGTTTGAGCTGTACAAACCAGGTAGTTACCATGTCCCAAAAAATTTATTTTTCTGAAAGTTATCCTGCACTAGACTGTAGCATACTGGAAATGTATCTGGAAAATGCACAATATGATGCTTTTCTCTCCTACTGCCAACAATATTTAAAAAAGCTGTCCGACAGCAAATCCCTCTACAGTATATCCATGAACAATTTTCAGATCGACGTGGTTCAGGTTCTCTATGCCTTCTTAAAGAGAAAAAACATATTAGCCCACAAGCTTTTCCATGACTCTTCCTACCATCACCTGTCCAACATAGCCAGAACGTCTCTTACTTACATGGATATGTATATACGTTATCTCATTATCACTGCCAAAAACTATCTTGATTTTTCCTCTTCAGAAAAATCAGTCGCTAAATCAATACAAGAATATGTAGACCAGCATTATGCAGAAGAAATCAGCCGCAGCAATCTTAGTGATATTCTCTACCTGGACTCTGACTATGCATCTAGATTATTTAAAAAAGAAATGGGAATTTCGTTCGGTAATTATCTGATACAAAAGAGAATCGAAACAGCCAAGAACCTTCTGCTTACCACTGTCCTTCCAGTTAATACCGTAGCAGATAATGTAGGGTATGGTAATTACTCTTATTTTATCCGGCTGTTCAAAAAGACAACTGGCATGACCCCAATCGAATTTCGAAACTCTTATTCTGATTGACAAATAAATTACTACTATATTGAAAATCGAACAACAAAAAGAGCACTTCCTGAAAGATTTCATTTCAAAAAGTGCTCATCACTGCCAAATTATATGGATACTGTTTATACCGCCTCTGTTTCTTTTATCCGAGAGGTCTTCATCGGCTCATTCTCACGAGGCATCCGCCAAAACTCGTAAGCCAGCATGGAGGCAGCAAATGCAAATGCCACAAGATCCGCTATCGGACCAGCATACACAACCCCATCAATGCCCAGAAAACGAGGTAGCAAAACAACAAGTGGCATCAGGAATAGAATCTGCCGGGTCAGGGAAATGCCGGCTCCCTTCAGCGGTTTGCCAATGGCCGTAAAAACGGTTGAAGCAATTGGCTGACAGCAGTTAAGGAAGGTAAAAAACATATATATTCGCAGAAGGCGGGTAGCAAACCGGAGATATAATTCATCTCCCGTACCAAACAATCCGATAAAAGTACCCGGGAAAAGCTGGAAGCACAGAAAAGCTACGCAGGAAAAAGCAAGAGCCGATGTCAGGATGTAACGGAAGGTCTTGCGCACCCGCAAATACTGTCTCGCACCATAGTTGTAGCCAAGGATTGGCTGTCCCCCCTGAGCAATGCCCAGCACTACGGAGATAATGATCATGTTAATCTTGCTGATGATCCCCATCGCCGCCAGAGGGATTTCACTTCCGTAAGCAGAAAGCGCACCATAATGCCGCAGCGTACTATTCATGGCAATCTGCAGCGTAAACGATGCAATCTGATTGATAAAGGATGAAACTCCCAACGACAGGATTGCTTTCACACAGGTCAGTTTCGGAATCAGATCGCGGGGGACAATTTTAACTGACCGAAACCTTGGCAGATAGGAAATAATCATAATACTGCTGACGATTTGGCTGATGGTCGTAGCCGCTGCCGCTCCAGCAACACCCCAGTGAAACACAAAGATAAAGATCGGGTCAAGGACCATATTCAGGACCGCACCGACAAGGATGGAAATCATGGAGTAGGCCGGTTTCCCATCTGAACGAACCAGGTTGCTGCCACCAGTACTGATCAGCAAAAACGGAATTCCGAAGTTGGTGATCGACACGTAACTGACAGCATATTCCATAATCTGATCCGTCGCCCCAAAGAGTTCCAGCAAAGGATGCAGAAACACCCTGATGACAGCGAAGATGGCAATTCCCGAAAGGAACAGACAACCGAATGTAGAGCCAACAATTTTCTTGGCTTTATCATGGTTGCCGCGACCCATTTCCAGATTAAAGCTGGCCGCACCGCCGATTCCAAACAGGAGGGCGATGGCCGTACAGATTGTTGTGATGGGAAATGCTACACTAGTTGCAGCATTCCCCATCATCCCCACACCCTGCCCGATAAATATCTGATCGGTGATATTGTATATCGCCGAGACCAGGTTGCCGATGATGGCAGGAACCGCAAACCTGGCCAGTAGTTTGCCAACGGGCTCATGTCCCATTGGATTTTTGGTTTGGATTTGTTTTTCACTCATTACCCGAACACTCCTCCGCAAAATATCTGTTACTTCTTCTGTGAGTTATAATAGCCTGCCAGATAACCACCATCAACCCTTAATAGTTCTCCAGTCACTCCAGAAGACATATCTGACGCCAGAAACAGTGCCGCATTGGCCTGTTCCTCTGGTGTATTCATCCGTTCCATTGGAATCGCCGCTTCCATCTCAGCGGCAAAGGCTGGATGATGCTCCTTGAGCTGTTGAACCATCGGGGTCAGTGTCAGTCCTGGCAGAATCGCATTGACCCGGACGCCATGTGCACCAAGTCCCATTGCCGAGGACAGGGTCAGATTATTGGCTGCTGCTTTAGCTGCGGCATAAGGATCCATATTGGTAACGCCGACTGTACCAGCACCAGAGGTGGTGTTAACAATAGAGCCATGACCCTGCTTAACCATAACTGCACTCTCATACTTGATACCGTAAAATACACTGTAAAAATCAGCTTCCATTACCTCTCGCACGGAATCCGTATCGCGCTCCCAGATTGGCTGATTCGTTGTCTCAATCGAAGCGTTGTTACAGGCGAAATCAAGAGTTCCAAAAAGTTCAACCGTTCTATCAACCATTGCCTTTACTTGCTCCTCAACGCTGACATCGACCTTCATAATCTCACATACGCCGCCAGCTTCCCGGACTAGCTTCCGCGTCTCCTCCAGTTTGGCAACCGTTCTTCCAGCAATCAGGACTTTTGCCCCCTCGCTGGTAAATAACTGTGCTATCGCACGACCCATACCAGAACCACCGCCAGTAATCAGACCGCATTTTCCTTCTAATAAACCTGCCATTTGATTAAAACTCCTCTCTCTATTTATCTGTACGTTTCCGGTAATCAGAGTGTTCGTCCCAGTTCATTGCCCTGCGCGATTGCACTCATCAATTTACCAGTCCGTTTCGCATCACCAATGACTGAATATGGAATTCCAGTGGACTTAACCAATTCCTCCACATCCGAGTTACTTCGTGAACCAGTCGCAAATACAACGGCCTTGCAGGCTATTGTATTCTGTATTCCGTCCTGCTCCAGAGTAACTGAATCCTCTGTAATTGCAACACATTTTGTATTCGTTCGAACATCCACATGATACTTGTCAAATTGCCACCTGGTATGCTGTGCCAGGTATGCCGCAACATCTCTTGCGACCGCATCCATCATCTCAACCACCATCAGCTTTTTGCCCTGTTCACCAAGAATCTCCATCATTTCTATTCCCACCAGACCACCGCCGATGATCACAACGAAATCTTCTTTAATGCCTTGTCCTGCAAGGACATTCCATGCATCATAAGCATACTCTGCCCCAGGTATGGGTGGAATCAGTGAATGTGCACCGGCCGCATCAATAATATGGTCTGGTGCAAGAGCTTCTATGCGTTCTTTCGTCGCCTCGGTATTCAGCCGAATTTCGACTCCGGCTTTCGCTGCCAGATGGGCCATGGTATACATATTGTCTAACATCAGCTCCTTGCCGGGTGCTGCTGCTGCGATACCGATCTGACCGCCAAACCGCGGTGCCTTCTCAAATACGGTCACTTGATGACCTCTTTGTGCAAGCGTTCTGGACACTTCCAGCCCCGCTGGTCCGGCACCAATAACCAGAAACTTCTTCTTTTCCCGGGCCGGCTCCATCTGATAGTTCAGTTCATGACCGCTCTCAGGATGAAAGACACAGGTGATACCATCCATATCGGGATCAAAGATATGCTCGACACATCCCTGCTCACACCCGATACACTTGATGATTTCATCCGGACGGTTCTCATATACCTTCGTTACAAAATCTGGATCTGCCAGCTGAACTCGTCCCAATCCGACAAAATCACACATTCCATCCTGTAAAACTTCTTCGCAAAGCTCTGGTGTAATCAAACGTCCGGCGCACAGAACCGGAACCTCCGGAAATACTTTCTTAAACTGTGCCGCATTTTCCGCATTATACTTCACCGGATAATAATAAGGTGGGACCTGGATATCTTCAATATCATAAGACCCCTGAGAGATATCCAGACAGTCAATTCCGGCATCAACAAACTTCTTGGCGGCTTCTATGGCTTCTTCGATTTCAATACCACCGGGCTCCAAACATCGTTCATAGGCATTCACACGCATCAAAACCGGATAATCAGCTCCAACCTTCGAGCGGATATTTTCCACCACCAATACACCGAAACGGCAGCGGTTCTCAAAACTTCCGCCAAACTCATCGGTCCTTTTATTGGTATATTCATTCAGGAACTGATCAATCAGGTAACCATGGGCTCCATGAATCTCTACACAGTCAAGTCCAGCCTCTTTTGCCCGGACGGCGGCATCACCATATGCCTCAATAATCTCATAACATTCGGCAGTCGTAAGGGCTCGTGGCTTCTCACCGACGACCTCCGAGCAGCCAATTGGACTGGGAGCCACAATCTGACCGTCAAAATCCCTATGAAACAGCTGCCGGCCGCCATGCCAGAGCTGTACACCAAGCTTACCGCCGGCCTGGTGTACAGCGTCTGCCATCTTCTTAAATGCCGGAATGAATTCATCGGAATAAAGTGATGGGTCTCCGGATGAACGGCTCGTCAGATGTACCGCTGTAATCTCGATCAGATTCAACGCACAACCCGCCTTCGCACGGCGGGCATGATAGGCTGCCAGCCGATTGCAGTCCGGGTCTTTCTCAAGGTCCCAGAGACCGGCTCCCATCGCTGGAAACACGGTTCTGTTTTTTAATTTCATAGTTCCGATCTGTCCCGGAGACTTTAATAATTCATAGCTCATGATATAACCTCACAATCTTTCTATTCAGACTTCCCAGATTGATAACCCGGAACTTCAAATCCAACTACTTTGAAGTCATTATTCATCTGTATGAAACGCACCTTTGCCGTAAATGGAAGCTTTGCTCTCCATTCCTCAACATTATCGGCCGTTATACCATAGAGTGCAGCATGAAAACGAGCGGTGCCCTTCGGGAATTTACCAAGACAGATAGTATAAGGCTCCGTCTTGTCCGCAAAGTAATCATTGGCTTTACGGAAGGTGTAGTCGCCGCCAATCGAAGGATCTTCAAAGCGGATCTCGTCGATAACCGCTTCGTCTCCCAATAAAATCCAGTCGGTATCTGTGCTTCCGCACATCTGGCAGGTAGGGAGCGGTGGCCATGTGACATCCCCGCATTCCTTACACTGCATACCAAGAATCCGGCCCTCTTCAAGGGCTTCATAATATGTTTTAAGAATTGGTCTGATTTTCTCCATTTTTCCTGCCTCCTTCTTAGAATTTTGACTCAAGCACAATGCCTGCTGTAGTATGTCCACCGCCCATACCACGAACTAGACAGCGATTCACCTTATTCTTTACCTGACAACCGCCGGCTTCCCCACGCATCTGTAGGATTGCTTCGGACATCATGTTGATACCAGCTACCGCAAAGGAATGACCAAAGCGGATATCACCACCATGAGGATTCACTGGACGGTCCCCATCGAATGCTGTTCTGCCTTCAATTTCATATTCACAGCCCTTGCCCGCTGGAAGATAACCGAATACTTCAGTACTGTCCATCTGTTCACCAGAGGTCATCACCGTTGTGACCATTAAGTCCAAATCACCGATATCAGTACCGTTGGAAGTCAACTGATCGCGGACACTCACATTCATCTGATGGAAGCACATTGGATAACGCTGGGTATTGGAAGAGCTTGCATAATCAACGACATTGATTGGTTTCTTCGCTCCCACACTCTTTGCAAAATCCTCAGAGCAGACGATAATTGCTCCGGCTGCTACATTATGAAGTACAGATCCTGACTTACGAATATATTGGGTAATATGAGGATTGTAATCGGAACGCATGTATTCCATAACGTCATCAAATCCTTTTTCTTTTGCTATCTGGGCATACTCAACCCGTTCAACCGCACGCTCATTTCTGGCTGCTCCACGGCTTAAGTTCACAGCCATCGCATTGTATGCATCATCGATCATCTGATCGGAGATTCCGTAGTTCTGTTTTAAAAAGTATGCATTTTCATCGGTCAACAGGTTATCGGAAACACCGTCAAAGCGATAGTAAGTAGTATCAAACAGGGCACGACCCGGATGCCACCAGCCATCATATTCCTTCAAAGGTTTCACCCGATAAGCTGGCTGATCCCGTGGAATAAAGTGTTTTGGTGTCTCAATACCAGCGACAAGTACGCAGTCGTATCTTCCTGAAGCGACTGAATTACATGCCTCCATAAAGGATATGTAACCACTTGCGCAGGCCTGTTCGATATGTGAGATTGGTTTTTCTCTACAGCCAATCCACTCTTCTAAAGAACCGACTGGAGCAAGGATGTTACCGCAGGTGACAAAATTGGCCATATGGGAATAGACAATCTTGTCAATATCCTTTGGTTTTACTCCTGCATCTGCCATTGCCTGATGACAGGCATGAGACCAAAGTTCATATATTGACAATCCCTGCATTTCGGGTTCATCGTAATAATGTTGCCCCAGAGTGCTGGTCCCGATGATAGATACAGGACGTGAAAGCTTGTGTGTCATAATGAATCCTCCTTTAAATTGATATTTTTTTAACTAACTTCATTATAAATGGGTTAAGATTGTTAGTAAAATATCAGGATTGTATGCCAACTTGCAAACACCTTATGTTATTCATTTAATGAATACTACTATTTCAATCATATATTTTTTATGAATTGCAAAAAGCACAAAGAATGCTTTGTAACCCTGTTGAGCTACAAAGCATTCTTTGTGCATATCTAATTTATTCATCTTTTCCTATTCGCTCCAGGAGCATGATTAGATTCCGGCTCTTTCTTCCCTTCCGGTAGACAAGGGCAAAGTCCAAATCCGCACCATTGTCCTCAATATCCAGAAATGCCACATGATAACGTTTTTCCATCCCTTCTAAGTGCATACCGGAATGAGCAAATGATATTCCTTTGCCCAGACCTACCAGATCGAGGGCCTCCTCCATATTATCTACATAATGTGATGCATTAGGCGAAAAACCATGCTTGATACACTGGCTGATCACATGATCTACCACCACTGGTGAGTACTTTCTGTTCAACAGGATAAAATCCTCCCCCTCCAGCTCATTGATGCTTACGGATCGCCGCTTGGCAAGTCTGTGGGTTTCTGGTACCAGCAGCTGCAGGCAATTCTTTTCCACCGGCATAATGATAAGGTCTTTCATGCGATTAAAAATAGGAGTCAGTCCAAAAACCGCATCATAGCTGCCATCATTGATGCCCTTTTTGAGGTCCTGCACATCGGCCTGCTCCAGCAGAATTTCACAATTCGGGTACTCTTTCATAAAAGCTGTTATCTGGGGATATACCCACTGAATATCGAAATATCGCTGGTAGGCAACTTTAATCACCTGGATTGCCTTCCTGCCACGGACTTCGGAACTCTTGAACATTTCCGCCAGGCTGTCACTGTGCTCTACAATCTCTGATGCCTCCTTCAGAAGCCGGATTCCATCTTCGGTCAATTTTAGAGAACGGCGCTCCCGGATAAAAAGCTGTGTTCCCAGTTCTTCCTCCAGTTCCTGAATCGTCCGGCTCAGGGTCGGCTGAGAGATAAACAACCGATCCGATGCCTTAGTAAAACTACCGCACTTAGCCACTGTAATATAATATCTCAGGGATGATAATTTCATTTGACAATCTCCTTTGCTTTGAAAAATACCGAATAATTGTTATGAAAGATAACCCAACTCCTGCAAAGCCGCCTGATGCTCTTGGCTATGCATGTACTCCAGATATTTATCCTTCAGAATCTTCCTGATATCCTCCAACAAATGGTTGTTAAGTGTCCGCACATCGAACAGTGCCAGTATACTGTCTGCCAATGCATATTTGTCCTGATAATGCTTATAAAAAGTGGAACGATTAATCAGCGCCTCATCCAGTATATTTTGTATCGTTATACGTTCAAAAGTCTTCTGCTGAAGTAATCAGATAAACGAATCCTGGATATTCTTACGCGTCTTCACTACCCGCAAATCTATTTTTTGATTCATCCAAATCACCACCTAAATGCATTTTAACATAATTCAAGATCATGCACAAACATTACACAAAGATAGAAAAACATTATTCCCCGGGTAGATCTTCAGCTGGTGAGTGAAATCTGGGATAGCTTAGGCAAAAGGCGATAATTATCCTTTTCAGCAGGCAGTCCAAGTGGTATTGTGGTTTGTATATGTCATATTTATATATATTGGTCTTGTACAGTGACTGAAATGAGCTCGCAGGCCTTGCCGTCTTTCATAACAGGCCACTGCTCCAGAAAACGTGGCATATCTTCATACAGTGCTTTAACTTTCAACACGATGTTGCTAGGAAATTCAAAGTATCTGGCACTGATTTCAAACCTTTGTCCGGTATAAAAATGGTCACTTATCTTCTCATCGTTGGAATAAACATCCAGTTTATCACCAGCATATTCGATATGGATCAGGCAGTCATTCACTTTATCACCATAAGTCAGTTTTAGTTCATAAGTCACTATGTCCGATTCTTCTAACAGAACCTTAGATACAACCGATGATTCACAAGTTTTAATCCTTCGTCTATATACCGAAAAGATTCCATCCTTTTCCTCTTTAGTGAAGCCGGCAGGTGGTTGATTCAATTCCGGAAAACAACGAATCTCTGTTTCTTTTCCACCTGTAATACATACTTCTCCTTCCTGTTCCCATACATAATTATCTGCAATTACCAAATAATCCTGATCTAACGTGATTTTCCATGCATTTAATGCTTCATTTCGATTCAGGTGGATCGTATTCGCGGCCTCAGCCTCCCAATGGAATAAAGGCTCCCGGTCACCATAAAAAACATAATACGCATCATCTTTCAATTCCAACTTACAAAGCGGTGTAGCTAACGCCGAAATCAACTTATACTTTCCCAGTTTCATGTTATAAGGAAAAAAACCATACTCTTTGGACTTCACCTGAATCGGCGGAAAAGAAACTGGTTTCCGACAAGGTCCGGTTAGTATCACGTCACTATGTTCTTCCAGCTGCAGCCTACGCTGATAGTTATTAAAGAACACATATCCATGCTCATGGTCATGGCGGGAGGAAGTACGCAAAGTATATATATCTTCCGGCTTTACATCAGGTGGCATAATCTCTTCATGCAGAGTCGCTATATCACCACCGAAATCTTGCAGAAACAAACCTAATAGCTTTAACTCTTTATAGGTATTAGATATTTGCCCGTACTGGCGTATAGGGGCATTAAAGTCATAGTTGATTTCAGGTAGATTATTTAGATATCCTGTAGCTTTGCTCTCCTGCAGGGTTGAAAATTTCCCCTTTGGGTTACTTCCACCATGATACATATAGTAACCAAGCAGTGCTACGCCTGATCCAAGCTTGACCAATGACATCGCACCGATATCGCTGCCGGATGCCACAGGTCGGCGGTGCTCCGTGACCTGCAATCCACCGCCTAACTCAGCAGTCAGATACGGATAATCCTCTACGTCGAATGTCAATGTGTCTTCCATATGATGATCGCTTGCAATATTGGTATCATTTCTTTTTCCACTAAATACATAGTTTTCATTTAATTCGAGTTCTGTCAGCCTTTGATCCCAAGGAGCCTCACAATATCCGCCCATAACAGGCAGTAAATCGCCGATTACTGCACCGCCCCACCCGGTTGCGGTATATAATGGCACGTTGAACCCGATTTTTTTTGCCAGCTTCGTCAGCCTGCGCATATGCTGTTCACCAGCTTCACCGCGCAATCCGCCAACATGACCGTATTCATTTTCAATCTGTATGCCAATCACAGGACCACCGTCTTCATACATCTGCCCTTGCACTTGCTGGTATACTCTATTCCAAAAGCGTTCTACCAGTTCAAGATATTGCCCGTCATCAGTTCTTAGTGCAATCCCTTTATTCATTAACCAATCAGGAAATCCACCATTTCTGACTTCTCCATGCACCCAGGGACCAAGCCGTAGAAATACCGACAAACCCACTTTTCGGCATAGTAGGATAAATTTCTCAAGATTCCGGCATCCCTCAAAATCAAATACGCCCTCTTCTTCTTCGTGATGAATCCAGATAACATAGGTAGATACAATCGTAATGCCGCCAGCCTTTATTTTTCGTAAAGACTCTTCCCAATAGCGCTCACAATAGCGGCTATAATGCATCTCTCCCATAACCGGAAACCATGGCGTTCCATCTTTGATTAAATGATGTTTATTATAAGTATAACCTGTCCTCACTTCACAACTCCTTCCAGTAAACCATAATGCCTGAGGAGCTGTTGATATTCGTCCTCGGAAATTTCAATAATACCACCATGCCGTTTCCTGGTCTGCCCCAGATTGTAATCGGATTCTTTAAGAAATTCCATAGCTCCTGTCTCTAAATCATTGATAATAATGGGAAGATAACCTTTCTTAGCAGCAAACTGATCACAAACCAAACACCACCGGCCATCTTGAAATGGATAACACTCTGGCCCTTCCAGACCTTTCATGTTTGCCAAGGGAGTGTTTGGTATTTCAACGAACTCCCCCTTCAGACTTTTTCCTCTTTCATATATGATTCGGGCACTGTCTTCGTCTTTTGTAAATCTGTAATAGTAATCACCGGATTTTACAATAGTGGTATCAATCACACCCTTTTCACGTTCAATATAGAGTTCTGGCTTTGATATGCTGCGGAAGTCTTCTGTATAGGCACCGTATATCCGATGTTTTCCTTCACTGCTGCGCCAAGTTGCCCAGAATACAAACAGAGCTTTTTCTTTTTCATCGTAAATTGCTTCCGGAGCCCAGGCGCATCCTGCTCCTGGTATACGTACATTACAGCTCCATTCATCCGACCAGTTGATCAGGTCACTCGATTCCCATATAATGAGATCACTGCTCCCTTGTTCCACTGCAGCTTTCCAGTCCGGATTATCATGTATACATAAATCAGTTGCTATGAGATAATAAATCCCTGTGTTTTTATTCTTAACAATAAAAGGATCTCTAACTCCACTCTCCCCAATATTAGAACACAATACGGGCAAGCCTTTATTCAAATCTTTCCAATGCAGTCCATCTTCACTGACACTGAAGTACACCTGTTCTCCATTCTTTTTCTCGCCTATAAAATGCGCAAATAAATAATGAGACATTTTAATCCTCCTAATTAATAAGCTGTATCTCCCTTTAGCCTTTCACACTCCCCAGCGTTAAACCGGAGGTAAAATATTTCTGACAGAATGGGTAGATAATCATAAGCGGTATGATAGAAATAAAAATCTGCGCTGCCTTTAAATTAGTATCATTAACACTCAAAGAGCTTATCAGATCGGCCACGTCACCGCTTTCAATAAGCGATTTCGTATCTACAATCATTGTCTGAAGATAAGACTGCAGTGGGTAATTTTTTGTAAAATTGGAATAGATCAAACCGTCAAACCAGCTGTTCCAATGTGTAATCAACGAGAATAATGTCACTGTTGCTATAGATGGTTTTGACAGGGGAATGAAAATTCTTGAAAGCACCGTCCAATCAGTAGCGCCCTCCAGCATTGCCGATTCTTCCAACGCCTCCGGTATTCCCCGAAAGAAATTCATCATCAGGATAACATTAAATATGGGAACACCTACCGGCAGTATCAAAGACCAGACCGTATCCATCAAACCAACCTTAGATACCACATAATAGGTAGGTATCAGACCGCCGTTAAAAATCATTAGAAACACAAAATATGCAGAATAGTATTTTCGTGCCCTAAATATATGATCTCCTTTTGATAACGGATAAGCCGCTAATATAGTCATCAGCATATTAAACGGCACACCAATCACTACTCTTTTGACCGAAACCCATACCGCATTCCAGAATTTCGCATCTTTCATAACATAAGCATAAGCGCTGGTTGTGAAATCTACGGGCCAAAGCCTCACCTTATTCTGCACGATTGCATGAGAACTGCTGAAGGATTGTGCCAAAACATTGATGATTGGTACCATACAGAAAATCATTATAAACAGAATGAATATGCCATTAATTATGATAAAGAGCTTACGCTGTGGTGAAGTTTTCATTTTATCCATTGATTTACATATCTCCCTTCTACTAAAATACCCGATAACCGGCGAACTTATCTGCCAGCTTATAGGACACGACAATCAGGATACCGGATACTACGGATTTGAAAAAACCTACCGCTGCCGATAAAGAATATTGCTGATTTATCAGACCTAACCGATAAACCAGTGTATCAATAATATCACCTGTTTCATATACCGATGCACTGTACATATTAAATATCTGATCAAACCCTGCATTCAGGATGTTACCGATTGCAAGAACTGTCATCAATATGATGATTGGTATAATGCCAGGGATGGTAATATGCCAGGTCTGCTTCCATCTGCCCGCTCCGTCAATTGCAGAGGCCTCATATAATCCTGGGTCTATTCCAGTCAAAGCTGCCAGATAGACAATTGCGTTATAGCCAAAATTCTTCCAGATATCACTGATAATCATCGTCCATGGAAAAATCTGTTTATCTCCCAGGAAATTGACCGGCTCATCGATCAGACCTATGTTCTGCAATATAAGGTTTAAAAATCCAGTGTCATTTCCGGTATTTCCTTGTGTCAAGAAATTAATCAGAATTCCTGATAAGACAATCCAGGATAAAAAGTAAGGCAGGTATGTAACCGTCTGTACTGTTTTCTTGAATATTTTATTTTTAATTTCATTGAGCATTAAAGCAAATGTTAGCGGAACGACGATGTTGCCGATAATCTTTCCTAAAGCAATCAACAGTGTATTGCGTAATGCCGGTATAAAATCTGGGAGATACAGTAGTGTCCTAAAGTTATCCAGTCCCACCCATTTTGAATTCAAGAACCCCAGGCCAGGCTGAAAATCTTGAAAAGCCATCACCAGACCGAAAATCGGCAGGTAGTTAAATACAAACAACAATGCAACAGGGATTAAAACCATAATATGAAACGTCCTCTGCCGCGACTTCATTCCATACTTTCTACTTTTTTTCGTTTTACTCATAAATAATAAGCCCCTTTTGAAAATAGAAGGTATAAGTCATTTCACTTATACCTGTCTATTGTTTGTTTTATTTATTTTGATCGTACCATTCCTGCGCCTCTTTGGTTACCTCTGCACCACCCAGGGCTTCCCATGATTTCAAAAACGTGTCATAAGTATCCACACTGTCACCGGATATGATCTTAACAATCGTTTCCAATGCCATTTTATCCAGAGTAGAGAATTTAGATGACATGGTGCCTGTCGGCACATAATTGTACGCGGAATAATTAAAGTTTCCTTTTTCAATCATCTTAACCATAGTCATACCGCCGCCTAATTCATCGCCTGATGTAGTCGAAAATCCAACGCCTAATTTCACAAGCGGATCATCGGCTGCCAATTTTTCTTCCAGAGTACCATTTTCCACAGCCTCATAATAAGCTTCCATAGCTTCAACATTAGTCAACTGGGATGTTGTCAGTCCATCCTTCTCCCCAGTCTTGATTGCTTCATGTTCTACAAGGACATTCGTAATCGCTTCATCCGGTGATGCCGTTGGTGTCAGACAGGCTTTCCAACCACTGTATTCTCCTGCCTTTCCATTATACATATTAAACTCATTTGCATCTGCCGGATAAATCAGCTTCTGTACACTCAAATTCAGCATTTTAATAAGAGCTTCTGGATTCTCGCATTTACTGCTGATCGCATAATATACATCTGGTATCGTTGGAACATATGCTTTAGAAGATCCTTCTCCCATACCATTTGGTATTTCTGCAGAAACGATATGTGCCTGAGGGTCTGATTTCATTGCATCCCATGCCGGAACCATAGCCCCCCAGTGAGGTGCAAAATAAATACCGCATTTTCCGGCTCCTGCATCCTGAGTCACCTGATTGTAATCCATTGTGCCAAATCCCTTTGCCAATGACCCATTATCATACATTTCTTTCAAATCAGTCAGCCCCGCCTTCATCTCATCAGCCAAAGCTCCGCCCCATACAACTTCACCATCTTTTTCTATAAAAGAGAACTGTCCATTCCAATATCCGGGGCAAGCTCCATATCCTTCAAAAAAGGCCTGTATTCCTGACCAGAAACTAAATCCTTCTTTTCCGTTCAAAGCCAGACCGTATGTATCATCCTGCCCATTTCCGTCAGGATCATCTTCGGTAAATGCTCTTGCTACTTCTTTCAGCTCTTCCATCGTAGTCGGGATTTCCAACCCCAGGCTGTCCAACCAATCCTGGCGGATAAACATCATCATCGCAGCTCCATGTTTATCCTCAACTTTCGGAATGCCATATAAAACACCATCCACTTTCGCCGAATTTAAAGCCCCACCATCGCCATAATTCAAATACTCTTTTAGTTCATCTGAGGCATACTCTTCAAATACATCACTGATATCTGCAATTACCCCTGTCTCGGCATATTTCACCAGGTCGGCTCCACTGATTCCCAATATGTCCGGATAATTTCCGGATGTAATCGCTGTTGTCAGCTTTGTCTCTGCCTGAGAACCATCTACACTATACATGACCTCCATATCATATCCCATTTCCTTATAGAGATTCCACCATGCATTATCTTCTTCACTCTCCCCAGCCTGCCAGTCAAAGTCCGAGTTAAAGGTTAAGCCAACTTTTAACTTAATGGGATCATTATATCCATACAGGTTCTTTTCACCAGACTCAACCTTCGCAGTTTCTTTAGTATCTGTCTGTCCTGATGTCTTGCCCCCAGTATCGGCTGTACCGCAGGCTGCAAGATTTACTGTACAGATACCAGCCAGTAAGACAGCTTGTAACTTCTTAAAATTCTTCTTCCTCATAAATACCTCCAAAACATCTTCTATTGTTCCTTTGTTATAATCAAATTATAAGTTATAACTAAGACCGTTTCTATTATCATTATTTTACTTCCTTATCATTCTTTTACCAATAGTAAAACCATATATGATCCAAAAGAGCCAACTTTCACATACTTTAGTGAAAATTGGCTCTTTTCAATTGTTCTCATAATGCTGCCATCTACTGATATTGATTATGCGCTGTAGAGACCTTCATATGCAGTCTGTATCAATCATTACTATTACTTCTAAACCTCCAATAAGACTTCTTTGAATCTTAATTCCCCCTGCCTCTCCACAGTAAAGTTTTAGCCTTCTATGGATATTGATCAATCCGGTAATCACATCAGTATGTTCCAGTTTTCTCTGCAAATCAGCGATTTGGCTATCTGTGAGAGGTTTTCCATTGTCCTCAATATGGACTTCCAATATATTCTCTTTTACTAAAAAGGTAATATTTAGTACACCATTCTCCTGTTTATCCTCTAAGCTATGCTCCAGGGCATTTTCAATAATCGGCTGCAGAATCAGTCGGGGAACGAGTATTTCTTCAAATTGTACTGGTAATTCTTCAAAATTCACCTTAATGCGGTCATAAAACCGCATTTGCTGAATACTGGTATAACTGCGGGCATGTTCCACTTCATTCTTTAATGGTACGTTACTTTCATCATTCCGTGTGACAAACTTGAAATAAGTGCTCAAATGGGACGCCAGCCGTTCAGCCTGCACCAATTCATCTCTTTTAATTTTATTCCGCAGAGAAAAAAAACTGTTATAAAGAAAATGAGGGTTAATCTGCGCCTGCAGCTGCTTTAATTCAGCCTGGTTTGCCAGGTTTTTCTGCATAATAACCTCCTCTATAAGATTCTTTGTTTTTTCCTGCATTTGATTAAACCCTTCAAAAAGATAACTGAACTCATTCTCTCCATACTCGGTGACTCCCGAACTTAGATTGTCTTTTTCAACACTTGAAAACGCAACCATTAATTTATTCAATGGCTTATGAACAATTCTTTCAATTACTTTTGATAAAATAAGTGCCACAACGGTCACACCAACTATATAAATTAACAACAACCAGATATAGTGATCGATATCTTTTAATATTTCCTTTTCCGGTACATATTGCACATAGTAACCGAAATAATCTGACCAGGATATTGAAATCTGATATCTCACACCATTAAGACTTATTGTATCTGATGATGATATGATATCATTTCGTTCCAAATCAGGTAATATTTTATCCAGAATCCCAATGCTGACAGCCTCATCTTCACTGCTTTCAATAAAAACATCCAGGCCTCCATGGTAAAGAAATGAACCACTGTGATCTACTGTATTAAAATTATGTAACGTGTCCTGCAATCTTTTTTCACTAAACTCAACCATAAATAAAACATCCGGGATATCAACCTTATTATTATACGGACCTCCTGCAGATACCATAAAAAGTGAGCCTTCCTCACTATTTACGATATTATCAATCAATGGATATTTCTGCTCCACTAACTCATAGTCCTGCGCCGTCATTTCCTCAATACTGATATCAGAAATCTTTTTACCAATATTCGGCAGATAGATGATTCCAGTCGAAATCAGGGGATTACTGTTCTTGACCGACATGATGCGCTCCTGTTGCGCGAGATAAGCATCACGCAATTCATAGTCATTCAATAAATTGGTGGGATGTACCAGAAATACTAGTTTTCTGTCGGAGAATAAATCATACAACATTGTCTCTGTATTATTAAGATTATTATCCAGCGTGTCCAGATAAAAATTAGCCTGTGCATTCATTTTATCATAGATTGATTTTTTTACAGAACTCGTTGCATTATAATACAGCATGATTGAAAATATTACGTTGATAGTCAAAAAAATTGCGAATAGCACCAATTGCTTTGTTCTGATTGATTTTTTCCAATTGATCTGAATCATTTCATTGCCTTTGTCCGGCATACGTTTCAAGATTCTTTTTCCCATAATTTTTCCCTATATTCCAGCGGCGTTATACCAACTAATTTCTTAAATACCCTGGTGAATGATGGAGCTGATAAATATCCTACTCTGGCCGCTATATCATTAATCTTATAAGGAGTAGAAGACAATAGTTTTTTGGCCTGCTCCAGCCTGATTTTACTAATATATTCCGTAAGGTTACAGCCATAGTTTTGTTTGAAGATCCTTGATAGGTAAGATGGGTTTAAAAAACTGATTTCAGCCAGCTTCGTAAGGGTTAGGTCATCGGCCAGATGGGCGTTGATATATTGTACTACCCGGTCAATCGCTTCATTTGTCCGGTTGTGTCCTCCCGCCTCTAATTCACCAATAAGGCTGTTGGCAATCGCATATAGATAATTAGCCGCTTCTGCCAGAGAACTGTGTTTTTCCATATAAATCAGTTTATCCAAAGGTACTTCTGCCTCAATTTGGCCCTTAAGATGATTTACGTTAATGTATCTCATCAGAAATAGCGCAATATTGTAATACAGCTCTGTTACTGCACTTATGTCACATTCTGTTTCCCGGTAGAATGCTGCGGTCAGTTCCTGTAGCTCGTGAATAAAATCATCAAACTTTTTGGTTTCCAGCAGTTCTTCCAAATTCTTTACATGAAGCGGAAAATTCACGGAGGAACCGATATTCTTCAATGATTTGTTTACTGATTGGGCTACGACAATTCTCTGCATACTGTCCCCAACTTTATGAATTGCCTCCTGCTTTAGTCTGATTAGATAACTGTGGGTATCCTTGAAATAACATCGTTCGTCACATATGACAAATGAGACAGATAGGGATGAAAGCATCAAGTTTTTTTCCTGTACATACTCCATAGCTCCAGCCAGATTATTATATAAACTTTTCCACTTTCTTGCGGAAAGAGAGTTTTCAATAAACTTATTTGGCTGTAAATACAGCAAATAATATCCATTCGTATCATAGTAAAGATAAAAACTGAATCTGGGCGGAAGAAACTCTTTAATGGTCTCACAAAGCAGCTTTTCCCGGTGGATTTCCTCTTCAAAATCTATATTTTTATCAAAATAATCGATATGTAACAGAAAAATAAACAAAGGGCTATCTACCTCAATAGGAATTTGGAGCCGATCCAGTTTCTTCTGCTTAATTACTGCTGCTGGAGTTCTTTTCATCCAGCCTTTCACTGCATTATTTCGAAGAATCATCTGTGCTTTTTCAATTTCTGACCGCTGCTCCATCTGTTGCGATTCCGAAAGAATCATTTTGTTAATTTCTTCAAAGGCTTCCCCAACAGCAGCAACCAAAACAGAATCTTCTTCACTCTTTAATAAAAACCTTACATCTTTATGTCCGCTGATTTCATATAAACTGTCAAAATTACGGTACCCAGTTAAGAATATCACCCGGCATTTCGGCCAGTTTTCTTTAATCTGCTTAAACAACTCAATCCCACTCATCCCTGGCATTTTGATGTCTGTCATCACTACATCAAATTTTATCTTCTCTAATAATTCAATCGCGGAATCTGCTGATTTTGCTACATAGACATCTATATCCAGATTAGACTCGTATTTAAACAACTCTTCTAAGGATTGTAAAATATCCGGTTCATCATCTACAAGTAGTAGGTTTCCCATTTACGCCTCCCATCTGTTTATTTATTCCAATTTTATTCACCCAATATGATAATTTCCTATAATTCTAACTTATTATACTATATAGAATGCAGCATAGAATAAGCCTGTATAGCAACCTGCACTCTTTTCAATTATAAAATAAGTGCTCTAACCTTTCCATTCTCTTTTCTTTACTTGCTTATCTATATTTTACTATCTAAAAATCTGGATACCATCTGCACGGTAAAACAGCACCACCTTCACGGTGTTTTGGTGCCACTTTCACGAAGATGGTGCCATCTATATAAATTAATTCTATAATGATGGAAGCACACATTTATTGTGTGACTATCATTATAGGAGGTCGATAATCATGGTGAATTATCGAGAAATTCTAAGGCTCACAAGCCTTGGGTATTCACAGAGGCAAATTGCTTCGAGCGTGCATTGTTCACGCAGAACAATCTCTGAAGTCATGACGCTCGCACAGGCAGCGGATATTCAATGGCCGCTTAGCGAAGAAGTTACCAATGAAGTACTGGTGGCAACGTTCTATCCAGAACGTTTCGCTGCAACTAATCTAAGAAAGGAGCCTAATTACTCTTACATACATAAGGAGCTGGCAAAGCCCGGTGTAAACCTGAGTCTGTTATGGACAGAATACTGTGAGCAGGCACATTCCGCTGGGCAGATTCCATACATGTATACTCAATTCTGCGAGAAATATCGGCATTGGGCAAAGCTTACAAAAGCAACGATGCGTATCAAACATAAGCCCGGAGATGCCATGCAGGTCGATTGGGCGGGAAATACAATTCCCCTTTACGACAAATATACCGGGGATTACTCCGATGTATATCTGTTTGTTTCTGTATTACCATGTAGCTGTAAGGCTTACGCAGAACCTTGTGAAAATATGAAAGGTGAATGCTGGCTAACCTGCCATTCCAATGCATACACTTATTTCGGTGGTGTCCCCCGGCTACTAATTCCAGATAATTTAAAAGCCGGAGTGATCAAAAACACACGGTATGAAACAATCCTCAACCGGAGTTATCAGGAACTGGCTGAATACTATGGGACAGCGATTGTCCCGGCTCGCGTGAAGCGGCCACAGGATAAAAGTCTGGTCGAAGGCAGCGTCAAATATGCATCCACATGGATCATCGCTGCATTAAGGAACCACAGGTTCTTTTCTATGCAGGAAATTCGTGAAGCCGTTGCAGAGAAGCTTGAGGATCTAAACAGCTATCCTTTTAAAAAGAGGGAAGGAAACCGCAACTCAGCTTATCTTGAAGAAGAACAGGCCTTTATGAAGCCGCTTCCTTTGACCCCGTATGAACCGGCAGTCTGGTCCACCGCCAAGGTTCTCTCTGATTATCTCATAACGGACGGAAAAAATAAATATTCGATTCCATTTGATCTGATTGGAGAGACGGTGGACATCCGACTGACCAGAAATACGATTGAAGCATTTTTTCATGGTTCACGAGTGGCATCACATCCCCGCAGACAATGTGCAGAGCGGGATCCGGTCACCATACCGGAGCATATGCCGGCAGAACACAAAAAGTATCTGACATATAATGCGGATGAATTCCGCATCTGGTCAAAAGGTATCGGTGATAAGACAGCCACTGTTGTAGAACATTTTTTGTCCGGTGGTTTTGCGCCAGAGCAAGGCTATAAATCCTGTGCCAGTCTGACAAAGCTTGCTGACCGATATGGACATGACCGGGTTGAATGAGCTTGCGGATGTATCCTTGTCTATGCTATCGAGCCAACCGTTAGAAACATTAGTGCAATACTGAAGAATGGACAAGATACACTGACTGAGCAGAATGAGATGCAAAATAAACAGTCACATGAAAGTGGCGGCATAACCCGTGGCGCATCCTACTACAAGATTTGTAGTAAATTAAATAATCATTTCTTTTACCGCATTAGTTAGTGCTGGCTAACATCTGTAGTATAGCATGTTTTTCCAATTATTTCTCATCCATAATGAATTTTTTATCCAAGCGACACCGACTTTAAGGAATTATCATACGTTTTTTATCGTGTACACAATATTCCATATGGAACAAATATCATCTTCATGACCTCCAATTTTTTTCATCATATTAACAAAAAAGGACACTATCCTATAATTGGAAAATGTCCTTTTAATAGCATTCTATTTATCAAACGTTGTTACCTAATTGATTCTTCATAACTTTTTTAAATGTTGATTCAATCTATATTACCCACTTGTTTTTTCAATTTCATACTTTATTAAACCAAGATACTGAGAAATCAAGACAACTAAAATAGTCATCGACACTAATGACACTATTTCATTTATGTTAATCACCGTACAGATTCCGGAAAATATTACAATGCCAATTATAATTTTCAAAGCTATCTTTCTGAAGTGTTTTTTTTCAGCAATATCGAGCTCTCGGTTTATATTTCCTACTGGTGATACTTTCAACATCAGAATACTTCCTGCTATGATAATGAACCATGCACCATGTAATGAAAACTTATAAAAACAATAAATAATCAACACAAATGTTTGCACCATAATAGAACATAAAAAACATTGCCCATTGGAATTAATACAAGCATAACACTATATCTAGCGGGAAGTTCTTTAATTTCATCATCTGTAAATACCCTTTTCAGTGCTTTAATTACAAACAAAAAGAGTAGTTTTGAAACAAACGAACCCAATGGCTGTATAGTTGCATATTGTTCATAATAGATCACAAGTAAATATAATAGATTCTATTACTTTCTGATAGTAAAAATCCATTTCTTCGTATCTAATGTTTTATTCACTTGCATCTATCCCTGCACATACTATTCTAAAGAGGGTCATAGAAATCTCTGAATCTTATTTTCTTCGCTCATTTTTTTTTACTATATACCCAATTATGAAGAAAAATACCATATCCGTATCCAACTACCAACCCAACTAATCCTCCTTTGGTACCTCCCCATCTTTCTCCTAAACTATAGCCTATGAGTGCACATGC
>DVNN01000189.1 GCA_018714325.1 Candidatus Pelethocola excrementipullorum
CCTTCTATATTCCCCCGGTGATAGGTTTCTGATTTTTTTAAAGACTCTGTTGAAATAAGACACGCTATTGAATCCGGTCTCCATGGCGATTTCCGTGATGCTTTTTTCGGTGGTCGATAAAAGCATACAGGCCCGGTCAATACGAAGCTGGTCAATATATTCAAAGATCCGCATATGAAGGAAATTCTTAAAACAAGTGCAGAGATAACTTTTGTTCATCGGAGCCACCTTCACCAAATCATCCAGCTCAATCGGTTCCAGATAATACTCATGGATGTAATCCAGCACCGGCTGCAACTTTGCAAACGTCTTTCGTCTGCCGGATGCACCGGGCTCATCCTTCTGCCGTTCCAGATAAATCCGATATAGGACAGCCATAAAGTGCTGAGTCCAGGAGTTGACAAAGAGCTCCCACCCCGGTTTCTTACCATTGTATTCTTCCCGCAGCTGGTTCAAGGCTTCCAATAGCCTTTCATACCCATTGTCCTCTGCCTTGATCCAGTTGGTAAAAGTGGCACTTCGATTGAAAAATGGCTCCAGCAGCTGATATCCCTGATGTCTGTCCCAAAGCAAGGAAGGGTCAAAAACAATCACCTCAAGCTTGAGCGAACCATCATGGACCGCCATATGCCGCTCTTGATTATTGATAATGAAGATATCGCCCTCCCTGATTTCATACTCCTTTTCCTCAATCAGATAATATCCAGTCCCTTCTTCCACATAGTTGATTTCTAAAAAATCATGGGAATGTAGATACATCTGAATGGAATTGGATACAAACATCCGAAAAGGAAATCCCGGGTCAAATACCATCTCATCCTTTTTGTAATCCATCATTGTCTCTGAGCAAACAGGCTGAGCTTAGCATACAGGTCCTCCAGAATCAGCCTGGAATCAATCTTTTGATAGACGCGGATTGGACGAAACCGCTTGGAATGTATGTAATTCATATCCATTCCTATGGCAGGAGCCTGTACCCATTCATAGGAAAAACGATCTTCATAAAGAATCAGCCCCACCGCCGGAGAATCCCCCAGCACCCAACTCTCACCACTGCGGAAAGGACTCTTTCTAGGTGTCTCAGTCATAGCATGCTCCATCAACTGATCGCAAAGATAGGCACCGATCTCTCCACAGGGGCGCACCCGGTATTCAAGCTCCGCCATGGTTACCGGCATCATCTCGTAGACGTTTTTCGGAACCTGCCAAACCTCCAGATTGGAACCCATGACCACATTTGCCGCATGGATATCATTGCCCAGATTGAATTCTTCTCCGCCATCCGGATATAATCCTCCACCAATCCAGATCACGGTCAGACGTCTGGCAATCCTTGGCTCCATCAGATAAGCACTGGCCATATCCGTAAGTGGCCCCAGGAAAATGACATATAAAGGTCTGTCATCATCTTTCATAGCCTCTTCGATAATCAAACGGGCGCCCTCGCTGTCCACCGGTGTGGAAGAATCCTTCATGGCCCGATCCCCGCCATGATAAAGAGGTACCTGGCCGGTAAAGCCCATTTTCTCCACCACGGTTTCCAACTCAGCATAACTTTTCTCCATCCCATCAACATCCCGTGTCCCATAATGTGCGGCAACCAGCCCCACATTGTCAATCTTGGGACTGAGCAAAGCCTGGACAACTGCGAAATCATCATCCCCCTCATTTTTAGCATCGGTATCCGTTATCAGCCGTACGATTTTCTCTTCCGGCACCTGAAAAATATAGTTTTGATATCTCATAAGCACTCCCTTCTTCTTTACCTTTCTTTATCTTATCCCATGTTTACCCTAATGTGCAACCCGGTTTTACAAATAAAAGTCTATCCTAAGACTCAAGTGTAAAAACAAATTCGGGCACCAAAGCCCTATGGTACAGCGCCTTGCTACCCGAATTAACATCCAATAGTATGGGCAATTCCATACGAATGTAAACCTAATTTTATGAAACGTCAACAAATCACTTCCTGAATGATATTACCGGAGCCTGTACTTTCAAGACTTTCGAAGGAGGGAAGTTGAAAGTCCTGAAAAGTCAACCTGCTCTGGTTATTCCATTCATTTCCGGAACTTGTTCACGTATTTGACTGTTTGGGGTTTGGTTCTTATGCCAGACACTTTTTCATCACTTCATAAGAGCCTTTTTCTTTTACCATAACCAAATCTTCGGTTACCGCATCCAGTAAGCCAGGGATAAGAGTCAAATCCTCACCCCAGAAATCCTGATTGGAAAGGACTGCCTTCGCCATGGACACCGCATCATCATGTTTATGAGCATCAAAGAATTCCAATACAAAATGGTCATCCTTGATTTCATACTCATTCTCACCGCGTACGCCTACAAGAGCATTCTCTTCCAGACGGTTTCCGGTATAGAACTGGATGTAAAATGCCAGGGATGCGGAAATGCAGGCCGGAACCTTTCCGAATTTCTCAATATATCCTTTCAGTGACGGCATTACTCTGGCTTTCCACTTAGAGGTGGAGTTCAGAGAGATCGCCAAAAGTGCATGATCCACAAATGGGTTGTTGAACCTCTCTTTTACCGCTGCTGCGAATTCTTTCAGTTCATTCTCAGGCAGTGTAAGAGTAGGAATGATTTCATCGTAGATTGTCTTATTCATAAATCCGCTGATTACCTCATCATTCATACAGTCTCTGACAATATCCTGTCCTGCCAGGTAAGCTCCCAGAACCATGGAGGTATGAGCACCGTTCAGGATACGCACTTTTCTTTGTTTATAAGGCTTGTGGTCTCCACAGATGATTACCGGCAGACCTGCCTCCTCAAATTTTAATTCCTCTTTCATGCTGTCAGGACCTTCGATTACCCAGAATCCGAAAACTTCTCCTGTATCAATCAGATTATCCTCATAACCCAGTTCTTCACAGATCTGTTTTGCTTCGTTTCTCGGATACCCTGTGACAATACGGTCAACCAGCGTGGAACAAAAAATGTTCTCTTCCTTCACCCAGTTTTTGAAATCATCTCCCAGATTCCACTGATCCACGTACTGCAACACGCATTTCTCCAGTTCTTTTCCGTTGTTATCGATTAATTCACAGGATAGGATGATGAATCCCTTTCCCTTCTCACTTCCGAACTGTTTAAATCTCTCATATAAAAACTGAGTCAGTTTTCCAGGATAGCTGGCGGCCGGAACATCCTCGAATTTGCAGGATGGATCATATACAATACCTGCTTCAGTGGTATTGCAGGTGATAAAACGCAGGTCTGGATTTTTGGCACAGTCCAAAACAGCCTGGTAATCTTCATAAGGATTCAGACAACGGCTTACACTGGAGATCACCCTTTTATCATTGACCTTTTCCCCGTTCTCAAAGCCACGCAGAAACAGGGTATAAAGACCTTCCTGCTCGTTGATCATATCGGCAAGCCCAGGCGCGATCGGTTGGCAGAGAACAACCTTGCCATTAAAGCCCACCCGCTCATTCAGTAGATCAAACCAGTAGTCCACGAAGGCACGCATGAAATTACCTTCTCCAAACTGCAGCACACGTTCCGGTGCATCCTTTAATAAATATCCGTCGTAACCCTGTTCTTCCAGTGTTTTGTAACTTAATTTCTTCATAGCTTTGCTCCTTTTTCTATATAATCTAAGATTCCTGTGAATCCCGAAGGATCTAAATTAACTATTAATTACAAGGTTACCCCTTGTTTAAAGATTGCCATATCGTGATATCCCTTTTCTTCCGCCTTGACCAGCCTGCCGGATGCTACCTCGATGACATAATCAAAAAGTTCTTTTGCAGTCTC
>DVNN01000190.1 GCA_018714325.1 Candidatus Pelethocola excrementipullorum
GGCCGGATCCTGGGCGCCAAAGCGCTGTGCCGTGATGATGGAAAGTCCTGAGGTCAATCCCATGACAAAACCTAATATAAAGAAAGATAAACTTCCCGTACAACCAACAGCGGCCAGCGCATTGACACCGATGGTACGACCCACAATCAATGTGTCAGCCATGCTGTAGAACTGCTGGAAAATATTCCCGATAATCAGGGGAAGTGTAAAGATTAGTATCAGTTTGGCAGGATTGCCCGTAGTTAAATTTTTAGTCATTTTAATCTCCTTCTTCACCATAATGGCTATTCGGATGGGATGTTTCTTAGATTATGGCATAAGAACAGCACCCGAATAATCTCTGGTTACGTGACTATTATATAGGAAAAGATAAAAAGTGAAATGTAATTTCTTGTACTATGGATGTCATATGTTGTATACTTAAGAGAGAGGGCAGGTATTACTTGAGTTATTACCTGTACAGATGCCAATTTGGGAAGGAAATAGTATGTGTAAAGCAGAATACGATATTACTTATGGAGATTTGAATCCAACCTTTTTGTTTTCCTGGACCCATAAAAGGACGGAGGATGAAAACAACTACCATGCCCATGAATTCATAGAGCTGGTGATCATCCTGAGGGGAGAAGGGAATTTCGTTATCAATGGAGAGAGATACACGGTGAGAGAAGGGGACATAATACTTTTGAATCCGGGATCATATCATAAAAGCCTGGTGGGGACCGGAAGTGCTCAGGGAGCTACAGAGTGCTATGTTGCATTTACAGATGTGGATTTTAAGGGCTGCGAAAGAGGATATCTGCCCCTGTTTGAAGGGGGCAATCTGATCATGACCATGCCAGAGGGTTTAAGACAGGAGATATTCCGGCTTTGCGGAGCCATCGAAAAAGAGTATCAGACCTGCGAAACAGGAAGATATTTCATGTTGAAGGCATATCTGATCCAGTTGCTTTGTCTGATTCAAAGAGAAGAGCATGAAGAGCGGGAGGAAGCAGAGCAGAAAGGTTATATATTCCGTTCTGTAAACAAGAAGTATGTGGTGCGGAAGATTAAAAAATATCTGGATGAACATTACCGTGAGAAGGTCTCGCTGGATCAAATCGCGGCGAATATGTATCTGAGTCCCGTCTATATATCCAAACTATTCAAACAGGAGACGGGAGACACCCCCATCAATTATCTGATAGACCTGCGTATGGAAAAAGCAAGGGAGCTGATAGAACAAGATTCAGCCGCCAGCGTACAGGCGGTAGCGTTGGCCGTCGGCTATGAGGATGCTTACCATTTCAGCAAACTCTTCAAAAAGCATTATGGAATGTCGCCCCTTCACTATAAGACACAATACACCATGCAGTCGTAAATCGTATCATGGAGACTTTGGCCTGGAAGGGCTGCAGTCTCCATTTTTGATGCAAATGCATATCTTAGATATATATAGCTTACTGAGAAGAAAGTCATTCTGTTAAAAATGAATACAGGAGGTATGGTATGGAGCCACTGTTGGAGCTTAAGGATATCTGTTTTTCTTATCATAGTATGGAGGGAGAAACACCGACCTTAACAGATATAAATATCACTATCGGAGAGGGAGCGTTTGTGGCCGTGGTCGGTCCCAGCGGGTGTGGGAAAAGTACGATACTGAGCCTGATATCTGGTTTGATTAAACCGGAATCTGGTTCTATTTTTGTAAAGGGGCAGCCTTTGGAGGAATCCGATATAAATATTGGCTATATGCTGCAAAAAGATCATCTTTTTGAATGGCGGACCATCTACCGCAATGTGATCTTGGGGCTGGAGATACAGAAGAAGCTAAATGACAACACAAAGGCGAAAGTGGAAGAGATGCTGAAGACCTATGGCCTGGAAGAATTTCGCAATGCCCGTCCTTCCCAGCTGTCAGGCGGGATGCGCCAAAGGGCTGCCCTGATTCGTACGTTGGCACTGGAGCCATCCTTACTGTTGCTGGATGAACCGTTCTCCGCCCTGGATTATCAGACCAGATTATCCGTTGCAGATGATATCGGACAGATCCTAAAGGCCCAGAAGAAGACGGCCTTGCTTGTGACCCATGATATATCGGAAGCAATCAGCATGGCGGATCAGGTAATTGTCCTGTCCAACCGCCCTGCAATTGTGAAAAAAGCTGTTTCTATAGATATGGACATCCCAAACCGTACTCCGATGGCATCCAGAAATGCACCTGCGTTTAAAACTTATTTTAATATGATCTGGAAGGAGTTGAACAACCATGAAGACGTGTACCGCGCAGGAAGCGTATCTTAAAAAGCAAACGATCAGAAAGTTCCAGATACGCTTTTTTCGTATCTTTGTGTTGCTGGCGTTTTTGACCCTATGGCAGTGCGCCTCGGATCTGGGATGGATTGATTCCTTTATCTTCAGCAGTCCTGTAAAGGTGGTTCGTACTTTCTACAACTTGATGAAAGATCATAGCCTGCCAATGCATATTGGGGTGACATTGGCGGAAACATTGATCAGTTTTGTCCTTACAATGTTCTTTACGGTTCTGACCGCAATCCTGTTATGGATATTTCCCAAGTTTGCCGAGGTGACAGAACCATATTTCGTCGTCTTGAATTCGCTTCCCAAATCAGCCCTGGCACCTCTTTTAATCGTCTGGCTGGGTGCTAATATGAAAACAATCATTATCGCAGGTATGTCGGTGGCCATCTTTGGTTCCATCATCAGCCTGTATCAAGGGTTTCAGGAAGTGAGTCAGGAGAAGATGAAGCTGATCTACACCCTTGGAGGGAAGAAGTATCAAGTACTGTTAAAGGTGGTCCTTCCAGCATCCACCCCCTATCTGCTCAGTACATTGAAGGTGGATATCGGACTTTGCCTGGTGGGTGTCATCATCGGAGAATTCATCGGTGCCAGACAGGGACTTGGTTATTTAATCATATACTCAAGCCAGGTCTTCAAACTGGATTGGCTCATCATGTCTATTGTGATCTTATGTGTCATAGCCATGATTTTGTATCAGGGGTTGTGTGTCTTGGAAAAATGGTATACAAAAAAGAAATAATAGAGTGGGCATGATTTCTCTACCAGTAGTCTCCTTCCATTGTTCTGAAGGAGGCAGCCATGGAAAAAACTGGAGTCCATGATAGTAATTATCTGGTGGAAATCATTGCCCAGGTTTATCTAAATATGTCGATTTCATAAATATCCAGGTATGCTAAAGGGAAAAATGGGTCAAAATAATTAAGAAGTTTTAAAGGTTTTTTAAGATTTAAGAAAAAGGCTTGAGTATGTAACAAGGAATTGCTATACTAGGGTGGTTGAAAGAAACAGAGGAAAGATATTCTGACCTCCAGATGACCCAGTGTCTTTTGAAATTTTCTATCATCATACGATTACAGAAAAAGAGGTTAGAAGAGTAAGGTATGAACAAAGTACGGAGTTTAATAAACCGCGTGATGCCGGAATATGGCTTTCTGCCGGTATTATGTGCATTTATGTTTAATAATGTAGTGTATGGAGGATCCAAGCTGATTGCGGGTGACTGGTATCACCACAACATCGAAAGCAGTCTGGATCAGAAGATTCCCTTTATACCGGAAACATTGATTATTTACTTTGGGTGTTATTTATTTTGGCTGGTTAACTATATTCTGATTGCAAAACAGGATAAAAAGAGTGTTTATCAGTTTTTCGCAGGGGATCTTATTTCCCGCTGTGTATGTCTTATCTTCTATCTGGTTTATCCTACCACCAATACCAGACCTGTGATTACGGATGGTGGGTTATGGAACACGTTAATGTCCTGGTTGTATGCTGTGGATTCGGCATCAAATCTGTTTCCATCCATCCATTGTCTGGTCAGCTGGTTCTGCTTTATTGGAATTAGGGGGAAGAAAAATATTCCTTTGTGGTATCGCACATTTTCTTGTATCATGGCGATTTCGGTGTTTATATCTACATTGACCACGAAGCAGCATGTTATCATTGATGTGGCAGGAGGCGTGATACTGGCAGAGCTCTGCTTTTGGCTGGGTGCCCATACCAGTATTTCTAGTGTTTATGGAAGAATCATGGACAAGGCTACAGGATGGCTGTTTCCCAATAAGAGAGGGGTAGTGGGTGCAGAGCAAAATGAAGTTAATTGAGAGAAAAATTAAGTTGCGAAAGATGAGGGGATATTAGTGATAGGATTTTATGATTATACGGTGATACTTACATATATCAGCTTTGCATCTTCAATCAGTGGGATTTTTTGCGCCTCTACAGGGCATTTCCGCTGGGCGATTTTCTGCCTTGCATTTTCAGGGCTATGTGATATGTTTGACGGCAAGATTGCCCGGGCTAAAAAGGACAGGACAGAAGATGAGAAGCGTTTTGGAATACAGATAGACTCACTATGTGACGTGGTATGTTTCGGGGCATTTCCTATAATTCTTTGCTACAAGCTGGGAATGAACCATATCTACAGTATAGCTATTTTGATTTTTTATGGACTGGCCGGCGTCATCCGTCTAGCGTTCTTCAATGTTATGGAGGAAAAGCGTCAGAATGAAACCGATGACGCTAGAAAGTATTACCGCGGTCTGCCCATAACCTCGATGTCGGTGGCACTGCCCATTGTGTTTGTGTTTTCACCGTTGTTCTCCGCGTATTTTGTCGTGGTGCTGCATATTCTGGTCCTCGCGGTCGGAATACTGTTTATTACTGATTTCAAATTCCGGAAACCCACCAACAAAGAATTGGTAAT
>DVNN01000191.1 GCA_018714325.1 Candidatus Pelethocola excrementipullorum
ACGCTTTTGATACGGGTTTGGATAACCCGTATCAATCGGTGTCACAGCGGCCCCTTCAGGCGTAAATACTTCTAATACTGTTCTGCAAATGCCCCCACACCCCCCTCCGCCAGCCGGGCCTCCATTTCTCCGTCCCCCCCTCTTTTCAATTCCCCCAACCTGTGTTACAATAATGAATCAGTGAGAAAAATCGTAAAAATACGTGTTGATAAAGAAAGGAAACAACCATGAAATTAGGAATCGTAGGCTTACCGAATGTAGGGAAAAGTACCCTGTTTAATTCTTTGACAAAGGCAGGAGCAGAATCAGCAAACTATCCTTTCTGTACCATTGATCCCAATGTGGGAATCGTTCCGGTGCCAGATGAGAGAATTAAGCTGTTGGGAGACTTTTATCAGTCTAAGAAAGTGACGCCGGCCGTGGTAGAATTCGTGGATATCGCAGGCTTGGTAAAGGGAGCTTCCAAGGGAGAAGGCCTGGGAAATCAGTTTCTGGCCAATATTCGTGAGGTGGATGCCATCGTCCATGTGGTTCGCTGCTTTGAGAATGAAAATGTGGTTCATGTGGATGGAAATATCGATCCTTTGAGGGATATCGAGACCATCGATCTGGAACTCATATTTTCAGATCTTGAGATTCTGGAGAGAAGAATTGCAAAAACCACTAAGACGGCCCGTATGGATAAGGCGGCAGCGAAAGAGCTGGAGATGCTGAATCGTCTGAAAGCCCATCTGGAAGATGGAAAAGATGCGGTTTTGTTTGAAACTGAGAACGAAGATGAAGAAGCCTGGATGGGAGAGTACAACCTCCTGACCAACAAGCCGGTGATTTATGCTTCCAATGTCAGCGAGGATGATCTGGCCGATGATGGGGCAGAAAATCCCTATGTTCAGAAAGTAAGAGGCTATGCTGCGGAGCACAACAGTGAGATATTTGTTATCTGTGCCGAAATAGAGGCGGAGATTTCCGAACTGGACGATGATGAGAAACAGGAATTCCTGGAAGATCTGGGATTAAAGGAATCAGGACTGGATAAGTTGATCGAGGCAAGCTACCGTACTCTGGGGCTGATGAGCTTTTTGACTGCAGGTGAGGACGAGACAAGGGCATGGACCATTGAGATGGGCACCAAGGCTCCACAGGCTGCAGGAAAGATCCACACCGACTTTGAACGTGGATTCATCAAGGCCGAGGTTGTAAACTATCAGGACCTGCTGGACTGTGGTTCTTATAACGGAGCCAGAGAAAAGGGTCTGGTACGGATGGAAGGAAAAGAATACGTGGTCAAAGACGGCGATGTGATTTTATTCCGTTTTAACGTTTGATGAAGCCAATTCGTATGATTGAAGGGATGAAAAGGAGATAAGTCGGGATTTCCCCCCCACTTTGCCTCCATCTGAAAAGAAGAAATAAAGATTTCCATTTATTGGTAATTAAATTCAATAAAAATACTATATGTAGTGGAGAACGTATGATCACTATACCACCACTGCTGATGAGGAGAAACGGATATGTCGTTTCTTCTCTTTTTTTGTCGAAAAACCCCATAAATAAGCCTTTTTTGGCAGCTTCCCAAAATGTGAAATCTTTAAAAATACCTTGCTTTTTTCATGAAATTAGGATAGAATAAATCCATAAGTGGTACAAAGTGGTGAAAAGTGGTGCGAAATGGAGGGAATGTGGCAGTGACCGACAAATCGTATCTAAAGGTGGAAGTGGGGAGACTTTCACTTAAGCAAAAGAGGTAATTGCGTATGTTCATGGGAGAGTATAGTCATACAATTGACCCAAAGGGGAGACTGATCATACCATCGAAGTTTCGTGAGCAACTTGGAGACGAGTTTGTTTTGACGAAAGGCTTGGATGGCTGTCTCTCTATCTATCCCATGGATGAATGGGGACAATTTGAAGAGCAGTTACGCAGCTTACCACTTACGAACAAAAATGCCAGAACCTTTTCACGTTTCTTTGTTGCCGGAGCAACTTCATGTGAACTGGACAAGCAGGGGAGAATTCTCGTGCCGGGAACGTTACGGGAATTTGCAGGTCTGGAAAAAGATGTAGTGTTGACAGGTAACATTAACAGAATTGAAATCTGGAGTAAACAGAAGTGGAGCGAGAACAGCAATTACGATGATATGGATGCCATAGCCGAGGGGCTGCAGGATCTGGGAATTACCATCTAACATCTAAATTGATGTGCTGAGCCGTTATGCTTCGCGCACAGGAGATGGAAGTAATGGAGTTTAAACACAAGTCTGTATTACTAGAAGAGACGATTGATAATCTGAATATCAAGCCTGACGGTATCTATGTGGACGGCACCCTGGGAGGTGCTGGACATGCCTCGGAGGTTTGCAAAAGATTGTCAGACCAAGGAAGATTTATAGGATTTGATCAAGATGCGGATGCCATACAGGCGGCTGGGGAGCGGCTGAAGGACTATGCAGATCAGGTCACGGTTATTCGAAGCAATTACTGCCATATGGCAAAAGAGCTGAAAAAGAGGGGAATACCATCTGTAGATGGAATCCTGTTGGATTTGGGGGTTTCCTCCTACCAGCTGGATAATGCCGAGAGAGGATTTACCTATCGTGAGGATGCGCCATTGGACATGCGTATGGACCAAAGGCAAGAGCGCACCGCCGCTGATATCGTAAATCAATACTCGGAAAGGGAGCTATATCGGATTATCAGGGATTATGGAGAGGATCAGTTTGCAAAGAACATTGCAAAGCATATCTGCCTCGCCAGACAGGAGGCGCCGATCGAGACGACTGGGGAGTTAATCGAGATCATCAAGCGTGCTATACCTGCCAAGATTCGCGCCACCGGTGGCCATCCCGCTAAGAAAACATTTCAGGCTCTGAGGATAGAATTGAATCAGGAACTGGATGTGCTTCGGGATTCACTGGATGGAATGATAGAGATGCTGAATGAAGGTGGAAGGCTGTGTGTCATCACATTTCATTCCCTGGAAGATCGAATCGTCAAGACGATTTTCAGACGAAATGAAAACCCCTGTACTTGTCCGCCGGACTTTCCGGTCTGTGTATGCGGCAAGAAATCCAAAGGGGTTGTGGTTACCCGTAAACCAATTGTACCAACAAGAGAAGAGATTGAAGCAAATAAGCGGTCTAAAAGTTCAAAGTTACGTGTTTTTGAACGAAGAAGGTGAGTTTGCAGGCATCGGGAGTTATAAGATATGGCAAAGAATGCAAAAAGAAGGGTAAATTCAAGAGCGGATCGTTATGTAAGAGATACTTACGAAGATGGAAGTGCGGTACGTAGACTTTCTTATCTTCCGGAGGAAGAGGAGAGTATAGAGCTTCCAAAGCGAAAGGTCAGCAGACAGACACACCGAAACCGTCAGCGCGCGATGCAGATGAGTAGAGGCTATGTGATGTTCCTGGCTATTGTATGTGTAGCAACAGTACTTGTTTGTGTTAATTTTCTGCAGCTGAAGGCTCAGGTCACCACACAGAACGATACTGTGGCATCACTAGAGACGAAACTTAGCAAATTGAAAGCAGATAATGATGCTTATTATAATACAGTGATGGCATCCGTCAGCATGGAGACTATCAAAGAGGCAGCACTGAGCCGTCTGGGATTAAAGTATGCAGATGAATCCCAGGTACAGTACTATGACACAAAAGGAAACAGCTACGTGCGTCAGTACGCAGATGTTCCGGGCACGAAGTAAGTAAGTGAGGACGCAAAGTGAGCAGAAGAAAATCCAAACGGCGTCAGAATGCGATTACCAATAGGAAAATAAACGGCAGGATAAGCAAAAAGCTGGTAGGACTATTCATCATAGTCGTGCTGGCTTTAGTCGGTTTAGCCCTTAGAATCACGTATATCAACGCAACTGATGGCGAAAGATACAAAAGACAGGTATTAAGTCAGACACAGCAACAGTACGACAGCCGGATCATACCATTTAAGCGAGGGGAGATACGGGATCGAAATGGCACAATTCTGGCCACCAGTGAAAAAGTATATAATGTCATTCTGGACTGCAAGGTGGTGAACAGCAGCATAAAGATAAAGGGGGAAGCCACCCAGAGATATCTGGAGCCCACGGTGAAGGCCTTGGTGGAAGTTCTGGGCCTGGAAGAAAGTGAGATTCGGTCACGTTTGGAAAATGAGGAGACCAAGAACAGCCAGTATCAGGTGCTGATCAAGCAGTTGTCGATTACCGATAAGAAGAAATTTGAAGCCTATCTGGATGTGAAAAGTGAAGAAAATGAGGGCTTAAGTAAGGAAGAGAAGGCGGAGCGCCAGCGGGTGAAAGGGGTATGGTTTGAGGAAGATTATCTGAGGGTCTATCCGATGAATTCTCTGGCCAGCGATCTGATTGGATTCACCTATGACGGCACTTCGGCAGACTGGGGAATCGAAGGTTACTACTCCAGTGTCTTGAATGGCATCAACGGACGTCAATTCGGTTATTTTAATTCCGATGCGGATGTGGAACAGACAATTATCGATCCGGTGGATGGAAAGAATGTGATATCCACCATTGATACCAATATTCAGCAGATTATCCGAAAGGCTCTGGAAAAATATCAAAACGAGATGGCCAATGGACCCGATGGTGCCAAAGGTGCTAAAAATGTAGGTGTGGTGGCGATGAATCCCAACACCGGTGAGATACTGGGAATGGATTCTTCGGACTGGTATGATCTGAATAACCCCAGGGATTTATCCTCTTTCTATACTCCGGAAGAGATAGAAGCCATGGATGATGAGGCCAGGTTAAATGCGCTGTTTGAAATCTGGAGAAATTACTGTATTTCCGATGCATATGAGCCAGGTTCCACATTTAAACCCATGACCGTTGCCGCAGCTCTGGAAAGTGGCAGTATCACCGAGGATGACACCTTTTATTGCGGAGGCTTTAAGAAGGTGGGAGGTATCCCAATCAAATGCGCGATCTATCCTAATGGACATGGCACAGAGACTTTGAGTGAAACTCTGAAGTATTCTTGTAACGTGGCGATGATGGACATCGGAGAGGCAATGGGGGCTGAGACCTTCTTGAAGTATCAGAAGCTCTTCAACTTTGGATCTTATACAGGCATCGATCTGCCCGGAGAAGGTAGCGGTATTCTTCACAGTCTGGATGGTTTAGGTTCTACAGAGCTGGGCACTGCCTCTTTTGGACAAGGATTTACCAGCACCATGATTCAGGAAATTGCTGCATTTTCATCCGTAATTAACGGTGGGGTATATTATAAGCCACATGTGGTCAACACAATCACTGACAGCAGCGGAGCTGTGGTTGAGAATACAGAACCAGTGGTTGTCCGCCAGGTTGTATCCCAGGAAGTCAGCGATGAGGTCAGGGGATATCTGGGCACAGTCATGGAGCCGGGTGGTACTGGTGCCAAGGCAAACGTATCGGGATATACCATGGGCGGTAAGACAGGAACCGCACAGAAGATTCCAAGAGTGGATCGGAAATATCTGGTGTCATTCATCGGATTTGCCCCTCTTGAGAATCCCCAGGTGGTTCTCTACGTGGTGGTGGATGAGCCGAATACGGATGTTCAGGCAAACAGCATCTATGCTCAGAATATCTATAAAGACATCATGGCTGAGTTAATGCCTTATATGAATATCTTCCCTACGGATCCATCCAAGGTGGAAGATCTTGAGGTGGACGACAGCTTAGCAGGCAGCAATGCAGAAGGAGTGGCGGATGATAATGTTCCAAATCCTCCGGAAGATGAGAACGTGGATGAAAACGGCAATCAAATCGGTGAGTCCAATGATATGCTCAGCGATGGAATCACCAATTCGGAAGCGGCTATTACCAATGAATAGATGAAAAAAAGTACTAACCCCATAGAAGTGGCCATATAGATTATTAATGGTCTCTATGGGGTTAATTTATGCGTAAAAATAAGACATATAATAAGAAGAAAGTGGTCGTCATATTCTTCTGTTGTGCGGCCCTGCTCCTTGGACTGGTGGGCAGGCTGGTTTATCTGATGGTATTTCAATCGGATTATTATTCGGAAAAGGCGGATGATCTACACGAGCGTGAGAGGGACATCAAAGCAGCCAGAGGTAAGATTCTGGATGCCAATGGCGTGGTGCTGGCGGCCAATAAGACGGTGTGTACCATCTCGGTAATCCACAGCCAGATTGAGGAACCTGAGGCTGTGATCGGGATGTTGGTAAAGGAATTGGGGATTAGTGAGGAGGCGGCCAGAAAACGTGTGGAAAAGCGGTCTTCCATAGAGCGTGTAAAGACGAATGTGGACAAGGAGGTGGGAGATCGAATCCGTGCCTATGGGTATAGCGGCGTAAAGGTGGATGAGGATTTTAAGCGCTATTACCCCTACGGCACTCTGGCCTCTCATGTGCTGGGATTCACTGGCTCCGACAATCAGGGTATCATCGGCCTGGAGGTCAAATATGATGATGTTTTGGAGGGGATCAATGGTAAGATTCTGACCACCACGGATGCCAGGGGGATAGAGCTGGATGTGATTGGTGAAAGCCGTGTGGAACCGGTGGCAGGATATAATCTGCGCATCAGCCTGGATAGAAATATACAACTCTACTGTGAGCAGGCGGCGAAGAAGGTGATGGAGGAAAAGCAGGCCAACGGAGTCTCCATATTGTTGATGAATCCCCAGAATGGCGAAATCTATGCCTGTGTTAACGTGCCGGAATTCGATTTGAATGACCCGTTTACCTTGAATTATCCAATGGATACTACAGGGTTAAGCGACAAAGAGTATCAGGATCTATGCAATAAGATGTGGAGAAATGCCTGTATTAACGATACCTATGAACCAGGCTCTACTTTTAAGGTTTTCACCATGTCGGCAGGGTTGGAAGAGGGCGTGGTAAAGACAACGGATACCTTTTCCTGTGGCGGATTCCGGGTCGTGGAGGACAGGAGAATTCATTGCCATAAGCGGGCAGGACACGGGAGTGAAACCTTTATACAGGGCGCTCAAAACTCCTGTAACCCGGTTTTTATTGACGTGGGCCTGAGGCTCGGGGTGGATAATTTCTTCAAGTATTTTAAACAGTTCGGGCTGATGGAAAAGACAGGAATCGACCTTCCGGGTGAGGCAGGAACCATTATGCATAAGAAGGAGAATGTGGGGCCTGTGGAATTGGCCACGATGTCATTCGGACAGAGTTTCCAAATCACGCCCATACAGCTGGCGGCAACGGTCAGTTCTCTGGTCAATGGAGGAACCAGGGTGACTCCTCATTTTGGCGTGGATGTGATTGATGATGACGGCACGTTGATCGAGACCTTGGAATATAAAACAAAAGAAGGCATTTTATCCAAGGAAACTTCGGAACTGGTATGTGATATCCTGGAGTCAGTGGTATCTGAAGGATCGGGTAAGAATGCCTATATCGAGGGGTATAAAATCGGGGGTAAGACCGCCACTTCCCAGACATTGCCCCGAAGTGCCAACCGTTATATCTCATCCTTTCTGGGATTCACTCCTACGTATAACCCTCAGGTGCTGGGAGTCTGCATCATCGACAATCCTCAGGGCGTCTATTATGGAGGAACCATCGCCGCTCCGGTGATGAGGGGGATATTCGAGAATGTCCTGCCCTATCTGGGAATCGAGAAAAGCGAGGTAATAGCCGAGAGCGAAAGTCCCCAGGAATAGATATAGAAGTAAAAGAAAGGTCTTGCCATACCGATTTATACGCTATATACTATACATGGTTTAACTTTTTTATTATAGAGCAATTAACAATGGAAATATTATGGAATTCAATCATAATTTTAATCAGATTGAAAATAGATAAATAAAAAAAGCACAGATGAGAAAACTACAATTGAATACCTGCCAATTCGGCTGTCATGCCCGGAATAGGATCATGTGCCAGTTCGCCAGCCTAATCCAGATATTGATAAGAGGAAAAATACGAACGGTTGGATATTGCACGAATGGAGGAACGTATGGATTATAATATTGTAGTAATCCCTGTGCTTGCAGCATTTGCCCTCAGCCTTTTACTGGGGCCGATTATCATCCCTTTTTTGCGCAGGCTCAAGATTGGGCAGACGGAGCGGGCTTTAGGGGTGAAGTCTCATCTGAAAAAGGAGGGAACACCGACCATGGGTGGATTGATCTTTCTGATCTCCACCTCGGTTACGGCACTGCTTTATGTAAAAGACTATCCTAAGATTATTCCGGTTCTATTTCTGACCCTGGGATTTGGCCTGATTGGATTCCTGGATGATTACCTAAAGGTGGTGATGAGGCGGGCGGACGGCCTTTTGCCGGGACAGAAGATGGTCTGCCAGATCATCGTTACGGCGGTCTTTGCCTTCTATATGATTCGCTTTACGGATGTGTCACTGGCCATGAAAATCCCCTTCCTGCCCGGCAAGATGTTGGATATGGGCTGGATGGCCATCCCACTCTTATTCTTTGTAGTGCTCGGAACGGTCAATGGTGTGAATTTTACCGATGGCCTGGACGGCCTGGCTTCCAGTGTGACCGTTATGGTATCCACTTTCTTTGTGGTGATTGCCATCGGTGAAAGCAGTGGGATTGAGCCGATGATCTGTGCGGTAATCGGCGCATTAATGGGATTTTTGATGTTTAATGTATTTCCCGCACAAGTATTTATGGGGGATACGGGATCTCTGGCACTGGGTGGATTCGTGGCAGGAACGGCTTATATGCTTCACATGCCATTGTTTTTACCCATCGTGGGATTTATCTATATGTTTGAAATTATATCCGTAATCATGCAGGTTACATATTTCAAGATTACCCATGGGAAGCGGATATTTAAAATGACCCCGATCCATCATCATTTTGAGCTGGTGGGATGGTCTGAAACCCGGATTGTGGCAGTCTTCACCATCCTGACGGCAGTGCTTTGCATGGTGGCGATCCTGGGCATCTGAGAGTATATTACGGACAGAACTGAGGAGGATTACAATGAATTTACAAGGGAAACGGATTTGTGTGTTCGGATCTGGAAAAAGCGGAATCGGAGCGGCCAGCCTGCTGGTGAAAAAGGGAGCATTGCCCCTGATATATGATGGAAATGATAAGCTGGACCCCCAAGAGGTTCTGGCTAAGATGGAAGATCCGGGAAAGACTACGGTAGTCCTGGGAGACTTGCCGGAGGAAATTCTGGATACCTTAGATCTGGTGGTCATGAGCCCCGGAGTTCCGACGGATCTGCCGATTGTGAAGAAGATGCGGGAAAGACAGATACCTATCTGGGGAGAGGTAGAATTGGCCTATCAGACTGGAGAAGGTATGGTAATGGCCATCACCGGAACCAATGGTAAGACCACCACCACCGCCTTGCTGGGCGCCATCATGGGTGACTTTCATCCGGAAAGTTTTGTGGTTGGAAATATCGGAATCCCTTATACGGATGTGGTATTGGATCAGACCGAGGATTCCGTTACAGTAGCGGAGATCAGTAGTTTCCAGTTGGAAACCATCGATACCTTCCATCCGAAGGTGAGTGCGATTACCAATATCAGTGAAGACCACCTGAACCGTCACCACACAATGGAAGAGTACATTCGGGTTAAGGAGCTGATTGCCAGCAATCAGACGGCTGATGATTACTGTATATTGAATTATGAAGACGATGTGCTCCGTCCTTTTGGAGAGACAATTATCCCAAAGGTGATCTATTTCTCCTCTCTTCGCCCGTTGGACAAGGGTATCTACCTGGATGAGGGCAAGATTGTATACAAGGATGAGCAAGGATCAATAGAAGTAACCAAAACCAGCGATTTAAAGCTGCTGGGACTACATAATTACGAAAATGTAATGACTGCTGTAGCCATGGCCTACTGTGCAGGGGTTCCCATGGACAGCATTCGTAAGACAATCCAGAACTTTGCAGGCGTAGAACATCGCATCGAATACGTGACTGAAAAGAAGGGTGTTGCATATTACAACGACTCCAAGGGAACCAATCCCGACGCCGCAATCAAGGGGATTCAGGCTATGAATCGTCCAACCTTGCTGATTGGCGGCGGATATGACAAGGCATCCGAATACAAAGACTGGATTAACGCTTTCGACGGAAAGGTAAGATACCTGGTATTGATTGGACAAACCCGGGAAAAGATAGCCGATACGGCCATCTCCTGTGGCTTTCCAAAGGAGCATATCCTTTTCTGCGAAGACTTGCAAGAAGCGGTCGCTATCTGTGCATCCAAGGCAAATCCGGGAGATGCTGTCCTCTTGTCGCCCGCATGTGCAAGCTGGGGCCAGTTTGATAATTTCGAACAGCGGGGAGACAAATTCAAGGAGTTCGTTCATAATTTATAGGACTGAAAACCATAAGCAATAGAATACATATTATTTTCGACGATGAGAATATAAAGGGCGGAGCTATAGGCTTCGCTTTTTATATTCAGCAACAATTGAGAATTGTAATTTCAAGATAAAATCCAGGTATCTACACTTTAATCACATAATACTGTGATATGCTTAGAACAGGGAGGGGCAACCATGCAGAAAATTTTAGTTGTTGAAGATGATTTAGATATACAAGAGCTTTTGCAGAACTTCTTGCAGGAGGTTGGATATGGAATAACCGTAGCCAGAGATGGTATGGAAGCTATGTCCCTGTACTCCAGTGAGCAATTCGATTTGATTTTATTAGATATTATGCTTCCTAAAATCGATGGGTTTGCTGTCTGTGAGCTGATCAGGCAGAAGTCCAGGGTGCCGATCATTATGCTTACCGCATTAAATGGAGAGGAGGAGCAGATTAGGGGATTGGATCTGCAGGTTGATGATTATATTATAAAACCTTTTTCCATGCCGATTTTGGTCCGTAAGATAGGGGCAGTGCTGCGGCGCAGCAGAGGGGATACATATGATGAGCACCAAAGGATTGTATTTCGTGGTCTTACTCTGGATTTGGATAGTTATACAGCCAGCATTGAGGGAAGGTCTCATGAGTTGACTCAGAGAGAGTTTGAAGTCTTGCGGGAGTTGCTGACCCATCAGGGAAGGGTATTGACCCGTCAGAACTTGCTGGATAGATTATGGAAATACGACTTTTATGGTGACGAGCGGGTTGTTGATACCCATATCAAAAATCTGAGAAAGAAACTGGGGATTGACTTTATACAAACGATTAGAGGAGTGGGGTATAAAATTGATAAAGAAAATTAAAGGTAGTTTATTTGCCAAAGTATTTATTGTAACAACACTTCTGATTTTTTGTGTAAGTTTACTCATATTTGGAATACTGGCATTTGTTATGCCGAAGACATATTCCAATGAACTGAATAGCACCTTAGATAAACAGATGAAAAGATTTGTCTCGGAAGTGGAACAGGTTACACTGGATAACAGTAAAAAGCTATTCGATCAGCTCGCTCAAAGCAGTAATATTGATTCCATCGAATTATATTCCGGCGACGGCCGGCTCATCTCCACCCCATCGGAGCAGCGGGAGGCTGAGAGCGTGGAAGGTGCGGAGGGAAGTGTGATGTATGGTGGGGAAGTTCCTGTATTATCAGGTACCTATTATATTTCGTTTTCGGATTCCAGTGAAAGATATACCCTCATTGTTTATGGGGAAGCGGCGCAAATTGAGGAGCTGCGTCAGGCCTTTTCACAGGTGTTTCCAATCCTGTTTGCCTTAAGTTTACTGATAGCTTTTACAGCCTCAGGGCTTTATTCTCATATCATAACTAAACCTGTATTGAAAATAAGTGGCATAGCGAAAGAAATGTCCGTACTGAAATTAGAGTGGCGGATGGAAGAAAACCGTTCTGATGAATTGGGGGTGCTGGAGCGGAGCCTGAATACCTTATCCCGTGAGCTTACATCTACGCTGTCCGATCTGCAGAATGCAAATGCGAAACTGGCAGAGGATATTGAGCGTGAAAAAGAACTGGAACAGGCGAGATTAGATTTTTTTTCTGCGGCATCTCATGAATTGAAGACACCTATCACTATCGTGAAAGGACAATTAGAGGGAATGCTGTTAGGTGTAGGAGTCTACAAAGACCGGGAAAAATATTTGGCAAGATCCCTGGAGGTTGCGGATACCCTGGAAACGATGGTACAAGAAATTCTGACGATTTCGAGGCTGGAGACATCCAAGGCTGTTTTTAAACCGGAACATATCAATCTTGTGCCATTAATTCAAGAATATTTGAATGAAACAGAAGATCTGGTCATTCAAAAAGAACTGCAGATACAGTTGGACATCCCGGAATCGGCCTACATCGACGGAAATAGGTTGCTGATGGGAACGGTGTTTTCAAACTTAATTGGAAATGCGGTGAAATATTCACCACAGAGAGCCTTGATACATATCGAACTTCGCCCCAACGATGGGCATTGGACCTTTTCTATCGAAAACAGGGGTACGTTTATTCCTGAAGGCGCATTTTCCAAGC
>DVNN01000192.1 GCA_018714325.1 Candidatus Pelethocola excrementipullorum
ATAAGCCTATCAAAAAATTTATCGGCATCTGTTTCAATATATTCATCTTTATTACTCCACCACAGAACCAGCTCATTCCACTTCAATCCATCTGATGGAATTATTTGATTATATACTAAACAATCTACTCCGTTATCAATTAATTGTATTGTATTACTAAGAGAATCGTCTAATACAATATCAGGTTTACCACCTATTCCAGCAAAAATGATGTTTTTTACTTCATTCCCAACTCCTCTGACATTTTTCTGTAATGTATATATTGGATTTCCAGATACATAATTTGAGCACAATAAGGAATAGCCATCATTTTTCAAAAAACTATTAAAAATATCAACATATTCTTTCTGCCGTTCAGTGTCACGCACATCTGGATAAACAAGTTCTTCAATAAATCTCTTAAATGTGTTATCACAAACATAAATTACCTTTAATACATCTTCAAGTAATTGTTTATATGTTAAGTCATCATTACGTACCATATGTCTTAATATATCTTCTTCACGGCTAACCTCTCCATATATTGATGGCATATTCTGCAAATTCCAAACTCTTTTCAAAAAAACATTTATTTGAAGATCACACTCTAAATCTATCTGCTCAGAAAGCCAATTCAAAATCTTTCTTCTGGTAATCGTTGTAATTTCAAATAATTCAACTTCCAAATATCTATCTATCTGCTCTAATAATTCAGGGCAGTCACCATCTGAAATTATCATTTTCACCAGTTCTATAAGTTCATTATCCTTCATCTTGTTTATACCACTTTTTAAATATATGGCTTTACTATGCATCGGCTCTAACTCATTATTACATGGAATTTGAAGCCTCTCACAGATTGAAGGTAAATCAAGGGCACTATATAATCTCAGGTATTCCACCAAAACATTTCTAATTGTTCCGCTATTATTCAAGGAAATTACCTCTCTTTACTTTTTTCTTTAGTATACCATAGAATTTAGAATACCAGAATCCCCCTATCATCATACACACTCCCAGCACTACTACCATTCCGTATCGCCCGGTCAAGTGCCATCACTGTTGCCACAGCACCATCTATCTTCTCCGTTGATTTTTCCTTATCCGGCTTTATGTTCCCAGCCGGGTCCGTCCGTACAAAGATATTATCCATCATCCACCGCAGCACCGGATGCCCACCATGTGCCAGTTTCTGTTCCAGTGTCAGTTTCATCAATTCCTTACTCGGCGGTGACATATCCTTAAATCCCTGCCCAAAAGGAACCACCGTAAATCCCAGCCCTTCCAGGTTCTGCACCATTTGCACCGCTCCCCAGCGGTCAAATGCTATCTCTTTGATATAAAATTTCTTACCCAGTCCATCTATAAAATTCTCAATAAACCCATAGTGAATCACATTGCCTTCCGTAGTCATCAGCTTCCCCTGTTTTACCCATACATCATAGGGAACATGGTCTCGCCGTACCCGCTGAACCATGTTCTCTTCCGGTATCCAAAAATACGGTAAAATCACATACTTCTCCGCATCATCTCTCGGCGGAAACACCAGCACGAATGCTGTGATATCAATCGAACTGGACAAGTCCAATCCGCCATAACACTCCCGACCAGCCAGCTCCTGCTCATCCACCGGAAACGCACAGATATCCCACTTCTCCATCTGCATCCACCTGGTAGACTGCTTCACCCACTGGTTCAGACGAAGCTGCCGAAACAGATTCTCTTCCGCCGGATTATCCCTTGCACTCAAACAGGCATTACGTACCTTCTCAATATCAATGGTGTGCCCCAGAGACGGATTGGAATCATACCACACCTTCTCCGAAGTCCAGTCCGCATCATCCGAAGCCCCGTAGATTACCGGATAAAAGGTCGGGTCAATCTTCCTGCCAGAAATAATATCCTCCGCCTTCTGATGCTGTTCAAAACACACCGAATGTCGGTCTGTTCCAGCGGTGGTAATCAAAAAGAACAGCGGCTGCGTCCTGGCATCACCGGAACCTTTTGTCATAACATCAAACAGCTCCCGGTTCGGCTGGCTGTGCAATTCATCAAAAATAACTGCATGTACATTCAACCCATGTTTCGTATATGCCTCCGCAGAAAGCACCTGGTAAAAACTATTCGTCGGTTTATAGACCAGCCTTTTTACAGACATAACCGGCTTAATCCGCTTTTTCAGAGCCGGGCATTGGTCTACCATATCCACCGCCACATCAAATACAATAGATGCCTGCTGCCTATCCGAAGCACAGCCATAAACTTCCGCTCCCCACTCGCCGTCACCACAGGTCATATACAAAGCAATTCCGGCCGCCAGTTCCGATTTCCCATTCTTCTTCGGAATCTCCACATATGCCGTATTATACTGCCGGTACCCATTTTCCTTCACAGTTCCGAACACATCCCGGATAATCGTTTCCTGCCAGGCCAGCAAATCAAACGGCTGCCCTCGCCACTGCCCCTTTGTGTGCTTCAGGCAGTTAATGAATTCTACCGTCCGCCGTGCTTTCGCCTCGTCAAACACTATCCGCTTCCCCCTTTAACCAGCAGAAGCTCCATAGCATCACTTTCTTTATTGTCACCATTTTCCGTCACAATCCGGGTCCTTGCCGATGGAGTTAAACCGAACTGCTCACAAAAACGATTCATGATTTTCAGATAAGTCTGTGCAATGGACACCTGGGGAACCTGCTGGCAATACCCGGACGGAGCTTTCATCACCGCACCATGCTCCGAAATATACTCCTCTGCTTCCTTCCACCTGGCATACGCCTGACAATACCCCGCAAATGCCGCCATATCAATCTCCGTCAGAATACCTAGCTGCTCCAACTGCTTTACCAGCCTTCTCCATTCCTTCTTTGCTTCATCTTCCAACCAGCCCGGACACCTTGGAGCCTTCTTTTCCGGCTTCGGTTCACTGGTATTTAAGTTTCGCTTCCCCGGATTTCCCTCCAGCATTTTTACTGTTGTAGGTTTTGGCTTTCTTCCCCTCTGAGCCATCCATTACATCTCCTTCCTTAACATCGAATTTAATTATTAATGATAGTTAATCGTTAATCGGTATTTTCTTCATCTGTTTCTCTTGATTCCGGCAGCATCATTGCCACTGCATATGCCACAGTCGTTGTTACCGCATTCCCGGCTTGCTTATAAAGCTGTGTTTCCGAATTTACAGCCGCTGCCTTTTCATAAAGTTCATCTGGAAATCCCTGAAGACGAAAACATTCCCTGGGTGTCAACCTCCGTATCCGTCCAGATTTTAGCATCTTTCTATTCTGACAATCATCAGCATCTCTTTTTATATCCATAAAACCGTTAGCCTTAAGAACTGTTTCTCCAGATTTATCTATGTCCTTACGCAGGAAAACTCCATGGCAATCCTGTCCTGTCAAAGTAAACATTGGTTCTCCGATTTCCTTCATCCTCCTGCCGTTTTGCCGCTTCTTCAATCGATCCGGTGTCAGTACCGCTTGTACTTCCAAAACTCCAGAATTACAGGCTTTTCGATTTAATAATCCGCCAAATACCTTTTTTCCCTGTTTCTTATTGGTTCTTACTGCTGAGGCAAGCCCTCCGGCATCATATACATTACCGTTCAGCCCTGCTACACTAGGGTTTGTATTCCCCACACAGTACAGTCCAGTCTTCGCACCAATTCCCCCACCGTTTGCAACAATGCTGGTCGAAATACCGGAAGGATCATACACCCGGTAGCCCTGCCTACCGCCTATAATCTCCTTAAGATTTCCTCCACCTTCTCCTGTGACAGGTAATACTTCCCGTTCACCTCTGCTTCTAAGATTTGAGACAAGGAATGCTCGTTCACGATTTTGCGGCACTCCAAAATCTTTGGAGTTGAGCACCTGCCACTGGCAGTCATACCCCGCTTCGTCCATTTCAGAGAGAACGGCGGCAAAGTCGAATCCTGCATTGACTGATAGCAGGTTCTTAACGTTTTCAACAAATAGGTATGTGGGCTTATCACTTTCTTCTTTGCCTTTGATGAGGTCAATAATGCTGTAATAGATTCCACTTCGTTCTCCAGACAGTCCCCGCTGTTTTCCAGCAATGGAGATATCCTGGCAGGGGAATCCAAAACACCAGACATCTGCAAATGGGATATCTCCCGGTTTAAGTTTTGTGACATCATAAGCCCTCCATTCACCCTCTGTATCATACATTGCTTCATAAGATGCCCTCGCAAATTTATCATACTCACAAAATCCAATACACTTATGCCCCGCAGCTTCTAAACCCAGCTGGAATCCGCCGATACCGGAACAAATATCTATAAATGTAAGCTGTTCCATATCAATATCCCTCCCCCTGTTTCTTTTTGCCGCCTGTTTTATCTCCATTACTGAATTTTAGGTCATAAAAATAAGCGGCCTCTGGATATTGCCGCTCAAACTCTTCTAAATATTTATAACAGGCACTTTGTCTGCCGTTCTTTTCTGCAAACTCCCGCAAGCTCTGCTTCTTATACATATTTGGCTGGTTCGCCCACCTGGCAATCGACACATACACACCCCGGAAAGGACTCTCGATATATCGGTTAAACCGCATCACATAGGGAAGGCAGTGATACCTCATTAGAATCTCAATCCGTTTCAGTAAACCGAAAATATCATTCACCCAGAATATCTCATCCCAGACATCCTCCCGGTCAAATCCGCAAAAACAGTAAAAACGCAGATGTGCCTGTGTATACTTTCTTGCCAGGACAATTTTCTTCTCCACAAGTTCCGCATCTGCCAGATTATCAAATGCAAATGCATAGGTATCATCATAGCGGCTGGAAAACAGTGCCCGGCATTTCCGGTCATCTAAAAGACGCTCATCCAATCCCTGACGGAACTGGAACGGTTTCCCAATATCTTTCAACTTTTGAAGCATAGCTTCCCAATCGGGATTTCCGAAAAAGTTATCATCCAGCAGGCACACTTTTTTCCGTTCTGGGTCCATAAACTCTTCCACGGGGCTGTGAGTATATACCCGGTCATAGTTTTGATTCACACAGAACTGGCATTTACGGAAACACCCTCTTGTTAAGAAACCAATCGAGTAATCCAGATAAAACCGATATTCATTTCTCTTCGCACCGGCATCCAGCTTTTCCTGAACCCAGTTCGCATAAAGGTGGTAATCCGGCATATTATGCTCTATCTCATCTGGCAGCTTCGGTGCTTTGTCATAATAAAAGCCGGTTCCGCCGTATTCCAGATTTTTAAGATTCAAAACACCCTCCGGCACCTGTGTATCCGTAAATACCTTTGATAGATAAATACGGTCGAATTCGTCCAGACCTTCATAATCTGTTTTCAGCATAACCTTATGCCCTTGTGCTTTGTAGTAACCGGATAATTTCATACAGGCCAGGTTGGGAAATCTGTGTTTCCTCCTCCCGATCAAATCTGCATCAATAATCGCTATCCTCAACATAAAGCATCACTGTCTCCAGGCATTAAAAAAACACGGTCACCCGTGCCTGCCTAATCTCTTCTTCAATTCCTGGGAGAACTCCTTTCCCCTAATACGTTCACCTTCCTGAATTCGTTCTTCTTCGAACCGGAACCGAATCTCCAGTTCATCTACAGAGAAATCTTTTCGGAAAGTCCGCCATGTCTTCGATTCCCAAACCAAAAGCTGGTTCCATAATTCAGGGAAATGACTGCGGAGTGACCGCAGTTCTGCTAATCCCTGTAAAGGACAGCACCAACAGGAAACACGACTGAACAATTCATATAAACCATTCCAGTCATATCCCCGGCTGTAACAATATTCCAAACAATCCTTCTCCGTCATTCCCCAATCCACCAATGGATACCGGAACTCTTTTATCCGCTGCGGCTCATCGGCTGCAATCCCGACATACTGCACAATCTCATAGTCTTTTTTCAATCCTTTCAGGTACTTGTCAATCACCCGGACTTTCAAAGTGGATGTACACCAACGGTTTCTCGGTCCTGCCCAGCTCATGCCGACTTTATCTTTCAGCGCCGGATTCTTTCTATCTGGCATGTAATGGAGAAAATAATATTCAAATCCTTTTTCATTTTTGAGCCACACAACTGGAACAGTAAGAGATTCTTCCAGTTTCTTTACATGCTCATACATGCCTGGAAATTCCAGTCCGGTATCGCAAAACAAAATTAAATCTAGCGGCCATTTCTCCTCAATCAGCCGAAGTACCATTGCTGTGGAGTCCTTGCCGCCGGATAACGATGCAACATACAGCTTTTCCTTTCTGTCAGCCCTATGCATCTGCCCTTTCTGCATATTTCAGAGAAATCCTGTTTACATCGGTCTGGCCAGTCAGTCGATTCTGCATATTCATAGCCGCAGCTTCGCCAAACCCTTCCAGCCCATTTGCTTTACAGTAGTTCCACACAATATCACGAGACAATCCTACCGCAGAGGCAATCGCTTTATATCCTTTTCCCTGCATTCGCAAAGTCTCAATCTGTGCCGCCTGCATATCTGTCACTTTCCTATCCTCCCAATAAAAAAGAGCCAAAGAACACTTTTATAGTGTTTTTCAGCTCCAAAACACAGGGTTATCCTCACCTGCCGCCATAATCTAACAAACAGCAAGCCTTGAAAATCCTGCATTTATGTACGGTAGAAACCTAATTTTCCTATCCCCCCTGCCAATTTCTGCGAAAATTCACG
>DVNN01000193.1 GCA_018714325.1 Candidatus Pelethocola excrementipullorum
ATTTATCTGACGGTGAAGATGAGGTTTTTGCCAATTCGAAATCTGGGATACGCCTTAAGAAGCGTGATGGGTTTTGATTCACATACGAAAGAGGAAGGGAAGGGAGATATCTCTTCCTTTTCTTCGCTTATGACGGAACTGGCGGCCACCATAGGAATCGGGAATATCGTCGGTGTGGCTACGGCCATGGTGCTGGGCGGGCCTGGAGCGTTGCTATGGATGATGCTGTCGGCCTTCGTGGGATTTTCCACTAAGTTGGCGGAAAGCCTGCTCTCGGTGAAATACAGGACGGTCAATGACAGAGGAGAGATATCAGGCGGCCCAATGTATACGCTGTCCAGCGCCTTTCCCAATAAGAGAATTGGAAAGATTCTTGGATTCCTATTCGCCCTGTTTGCCGTATTTGCCTCCTTTGGAATGGGGAATATGACCCAATCCAATTCCATATCCGCGGCCATGTATGAGACATTTGGAATATCCCAGGGCCTCACGGGACTGGTCGTCACCATATTGACGATTTTGGTCATACTGGGTGGCATTAAGAGCATATCTAAGATTACTCAGGTGGTGGTGCCCTGCATGGCTATCTTCTACCTGGTTGGTGCGTTGCTGGTGATTCTGGTAAATATTGAAAACCTGCCCAGAGGCATCTGGCAGATTCTAACCATGGCGCTCTCGCCCAAGGCCATGGCCGGGGGTGCGGGGGGAACAATCGTGGTCTCCATGCAGCAGGCATTACGATGGGGCGTATCCAGAGGTGTATTCTCAAATGAAGCCGGGCTTGGAGCCGGGGGTATCAGTGCGGCTGCTGCCAATACGGACGATCCGGTAAAACAAGGTTATGTGAGTATGACGGGGGTATTCTTTGACACCATCGTTATCTGCCTGGTGACAGGACTGGCGCTGGCGGCCTCGGGGGTGTTGGGTATCACGGATGCAAGTGGGGAACTGGTGACGGGTACGGCGCTTACCATCGCTGCATTTTCCACCACTTTTGGCCATTGGGGCGGTTATCTGGTGAGTATTGGGATTGTATTGTTTGCGTTTGCGACCATCATCGGATGGGAATATCAGGGGGAAAAAGCCTTCGAGTTTCTGGTGAAGAAGACGAAGTATTGTATTGTTTATCGCTTTATCTATGCCTTGGTTGCATTCGTTGGAGCCACCTGTGCCCTGGATGTGGTGTGGGATTTTTCGGATATTATGAATGCGATGATGGCGGTTCCCAATCTCATCTGTGTGTTAGTAATGTCTAAGACGGCCTGCAAAGAGGTCTTTCGGTATCAGGAAAAGATATCCAAACGTAAAAAATGAAGCTTGTAGCCTGGGGAAAGTTTGATTATAGGTGGATTTAACACAATTGTAAGATAAAATTCATGTGGTCACCCGTTGGCGAAATTGGATGAATGTGGTACAATACTGACGGAGAAATTGCGGAAATGAGGACACCTATATGAAAAAGCGCTTGCCAATGTGGATTTTAGCAGCAGTTATGCTGTGGCTTATGATGCCGCTTACCTGTAAAGCAGAGATTGCTGGGGATGATGCGTTCACCAATCTCACCTGGGAACAGGTATATGAGGAGAATCTACAGGGCAGTAGTGGAATTTTGCAGTCCATCTGTGCGACTGAAAATTATATTATCTGTATCGAAAACACATCGGATGCAACAGATGAACCGGATGTGATTTCAGCATATTATCGGAATAATGTGGATGAGAAAGGCAATCCTGTAGAGCAGTATTCACTGGCTAAGCGGGTTGCCGATACAAATTGGGAACATGGGAACGGCATGGCCTACAATCCTAAGACCAACGAGATTTACGTCGCCCTTTATACCAACAGGCAGGAGGAGAACCGGGGCAGTCTGTATGTGATGGATCCGGATAGCCTGGAGTTTAAGCGGAAGATAAAGATCAGTGATGATTATAACATCCTCGGGATCGGATATCAGGAGGATCAGGATCAGTACGTGATACAGACCAACGTTGAGGGCGGGTATAGCTTTAAGATATTAAACTCGGATTTTCAGGTCATAGAAGAGCTTGGGGAATACGCGGAGTCCGGCAAGGGGAGCAATTATCAGGATTTACATGTAAGCGGGGATTATATCATTAATTTCCCACTGACCCTGGGCCTTGGAATCGGTGATTTTTTCCATATCTTTTCCATTTCCAGAAAAGATATGGTATCTACGGCACCCCTGGATTTCAAATTCGAGAATGTGGAAAATGATGAGCCGGAAGGACTTTGTGAGTTGGAACCTGGTGTGTTTTTGGCGGTCGTGAATGTGACGGGGACAGATGGGAGCCGGAAGTTTCGCTTTTATAAAACCGTAGTTCCTTATTATTTTGACGTTTCTGTGGAGACAGAGAATGGAACCGTCCAGGTTGAACATGAAAAAGTCCTGAGAGGAGGCAGCCTCGCCATAAATTATCAGCCGGAAAAAGGGTTTGAATTGAATCAGATCACCGTGGATGGGAAGAATCATCAGGTGAATCCGGAAGCTGTAAGCTATGACTTGTCAAATGTTCAGAGGGATCAGGTGATACGTCTGGTATTTACAAAGATCCCCATCAATCTGGCGCTCATTATCTGGTCTGTGTGTCTGGTCTGTGTGATTCTTATGGTCTTTGGCGGATACCTATATCTCGTTCACGTGAAAAGAGTGCGCAAGAAGAAACGGGCACAGTCCCGCCTTGCCAGACAGCGTCTGATCTGGCAGCTGGAAGCAGAGATGTCGGATGGGATCTAAAGATTGATTGTGCTATTAAGGGGCGGATGAATTCCTGTGAGCGCAGGGGAGAGGTTAAGGGAACAGTATGGGAGAAAATATAGTGTTACAGACGGACAGACTGTATCTTAGAGAGATGACCCAGGAGGATTACCCTTCCCTATGTAAGATACTTCAGGATGAGGAAGTGATGTATGCATA
>DVNN01000194.1 GCA_018714325.1 Candidatus Pelethocola excrementipullorum
CCAAAGATGATGCCAAACTCCTCGCAGATTGCCGCAAAGGTAAAGTCCTTGCTGGCAAGGGGGATGGTTTCGGGCGCACCTTTGAAAAGTCCCGTTCCAAACCAGCCTCCCGCACAGATACCGAACATGGACTGTACGATCTGATATCCTTTCACCTCATAATCAGCGAAAGGATCCTGCCAGATCTCAACCCTCTGCCGGACATGTCCAAAGAGGTAATAGGCGGCCACCGAGGCCACGCTGATTCCCCCAAGTCCAGCCAATGCATATCTGGCTTTCCGAGTCGCCACATAGACCATGACCAGGTAGGCTACAAAATACACCAATGCCGTTCCCAAATCCTTGGAAATAACCAAAATACCAACATGGAGGGCCGCGATGACGGAGGCCTTTATAATTTGCTTAAAAGACGTATCCATCTGCAGCATCCCTGCCATAAAGAATACAAAGGTGATTTTCACAAACTCAGAGAACTGAAAGGAAATTCCGCCTATGGTAATGGACAATTTCGCTCCTCGGCTGATCTGAGCGATGACCAATACGATTCCCAACAGCAGAAGTCCTATCGCCGCATACAGCCAGGTCAGATCCCTGACAATCTTCACCTTACGAATAAAAACAGGAATCAGAAATGACACCGCCGTAGAGATTGCTATGATTTGAAACTGCTTCATGGCACTTTCTATCTTCAATCGGCTTAAAATAATTAAACCGATGGATATCAGCATGCACATATTGTTGACCAGGTTCAACGATGCTTTTTTATAAATGACCCGGTACAACAGCTGAACCATAAGGATGTAAAGCATGACACAGCCATACATAACGATCATCTGTATATCTTCTGACTGAAGGAACATAACAAAGAATGCCAGAAAATCAAAGGTCAGCATTACGATAATCTGCTTACGCATGATGTTTTGTCTAGCCTCTTCTCGTTTCTTCTTCAACACCAGAAAGGATTCCAGCGTGAACAGAATCATCAGGAGAAGAAGCAAGTATTTAGATAATTCTACGATAACATTAACCATAAAGTCCTCTATTCTATCCCTCGTTTAAAATGTCCCTTTGTATATTCGCCTTTGTATTCCACAGAACGTTCGTGAAGGTATCTATCTACATATAATTGAGCCGCTTTCTGTGTTGCGTCATAATCCTCTGTGGTAAATGATAGACGAAGGCTCTGCATTCCCAGATCCTTTACCTGTTCCGCTTCTTTAAGAAGAACAAGAGGAACGCTGTTATATATTACATTATAACAGGTATTACAGCAACATTGAACGATAAAATCTTTCCCATACCTGTCTTTCAGCTTCAAATGCTCATTGGCCTTCATACAGGAAGACAGATTTTTCTTTATACACTGAGCCGATACCATCATGGGAAGATACCCGTAGACCATCATCTCACTGTTCTCATTACAACGCCTCATCAGCTCCCTGTCATTTTGTTCCAGTGACGCTGTATCCTTACATGCCCCCTGCTCTTTCCAGAACTGCTGAGCCTGATCATTCAGCGTGTATATGCTGTAATCCAACACCGCATAGGATTCCAGATTATGCTTTTTCAGAATGCCGAAGGATTCCAGATTTCTAACCAAATATCCGGAAAGCCCATCCGAAACAAACTGTTTCAGGTAGGGTTCCAGCTTATCCAGTTCCCCCTCTCGAACCGCATGGGGCAGTGCAAGATATATCTGTTTTCCCATGGAACTAAGCTGTTGAATCAATTCGGGAACCTGTCGTCCAAGAAGCTTTGGTTCAAAGATTTCATAACCAAGATAAAGGCTTTCTATCTCATCCACTTTTAATAAAGCGGTCAACTGCTCTCGCGTTTCCACCGAAGCGGTAAGTTTCACTCTCTTATGATGCTTTTTAGATTTTTTTTGCTCCGACGGGTTCTCCAAGGCTTGACATTCCCTATGATACTGCCGTAGAATCTCATCTTCCAGCAAAGCCAGACCATCTCTTCGAATTTCATTTAAAAACTGCATGGGTACGAATACATCGTCTCCTGCAAAGATATCCAGACTTTCAAATACAAAGGGTGAGTCTCCAGTCTTTCTCAGCTGCCTCTCAATGCGTTCTGTGGTCAGGGGTTGATTTTTGGCGATCTGCACCCCTTCTCTTTCCACAGTCACCACATGGTCGCCAGCATATAATGTCAGTATAGCAGGTGTATCTGAATATATCGTAAAGGAACCCTTAATTTTTTCTTGAGATTTCCGGTCCGTATAACGATTCTTAATCTGTTCATAAACCTGTTCCCGTATCTGACTTTCCCGGGCTGCCTGTTTCAACCCTTCATTCTTTTTATTTCTGAGAGCCATCATATTTCTGCCGTTGCGAACCTGGTAATATCCTCTGTTGAATCCATCCCGGTTGTAAATGGCCGCCAGCTCTTTCATATCCTTCTCGTCCACACGGTAATTATGCGGATCAGACAGACAAAGATCCAGATATTTCCGATAAATGCCCACAACACCGGCGGTGTATGCCGGCTTCTTCATACGTCCTTCAATTTTCAAAGATGTGACGCCGGCTTTCAGAATATCCGGTAAGATATCCAGTGTACACATATCTTTGGGACTTAAGGCATAGGCATCCTGCGCTCCATTTAAAGTACGCTCCTCGTCTCTGACCTGATATGGCAGTCTGCAAGGTTGTGCACAACGTCCTCTGTTCCCGCTTCTGCCCCCTATGATACTGCTGAACAAGCATTGCCCCGAATAACAGTAGCAAAGGGCTCCATGTACAAAGCTTTCTATCTCAAGATTTGTGGTCTGATGGATACTGCTGATTTCCTGAAGGGATAACTCCCTGGCAGTGACAATTCTGGTAACGCCCTGCTCCTCCAACAGCTTTGCCCCCATGGGTCCTGTTATGGTCATCTGAGTACTACAATGGACAGGAAGGTCCGGAAACCACCGCCTGATACTACGCAAAACGCCATAGTCCTGAACGATCACAGCATCCAGCCCCTGCTCATAATAAGGCTTCAAATAGTCATATAACTCCCAGTCCAGCTCCTGCTGTTTCAGCAGTGTGTTTACGGTGAGATATAACTTCTTGCCCTTCAAATGTACTTCATCTATTGCACGACATAGACTCTTCTCATCCAGATTCTCTGCAAATGCCCGTGCCCCGAACTTGGAACCACCAATATAGACGGCATCCGCCCCTGCTGTCAATGCTGCCTGTAATGCTTCATAAGAACCTGCCGGCGCTAATAATTCTGGTCTCATATTATTTACTCCCATCAGATAAAAAAGGGAATAGCTCGCGCAATCCCCCTCTCGCCTACCTATTTACTTTAATAATTCTTCCAATTCCTGATTTAATTCATTAACTTTAAGATTCAGGTCATCCTTTTCCTTCTGCAGCCTCTCCACTTCCAGTTTGACCTTATCCAGCTGAATCTGAGTCGCAATCAAATCATGCTTAATATCATAAGACTCCTTATCCTTTGCCTCGATATCCTCTTCAAGAGATTCCGCCTGGTTTTTGGCCTTAAAATAATCGTCAGCGATATTCAGACTCAAAAGCGTATGCCTGGTTTCGAGACTCTGCCTGCTATAGCCTGGAAGTTCTGACAATTCCGAAATTTTATTATTGAGATAGGAAGCCACTTTCTGCAGGTATTCCTCACTCTCATATCCACTCAATGTGATGATTTTTCCATCTATTAACACCTTAGTCGTATTCTTCGCTGACATATGGGTATCTCCTTTGTAATTATAGTCAGTTCCCGCTTAATATCTATCAAATGCTCTCTTCGTTCGCGCTTGATTTTCTTCTGTTACTTATCAGAACCGCATGCGCGTTTCTGATAAAAGCTCGAAACCTATCGGTTCCTCGCTAACTTAACAGGTAAAATCAAATGCTCACTACGTTCGCGCTTGATTTTCTTCTGTTAAGTTACATTATAATATAAACAGAGCGAAAAACAAGTGTTTTCTATGCCTAATTTTCGTCAGGGATAGACAGGCCCAGGTGATGATAGGCCAAAGAGGATACTACTCGTCCTCTCGGAGTACGGTTTAAGAAGCCGTTTTTGATCAGATAAGGTTCATAGACATCTTCGATGGTTCCGGCGTCTTCGCCCACTGCTGCGGCCAGGGTGTCCAGGCCTACCGGGCCGCCTTGGAATTTGTCGATGATGGTATTTAGCAGGGTTCTGTCAGTGGCATCAAGACCATACTTGTCCACTTCCAATAGATCCAGCGCAAAAGCAGCCACATCTTTTGTGATCTTTCCGTCGTATTTTACCTGTGCGAAGTCACGGACTCTTCGAAGGATCCGGTTAGCCAGACGAGGGGTTCCCCTGGAGCGTTTGGCCATCTCTTTCGCACCTTCTGCATCCACCTCCACGTCCAAAACGACGGCGGAATGCATGATGATTGTCTGAAGTTCTTCGATGGTATAGAATTCCAGGTGATGAATCACGCCAAAACGGTCGCGGAGGGGGGCGGTTAAAAGTCCGGCTCTGGTTGTAGCTCCCACCAAGGTGAATTTGGGCAGATCCAGCCGAATGGACCGGGCGGAGGAGCCCTTTCCAATCATGATATCGATGGCAAAGTCCTCCATAGCCGGATAAAGCACCTCTTCAACCTGACGGTTCAGCCGATGGATTTCATCCACGAACAGGATATCTCCCTCCTGGAGATTATTTAAGATCGCTGCCATTTCACCTGGTTTTTCAATAGCCGGACCCGAAGTGACCTTCATATGGGTTCCCATCTCATTGGCAATTATGCCCGCCAATGTGGTTTTTCCCAGTCCCGGAGGGCCGTAGAACAACACATGATCCAACACATCACCTCGTTGTTTTGCCGCCTCTATAAAAATCTTCAGATTCCCTTTAGCCTTTTTCTGTCCGATATAATCTTTCAAATATTGGGGTCTGAGACTTCCCTCAGCCTTTATATCATCTTCGATCACATCGGTTGTTATGATACGTCGCTCCATGAATACTCCTCTATCTACATGATATACTTCAGTGCCGCCTTCAACACGGATTCTGTGTCCATATCTTCCCGCATCTCCACCTTACGTACCGCCTGCAGAGCTTCTGTATTAGAATACCCCAAAGCCACCAGTGCCTGTACCGCTTCCTTAGCCACATCCTGATCAGTTTCTCCAAGATTTCGTTCCTGCACATTGGTAAGCTTCTGTTCGAATGCGTCCTCCAAGGAGAACTTATCCTTCAGCTCCAGAATCATCTTCTGGGCAGTCTTTTTCCCGATTCCAGGAGCCTTGCTCAGGGTCGCCGCATCGTCTGAGAGAACGGCGAACCTGAGTTCATCAGCGGTAATCCCCGATAACACACCCACGGCCGCCTTAGGCCCGATGCCATTCACATTCAGCAATAATTTGAACACACGCAAATCGTCCTTGGTCAAAAAACCATATAGCTGCATGAGATCTTCCTTCACATGAAGATATGTATAAACCTTCACCTCATCTCCAACCCGATACTGTTCTCCCAGAACTCCACCGGGAACAAAAACCTGAAATCCTATGCCTCCACGGTCTATAATCAGACTTCCGTCCTCAACTTCTTCTACAATTCCACGTATAAAACCAATCATGTTTATCTAACCTCTTTATGTTAACTTATCCAGTTCATATTCTCTTTCGTATTTCACCACTCAATATACCAATTAGTACACCAGTGATTACACCTGACACCATGAGTATTGGCAAATAATAAAAAATCTGAAAATTCTCTACCACCAGTGCTGCCATACATATTTGTCCGATATTGTGGGCAAGCCCTCCGGCCACACTGACTCCAATCAGGCTGAATCCCCCAGTTCGCTTCAGAATCCACATAACCAGCAAGCTTAACATGCCTCCGGCCATGGAAAACACAATACTGAACAGGTTCCCAAACAAAAAGCCGATGACCAGTATTCTGACGACTTGTACTGCTACGGCCTCCCGCAGCCCATATTGGTATAAAACCAGTAGAATAGCCAGATTCGCCAGTCCCAGCTTCATGCCTGGCACCGCGGCAAATATGGGGATTAAAGACTCCACATATCCCAGCAGAATCGCCGCACCCGAAAAAAGACCCAGATATGCGATTTTTCTATCCATCTTTTCACTCCATTATGATACAACGGTATCGATTTCACGTTCTTTACCATCATCCAGCACAGACAAAAACACTCTGTTTGGAAGGCAGACGATAGATCCGCCCAAAGAGTCTATTGGTTTGTGATGCACACAAATCTGATCCCTGCATTCGGCCCAAATCATCGTGGCTTTTCCATCCTTAATCTGGCAGATATTGGTGGATCCGATTTCTATGGTCTGATTTTCATCCAGCTCATAAACGCCATAAACCTTACCATCCACCGTTATTTGAAGCTGATCACCGTTTTTTTTGCTCAGCGACACCAGTCCAAATCCTGCCAAAGCCAAGGCTAATACTACTATAATTAATATAATATCTCTTTTTTTCATACTTTCCTATCATACCATAGGAACCCGTCAATTGCAATTCTAACAGCCAAAACATTTGTTTGGTTTTCCCCCAAACAAAACTGATATAAAACTGATATCTTTCCTCAGAATCATCAATTTGGGTCGGCTAAGACATAGTGAAGTTCAACATCCGGAAACCGTCCGGTGATTTCTTCCGCTTTTTCAGGACCAGCCAAAAGACAGACCGTACTCAAAGCATCTCCCAGAAGAGAACTTTCACTGATTATGGTCACTTGAGAAAATCCGGTGTCCACAGGATAACCGGTGTCAGGATTCAGAATATGATGATAAAGCACCCCATCCTGTTCAAAATACCGCTCATATATCCCTGAGGATACCACCGATTTATCTTTGACTTCCAAAACCTCAGAGGTTTCTCCTCTTTCTGCAAAAGGCTTTTGAATCCCCACTTTCCAGGGACTCCCATCAGCCTTTACACCGATGGCCAACACATTGCCTCCCAGGTTAATCATGGCGCTTTCCACGCCCTCTTCCACCAGATATGCTTTTAGCTTATCCGCAGCATATCCCTTGGCCAGAGCACCCAGATCGATTTCGGTGTCTTCCCTGTCAAAGGTCAATACATTGCCAGTCAGATGAATGGCGGATCCATCCACCCTGTCAGCCGCTGCCTGGATCAACTCCTCATCCGGCACGACTGCATCTTTACTTTTAAAATCCCATAATTCCAACAAGGGGGCAATGGTGATATCAAAAGCACCCTCCGAAATCTCATAAAAATCGATGCCCTCCTGAACCACACGGGCCAGATCATCGGACAAGGTAACGCTGCTTTCCTCACGGTGATTCACCTGATACAGCTCACTACCCTCTTTTGTACGGCTGAAGGTTTTCTCCAGTTCTTCACAAAGCTCAAAACTGCCCTTCAATACCTTCTCACTTTGATTGCTGTAGACACTGATACTGATCGCAGTGTCAAAAAACAATCCCTCTTTCGTCTCCAACTTATTCTTACTGCCTGTGCATCCCGCTAAAGACAGCAGGAGACACAGGCAGCAGATCATACTTCCCATACGTTTCATATTTAACTAATACAACCTCTTGGACAGACTTCTTTACAGTTTCCACAATCCGTACAAAGAGAATAATCGATCCGAGCCACATTATCCTCTACCTTAATGGCGTTGGCCGGACAATTCTTTTCACACTTCTTGCATGCGATACAGCCAATATCACATGCATCCAACACAACTTTTCCCTTGTCTTTAGATGCACAGCTAACCTTGCTGCCAGCACCTTCATAGGGAATCATCTCAATCAGGTTTTTGGGGCAGGTCTTGATACAGACACCACAGGCCTTACAATTTTCCTGATTCACAACAGCCACACCATTTATAATATGGATTGCATCAAAACCACAGGCCTTCACACAGGAACCATATCCTGTACAGCCATAAGAACAACGCTTTTCTCCCCCGCCGGGAAGGAATGGCATCATGGCACAGTCCTCCACTCCAGTATAGACATAATCTGATCTGGTGTTGTCACAGCTGCCGCCGCAATGTACATAGGCTCTCATTCTGGTGGTTTCAGCCACATCTGCTCCCATGATATCACCGATTTCCTTGGCCACGGCCGAACCGCCCACAGGGCAGACCGTCACAGGCGCTTCCCCGCTCACGATCGCCGCTGCCGCCCCATCACAGCCGGGATATCCACAGCCACCACAGTTATTGCCGGGAAGAGCCTCTCTTACCAGCATTTCCCGTTCATCAGTTTCTACCGCAAACTTTTTACCGGCCAAACCAAGCAACAATCCAATCAACAGACCGGATCCTGCCACAACCAGTACCGAAGTTAAAATAATCGTTATGTTCATCATGTCCCCTCCCTATATTATTCCTGAGAAACCACAGAAAGCGATGGACATCAGCATTGCAGTCAGCAATACGATAGGCATTCCCTGAAAGGATTTCGGAACATCGTTGTATTCCATCTTCTCCCGAAGCCCTGCCATCAGTACTATGGATATAGTGAAGCCAACAGCAGATGCGAAACCATTGACCGTTCCTTCCAGAATATTGTAGTCGTTCTGAACATTGATGATTGCCACACCCAAAACTGCGCAGTTGGTTGTGATCAGAGGCAGATATACCCCAAGCGCCCGGTACAGAGACGGCATCATCTTCTTCAAGACCATCTCCACCAACTGAACCAAGGCTGCAATAACCAGAATAAACACAATTGTCTTAAGATACTCCATACCTGCCTTAACCAGTATAAACTTATAAATCAAACTGGTACACAAGGAGGACAGGGTCAGTACGAAGATGACCGCTCCTCCCATACCGGCTGCGGTATCAATCTTCTTGGATACTCCCAGGAAAGGACATAGACCCAGAAACTGACTTAAGACTACGTTGTTAACCATGGCTGCTCCAATGGCTATCATTAATAATTCTTTCATCTTTGCTCCCCTCCCTTATTGATTTTTTCCGCTGCAGGCGGTATTACCACAGCCACCACATCCACTGCTGCCGCAGGAAGATGAGGCCGTTTTCTTCTTGTTTCCGGCTGCATTTCGAACCTTATTCTGCAACGCTACCAGGAGTGCCAACACGAAGAATGCACCGGGCGCCATGATGAAAATTGTAACAGGTTCATAAGAAGCCGGCAGAATCCGGAATCCCAGAATCTCACCTGCACCAATCAATTCCCGCACAGCTCCGATGCTGAACAGGCCGACGGTGAATCCCAGCCCCATACCAATTCCATCAAAAAGAGATGGAAGGACGGGATTTTTCCCAGCATATGCCTCAGCTCTTCCGAGAATAATACAATTTACAACAATCAATGGTATGTAGATGCCCAAGGCGCTGTACAGATCCGGCAGATATGCCTTAAGCAAGAATTCCACGATCGTAACGAAGGACGCAACTACCCCGATATAAGCAGGCATACGTACACTATCCGGAATCATCTTCCGGAGCATAGATATCATCATATTAGAAGCCACTAAAATCGCAGTGGTGGTCAGACCCATTCCGACACCATTGGAAGCCGAGGTGGTTACCGCCAGCGTAGGACACATACCAATCATCATGACAAATGTAGGGTTTTCCTTAACAATTCCATTATATAGTCGTTCTACTGGTGAGTTCGCTTTCATGAATCCAGACCTCCTTCATTCAATATTTGAACTGCTGCGATGCCAGCGTTCACACCATTAGTTACCGCATTGGTGGTGATAGTGGCACCACTGAGAGCATCGATTTCATTATCGCCCTTTGCTCCCGTCTTTGAATAAACAAAGGATGCAACCTGCTTTCCTTTAAACTGATCCTTAAACTGATTATTATTGGCATTCATTCCAAGTCCGGCTGTCTCGCTGATATTCAAAAAGGAGATTCCATTGGTTGTTCCATCCAGGGAAACACCCATGGAGAACTGGATGTCGCCGTTATATCCTTCGGTCGAGGTCACTGTAATCACATACCCCATCAGCTCTCCCGTTCCATCCAAAGCCTCCGAGACCTCATCGATGTTCTGAGCCTGATATCCTGCATCATCCAGGGCCTTCCTGAATGTGTCAGAATACTGGGTTAATTCCAGACTCTCAAAGCTTTCCGCCTCCGGAAACACTTCCGCACTGGCTTCCATCTTGGCCTTTTCCTCCTGTACAGCGATAGGTTCCTTTGTAACTTCATAGACCACGCCCAGCAACACCCCAATCACCAGAGTAATCAAGGTTAGGGCCATCGCATCTTTTAGAATCTTGTTCATGATGCCTTACCCCCTTTCCTCTTTACAATACCAAAGGCATTGGGAAGAGTCAGACGCTCGATAACCGGCACTAAAAGGTTCGTAAAGATAATCGCAAATGATACACCTTCCGGTGAACCACCAAACATTCGGAATATCCCAGTCATAAGACCCAGAATCACGCCATAGACATACTGCCCCTTCTTCGTTATCGGTCTGGTCACATAATCAGTTGCCATAAACCAGGCTCCCAACATGATACCGCCGCCGCAGAGCTGAGCGGCCACATCTCCAAGATCAAAGGATCCGAACACCAGATAGAATACAGTGAATGTCCCCAGATATGTAAGTGGAATCCTCAGATCAATTACCTTTATCACAACAAGAAAGATACCACCCAGCAGCAACAAAACCGCTGAAGTCTCGCCGATGGTTCCTTTCGTATTACCCAAAAACATACTGAGCAGATCGTAAGAACCTCCCGCCCTTAGTTCCGCAAGAGGGGTGGCGCCGGATACGGTATCCACGATTCTGGATGCCGTTCCATCACCGACCGAAAAATCTGTCATTCTGGCCGGGAAGGAAATCAACAGAAAGCACCTGGCTGCCAGAGCCGGATTCATGAAGTTCTGTCCAAGTCCTCCAAACAGCTGCTTTACAATCAGAATAGCAAAAACACCACCGATAAGCGGTACCCACCAGGGCACTGTCGCAGGCAGGTTCATAGCCAGCAAAAGTCCCGTAACCATGGCACTTCCATCGCTTATGGTAATCGGCTTGTGCATCAAAAACTCATAAATATATTCCGTCAGAACACAGGCCGCTATGGAAATAACAATGATTGTAAGCGCCGGTATGCCAAATAAATAGATTCCCATACAGGCAGAAGGCAGCAATGCAATCAAAACCATAAACATAATCGTATCCGTTTTAATCTTAGACCTTACATGAGGCGAAGACGAAACATGTAATAAATCACTCATCTCTTTCCCCCCTAACCTTTCTTCCGCTTCGAAAGCAGTATTTTTCTCATGGAACGTATGGATTGTGTAAGCTGACGTTTGGCAGGACAGACATAGCTGCAGCAACCACACTCACAGCACTCCATTCCATCGTATTTCAGAAAGCTCTCCTCATCCCCTCGATCGGCAAACGTGGCCAGCCGTGCCGGCACCACCCGCCCTGGGCAGTCTTCCACACATCGTCCGCAATTGATACAGGCCGAGGGCTGAGACGCCGAAACCTCATCCTTGGTAAATGCCAGGATGGCGGAAGAGGTCTTGATCACAGGCACATCCAGTCCAAACAGGGCATTCCCCATCATAGGACCTCCTGCAATGATTTTCTCGGGGTCCTGTTTGAACCCGCCTGCCACATCCACAACCTCGCCCATCAACGTACCTATGGGCACAAGCAGATTCTGTGGTTTGCTTATGGCATCTCCAGTTATGGTCATGATTCTCTCCATCAGGGGCTCTCCCTTCAGAACAGCCTGCCCGATAGCGGTAATGGTGTCTATGTTGTCCACGATACAGCCCACATCAGCCGGCAGCATGGAGGAATTAATCCTCCTTCCCGTGGTGGCATGGATCAGCATACGCTCAGCACCTTGGGGGTATTTGGTACGCAGAATCCGGACTTCGATATTGGAATCCGTACACAGAGGCTCTATAGCCTTCACACAGTCCTTTTTATTATCCTCGATACAGATATAGCCTTTGGCCTTGGGAAACAGCTTTAAGACCACTCTGAGGCCTTCCACAACCCTTTCAGGTTCTTCCAGCATTCTTCTGTAATCGCTGGTCAGATAAGGTTCACATTCCGCACCATTCACCAATATGTACTCAATCTTTTCAGGTTCCTTCGGAGATAACTTCACATGGGTTGGGAAACCTGCGCCTCCCATGCCTACGATGCCGGCATTGGAAATTCTGCTGAGTATTTCTTCTTTGGACAGATCCTCCAGTGAGGATGCCCCCTCATAGGACAATTCCTTCATCTCTCCGTCATTTTCCACCACGATGCAGTCTGTCAATCCGCCACCCGGCATTCTCATCTTCTGTATGCCGGCCACGGTACCTGAAACACTGGCATGGACAGGAGCAGAGACAAAACCTCCAGCTTTTGCCAACAGCTGTCCCCGCATGACATAATCACCCTTGGCAACCACCGGTATGGCCGGAGCGCCGATATGCTGTGCTACAGAATAATATAGCTTATCTCCTGCTTCCATGGTAGCAATTTTTTGATTCTTAGACAGTTCTTTTCCATCATCCGGATGGATTCCGCCTTGGAACGTCAAAAATCCCATTTCATTACCTCCTTCAATCTCATTTAGTAAATTTCTATTTTTTACCCTTCTTAGATTTGTTAGTTTTCTTTTTCATCTTTTTAAATCTATCGCTGAGCCCCAAGTTGGGATATGCTTTCATATATCGCTTTGTGATTCTATCCATAGACTTCTGATTCTTTAGATATGTCTCGAAAAATCGATCCAACTTCTCCATATATTCGCTTTTACGTTCAGGAAGTGACTCCTTCATCTCCAAACTGTTCTCTCCCAATTGGTCCAAATAGGAGGAAAAATGTGCTTTTCGCTCTTCAAAATATGCTTTTATCCGATCGCTGGAGACCTCCTGACGTAGCGTAGTTGTCCATGACTTCATATAAGTTGCAGCTTCACCCAGACGAGATTTCTGGAGATAATCCATGAATTCCTCCCAGCTTCTGTCCAATTTCCGAAGCTTGTCTTTGATATGAAATGCAACGAATGCGGACATTCCAAAATCCACGCAATACACCATAGTTATCAGATTAA
>DVNN01000195.1 GCA_018714325.1 Candidatus Pelethocola excrementipullorum
TAGCAGGAAAGAACAACACGGTGGGACTGTTGGGTGCCTACTTTACATCAAATACCGATGCCCGAGTACTTGTTGGCTGTAATGCAGGTAATTATGAATTCTGGTTTACCAGTGCCGAAGATCCATATACAGTTATGTCACCATTTATGGAGGATGAAGCCTTCTATGCAGCGGCAGATCTGATGAAAGAATGGAACGAGATCGGTGTATGGCGTGAGGACGTACTGAACTTTGATGGAGATTCCAGAGAAGAGATGTACGCTGGAACCAGCGGTGCTGATCAACATCACAGTCAGACATACTATTCTCAGGTGAAACCCAATATGGATATTAAGCAACCGGGATCTGATGCTAAAATGTATGCCTGGGGTCAGGAAAATAATAATATCTCAAAACCTCTGAAAACCCATGGCGCCGCCGCTATCAGCGCAAACTCAAAACATCCGGAACGTGCGTTGATGGTATATGATCTGCTTCGCAATGACGAAGAGTGCTACCGTTATATTAATTACGGTATCGAAGGTACTGATTATATTGTGGCCGAGGATGGAAGACTGGATTATCCGGAAGGATGGGATAAGAGTACAGATAATCTGGATGCAAATTTCTGGTGTGGTCGTAATGACGATCTGGAGCTTGAGAACAGCTTCAATTGGACTGGTACCCAGGATATGATCGAAGGACTCAATGAGATAGCTTACGATTATGAATATGAGAACCTGATTGTTGACAAGAATGCCATTGAAGCACAGCAGGCAGCCATCGCCAATGTTCTTTCCGAGTATCTGCCTCAGTTGGCATATGGTAAATATGATGATCCTCATGCGGCAATTGATGAGATGAGAGAAAAGGTTATGGCAGCTGGTTACGAAGATGTTAAGGCATCTCTCCAGAAAGATATGGATGCATTTAAAGCAAATAAATAAACAAGAACATTAAGAACAGGAAGTTAAACAGTGAACTAGTGTCTTGTCCAGCTCATAACTAGTCTAAGGATGAACCGGGCAAGACACTAGGAGTCAAAGCGAATGGGGATACCAATATTCTGGCGTAAGGAATGGTCAGCGTTGGCATTCCCATTTGCCTTGTCACATGATTCCTGAGGACAGGAGAAGATAATGAAGCAATTGGAGATTAGAGAGGATTTCTATCTGGATGGGAAAAAGATAAAGATCATATCTGGTGGTTTGCATTATTTCCGGGTGGTGCCGGAGTACTGGCGTGACCGGCTGGAAAAGTTGAAGGCTCTGGGATGTAATACCGTTGAGACCTACATGCCATGGAACCTTCATGAGAAGGAAAAGAGTGAGTTTAATTTCGAAGGAATGCTGGACATTGTCCGCTTCGTAGAGATTGCCCAGGAACTAGACTTGATGGTGATTCTTCGTCCATCCCCCTATATCTGTGCGGAGTGGGAATTTGGAGGCCTGCCCTACTGGCTTCTGAAGGAAGAGAACGTGCGTTATCGTTGTATGAATCCTTCTTTTCTAAACCATGTAAAACAATACTATGAGAAATTGTTCGAGGTCATCGCACCACTGCAGATTACCAGGGGAGGCCCGGTCATCATGATGCAGGTGGAGAATGAGTATGGCTATTTTGGCGATGATAAATCCTATATGGAATACATCAAACAGCTGATGCTGGACTGTGGATGTGAAGTGCCTCTGGTAACCTCAGATGGTCCCTGGGGAGATGCTTTTGATTGCGGCAGCATAGATGGTGTATTGCCCACTGGAAATTTTGGTTCCAAGGGAAAAGAGCAGTTTGCGGTCATGAGGAAGAAAATCGGAGATAAACCGCTGATGTGTATGGAATTCTGGGTTGGGTGGTTTGATAATTGGGGCGTGGAATGCCATCAGACCGGAGATGTGGAAGAACATGCAAAGGATCTGGATAAGATATTGTCCGAAGGCCATGTGAATATCTATATGTTCCATGGAGGAACCAACTTTGGTTTTACCAGTGGAGCCAACTATTATGATGAACTAACCCCTGATGTCACATCCTATGATTACGATGCACTTCTGACAGAGGACGGTAGGATTACACCAAAATATCGGGCGTTCCAAAAGGTGATAGGAAAGTATGCCCAAATACCGGAGGTCCACCTGAGCACGGAAATAAAGTGCAAAGAGTATGGAGAGCTTAAGGTCTCCAGAAAAACAGGGTTGTTTGAAAACCTGGAAAATGTGTCACGTCCAGTGGAATCTGTGGTACCTCAGTCGATGGAGAAGCAAGATCAGGGATACGGTTATATTCTCTATGAAAGTCCCTTAAAATATGAAGGTGATATTGAAAAAATCCGACTTTGGGGAGCCAATGACCGGGCAAATCTGTTTGTGGATGAAAAGCCTGTATTAACCCTGTATGATAGGGAACTACTGGTGGAGCATGAGCTGAAACCCGCAGTTCCAAAGGGAGAAACGCTTTCTATATTAGTGGAAAATATGGGACGTGTGAATTTCGGTCCCAGGTTGGAGCACCAGAGAAAGGGAATCGACGACGCAGTCCAGATCAACGGGCATCAGCATTACTATTGGAAACAGTATTCCCTTCCCATGGAGGATCTGTCCGCACTGGATTTTGGTCTACCTTTCCGGGAGGGAACGCCAGGATTCTATGAGATTAAGTTCATGGCAGAGGAGTTGGGGGATACATTTCTTGATTTTACCGGATGGGGCAAGGGCTGTGTGCTGGTGAACGGCTATAATATCGGGAGATTTTGGGAGATTGGTCCCCAGAGAAGGTTGTATATTCCGGCACCCCTGTTAAAAGAGGGTGAGAACACAATCCTGATTTTTGAGACCGAGGGGAAAGCCCCTGGTATCATAACTCTTTGTGACGAGCCGGATCTGGGCTAGTGAATATGTATTATGAAATCAACGGTAACATCCTGCCCCAGATAAGGCTGGTGGACAGAGCGGTTTTGGAGCCGCCTTATGTTCACAGGACAAGACAGGCGGATGAATATATTTTGTACATTATGAAGAAGGGTGTCTTGTATCTGCGTGAAAATGACGAGAATTATGAACTGAGGTCGGGGGATGTGATTCTACTGGACACAGACTTTGTTCATCAGGGGATCAAGGCTTCAGATTGTGAATATTACTATATTCACTTTCGTCACCCCCAGGTACTGAGAAGAGAAGAGGATGAAGAATTCATGGAGACCTGTCTGAGGCTTCGCAGCGAATCACTGCAGCAGGACGGCGGGTCCTATGAAAGATATCAGGACAGCTGGCTACATTTTCCAAAATATAGTTCGCTGAAAAATAGAAATACTTATCTTCAGGTTCTGAATCTTGTTCAGGAGGCCATGGAGCAGAATCGGAATCAGATGGAGTATTACAAGATACCATGTGAGTGTAAAATCATGGAGGCCCTTGTGGAGATTGCCAGGGAGGCTGTATCGGTGAAGGTCCTGAGAAAGGTACCTGGTATTCCCCGGTCTTATAAAAAAGTACATGAACTGCTGAATTATCTAAATGCCAATTTTCAAAGAGAGATATCAGGTGATCTGATTGAAGAGTTATTTTCCAGTAATTTTGACTATTTGAATCGAATCTTTAAAAAGAGCATTGGAAAGACCATCTTTGTATATCTGAATGAAATACGGATTCATCATGCCAAGGAATTGCTTGCCACCACCTCTATGAAGATATCTGCCATCGGATACCGGGTGGGATTCCACGATGAGGGATATTTCAGCAAAGTATTCAAAAAGTATACAGGGATGTCTCCGGGCCAATATGAGAAATTGACATCAAATCTGGAGATGAAAAAGCAAACTTTACAGAAGGGATATGATAATGAAAGCAGCATTCCTGACAGGTGTTGAAAGAAACCTGAGGAACAAAGGGAAACAAGCAGGGACATCTGAAATATGAATATTCAGTAGTCCCTGCTTGTATTGGTGAATGCCCGTCTGCAGAAGCGATTAAGCATGCTTGAGACGGAGTTATCAATTATGTGTTGCTACGGTCTTTGTGGTCCATCTTTTAGAACGCCATCGAATTAGGTATGCACTACCCCTGAAGAACTCATCCATGGCAAAGGCAATCCAGC
>DVNN01000196.1 GCA_018714325.1 Candidatus Pelethocola excrementipullorum
TCACGTATACGCAAGTCAGATTGAATACATGAGCAAGAACCTGAAATACCGTGAGAACGTGCTTCTTTCCCTTCATCCGCACAATGACCGTGGAAGCGGTGTCTGCGATGCTGAGATGGGAATTCTTGCAGGTGCCGACAGAATAGAGGGAACCTTATTTGGAAATGGAGAGCGAACCGGAAATGTGGATATCGTAACCTTGGCTCTGAATATGTATTCCCAGGGTGTGGAACCGGAGTTGGATTTTACCGATATGCCTGATATCTGTGAAAAGTATGAAGCTTATACAGGCATGATTGTAGATGACAGAAGCCCATACAGTGGCTCGCTGGTATTCGCTGCATTTTCTGGTTCTCACCAGGATGCGATTGCAAAGGGCATGAATTGGATAGACACGAAAGATCCTGACCATTGGACCGTGCCTTATCTGCCTATTGACCCAACCGACGTAGGAAGAAACTACGATGCAGATGTGATCAGAATCAACAGCCAGTCCGGCAAGGGCGGAATCGGATACATTCTGGAAACCAAATACGGCCTGAATCTGCCGCCTAAGATGCGTGAGGCCATGGGCTATGCGGCCAAGGCACTTTCTGATCATCTGCACAAAGAACTGATGCCGGATGAAATCTTCAGCCTCTTCAAGCAGACCTTTGAAAATGTGGTGGAGCCGTATTCAATCAACGATGTTCATTTCCGTCAGCTTCCTGATGGTGGAATCGAAACAGAGGTTACATCCACTTGTAAGGGCAAAAAGATTACGACAGCAGCAGTTGGTAATGGTCGTCTGAATGCGGTAAGTAATGCATTGAAGAAGGCTTATAACATGAAGTTCGATTTGGTTACTTACCAGGAGCATGCACTTGAGCAGAGCTCAAGTTCCAAGGCTATTGCCTATGTTGGAATTCGTAAGCCAGATGGCGCGCTTGCATGGGGTGCGGGAGTGGATCCCGATATCATCCGTGCTTCGATAGATGCACTTGTGACTGCAATTAATAACAGATAAGAGGATGCTTGAAAATCCTGTACTTATATGGGGTAATTAAGATATGGAATTAGTGATATAAAGAAAAGTGAGCATTGCAATAGCAGCGCTCACTTTTCTATAGCTATTTGGTAATATCTTGATGAGAACGGAAGGAGAGCCGGGACATAAGTCCCGGCCGTATGAAAAAGAAAAATCTATATAAAGTAAAATGGTTATGTGAGAAACAGTAACTCTAATTTTTATGGTTGCTGTTCTCTTTGGTTCATAAGATTAGTATACAGGGGAAATGTGATGAAACTGTGAGGGAAGATTTAACAAATTGTGTAGAAGAGATAAAAGATTTCTTAAGTTGTTTATAGGAATTTAAGAAAGAAACTGGAAGAATATAACCATTAAAAACGAAGAAATAGTACTCATTTAAAACTTAATGTTGAAAAATAGTGTAAAATCCTATATTATATAAAGCATGTTGTTTTTTTAAAAGGCTAGGAAAGAGAGGTAGATGTAGTGGAAAACAATACAAATATGAAAATCCCTAAAAAATATGAACCTATGATAAGTGAGATATCACAGGATGAAAATGGTTATTGTGTCAAACTAAACAAGGGGTATAAGAACAGCACTTTTGATGCGCAGGAATTGCATCTGAATACCCAAAAGTTAGTAAAGGAAGAGTTAAAAAACATCATTGCCTGTAATGGAGAAGAAGGTGGAGCAGCGATGCAAAAACCTGTAGAATCTTCAGAACCTACCGGCATTTGTAAGAGTGAGGTTGAAATTGGCCGTGGATCTAACAATTTCTTAAAATTACATGGACTTCCAATCAAGAGAAAATTAACAAAGAGAAAACAAAGAGCAATGTAAGAAATTAGAATAGTTCATTCGTTTTTATGCAAATTGGGATTGTCTTATCGCTGCTTCACCGATATAATAGTAATTATAATTTAATATTACATTAGGGGGAAGACAAATGAGGAAGAGAATCACAACAACACTTGTACTATTTCTATGCATTCTGCTGTTGCCCATAACAGCGGCAGGCCATTCAGGCCGGACGGATTCCAGTGGAGGGCATCGCGACAACAAAAACAAGAGTGGTTTAGGCAGCTATCATTATCATTGCGGAGGATATCCGGCACATCTTCATGACGGGGGTGTATGTCCATATACCGGTGGCGGTGGGAGTAGTGAGTCTTCAAATACATATACGCCTCCGAAGCCATCGATATCCATAGCCAATGCTCCGACAGAATTACATATCGGTGACAACTCCGGATTAGAATACTCCGTGAGTAATGCCACAAGCTCTGAGTCTTCTGTCACTTCCAGTGATTCGAATATTGTCAGAGTTAATCCCGACAACACCTTGACCGCTGTAGGAGAAGGGGTGGCAACGATAACCGTATCTGCCTCAGAGGCATCCTCGACCTTTACGGTAACGGTGAAAAGTGTCCCTGTCGAGTCCATTACGATTGAACAAGCCCCATCGGAGCTTCAGTTGGGAAATTCGCAGAAACTTGAACATATAGTTGCTCCTGAGAATGCTACTGTTAAGACGGTTAGCTGGAGTTCCAGCGATAATAGTATACTGGAAGTTTCAGAAGATGGAACAGTAACTGCCAAGGGGACAGGAAATGCGGTGATTACCTGTCAGGCAGAAAACGGGGTGCTGGCCGAATGTGCCATTGACGTATTTGAGGTTTTTCCTGAATCCATACAGACGGATATCGAAGAGATAAAACTGGAATGTGGGAAGAGTACGGAATTCCAGATTACAATCCTTCCAGAACATGCCAATAACAAAAATTATGAGTTGGAAGCAGAGGGGAATGGAATTGTAGAGCTGACGAAAGATGGAACCCTAAAGGGGTTAAGTGATGGAGAGACCCATATAACAATTACAACCGACAATGGGATAAGCAAAGTGATTCCAGTCACTGTATTTCATGAACCTGTATCCAAGATTAAGATTGATGATACTGAGGTGAAGTATTCATTTTCCCTATTCCATAAGAATGCCGTCGATGTGGATGATGAGCTACTTCTCCTGGCCGATGTGGAGCCAAAGAATGCAACCTTCAAAGACATCCAGTGGGAATCGAGTGATCCAGAGGTCATCTCCATAGAGGAGGGTGAATTTAGAGTTAACGGCAAAGGGGAAGTGGTGCTGACAGCGGTTGGACATGACGGAGTCCAGCAGACCATCACATTAAATGTCATTGATGAAGGCGCTATGATCGGAACTATGGTTGTTGCTGTGGGAGGACTTGTTTGTGCAATTGTTGTCGTTCTGATTGTTATAAAGAAAAGAAAGACAAACTAAGTGGATGAATTTGTAATCATTATATAAAAAACAGCTGTAATAATTACGGCTCTATAGGCAGTATGGGGATACGATATGTATCCCGGCTGCAGATAGAGCCGTTTCTTTTTTTGAATAAAACCCTATTTCATTTGTATTGTATTCTAAGTATTAAAGGTACAAAAATCTGTAAGGTTACATGAGCAATATTCGTATGGAGTATACATTGTGTCCAAAGGTTAGGTTTTATATAATTATAATATATACAGGATGCACAGAACCATATGTCTCCATAGCTGGAGTTGGGTATCTCGATGTATCTTCATATGAAAAGGGGGATTTAAGGATGACAGGCAAGAAGAAAATTAGTCCAATGAATACCGCGTCAATATTATCGTTATTTTTAGTATCTATGGGTGTTACGATAGTAACTCCGGCGATGGCTACTTTGGCCCAGCATTTTGAGGGAAAGGATGTGTCCTGGATTTCCACATTACCCACTCTGTTTGTTGTGATTGCCACATTTGCAGCGGGTGCAGTGATGGGAACGAAGGTCAAATACCGTACCTTGGCAATCGTCTCTTCCTTGCTCTATCTGGTAGGGGGATGTGGGCCGGCATTTTTCGATAATTATACGGGGACTTTGGTCTGCAGGGCAATCCTTGGATTAGGTCTGGGACTGATGGCACCGCTGGGCAATGCTTTGATAATCGGCTTATACGAAGGACAGAAACAGGCATCCATGTTGGGTTATGGAACCTTGTTCATGAATGCCGGCGGAATTATCATGCAGTTATTGGGAGGCTCGTTGGCTGAGATCGGTTGGAATTATACGTTTTATGGTCACGCATTCAGCTTGATCGGGTTAATTATGGCCATATTCTTACCGGAGCCTGATTCACCGGCAGTTTCAAAGGATGAGGCTGCAAAGGGGCCGAAAGAAAAGGTGAGCAATACGGTATGGGGAATCGCAGTTCTATTTTGTCTGTTCAATGTACTGAATTTCCCTATTATGATGAACATATCCGTATTGTTTGAAGTGAGAAATGCTGGAGGAGCAGCGGCTGCGGCAACTTCACTTTCTTTGTACACCGTGGCTGGTTGCGCAGCTGGATTTCTATTCGGAAAGATCTTTCAGGTTGCACAGCGCTGGTGTCTGACAATTGGGTATGCCCTCTGTGGTACGGGCGCACTCTTGGTGTATGTAGGGAATTCGGCGATGGTGATGACCATTGGATTGATGATGCTGGGATTCGGTTTTTCCATCATCATGCCAACATTTTTTGCCTGGACCGGAATCAGTACGCCGCCTAGCACGGTAGCCTTTGCAACTTCCATTTTGATGGCGCTGATGAATCTGGGAGGATTCGCGAGTTCCTTCTGGCTGAAGCTGTTAAATGCAGTGGCGGGAGAGAATATTTATAGTGCTATACTGGTTGAAATCGTTGTGTTTTTTGTTATAGCAGTAGGTTTTGTTTTCTATAATCCTTTTAAGGCAAAAGGAAAGACAACGTGAGATGAATCTTACCTAGACAGTAAATGATATGAGTAAAAGAATTAGGAGGTTTTAATATGCTGACAAAAAGAGAGAACCTATTAGAAACAATTCGTGGAGGAAATCCAGATCGATTCGTCAATCAATATGAGTATCTGAATTTAGTATTTGATCCAACCGTATTGGCTGCTCTCGGGAACTGCCCAAGAGGGGAGAGCGCAGTCAATGGCTGGGGAGTCATGATCAGGTTTCCTGAAAATGTGCCGGGACCATTTCCGGATACAAGCGGCGAATTCAAAGTTATTAAGGATGTGGTTAACTGGCGTGACTATGTGAAGGCACCAGAAGTTAAGTTTCCGGAAGAAGACTGGGCGCCCTTTGTAGCAGCAGCAGAGGCTGTAGACCGTAAGGAGCAGTTTGTGGCACCTTTTGCAGCACCTGGAATCTTTGAAAAGCTGCATTATCTGATGGGGATGGAAGAAGCGATGATGGCCTTTTATGAAGAGCCGGAAGCGATGCATGAATTAGTTGATTTTCTTGCGGACTATGAAATATCCGCAGCCAAAGAAGTGATCGCACATCTGCATCCAGATGCATTGTTCCATCATGATGACTGGGGAAGCCAGATTTCCTCCTTCCTATCTCCTGAGATGTTCGGAGAGTTCATCGCTCCTGCATATAAGAAGATTTATGGCTTCTGGAAGGCAAATGGAGTGGAGCTGATTGTTCATCACAGTGATTCATATGCTGCGAATCTGGTACCATATATGATCGACTGCGACGTTGATATCTGGCAGGGCGTGATGTCCACCAACAATATTCCGGAATTGATTCAAAAATACGGCGGACAGATCTCATTCCATGCAGGAATTGATAATGGAAAAGTAGATCGGGTTGATTGGACAAAAGAGAATATCATGAAGGAAGTGGAAGCACAATGCAGGGCATGCGGAAAGCTTTATTATATACCTGGAACCACCATGGGTGGCCCGGAAAGCACATATCCAGGAGTTTATGAGGCTGTTTCCGAAGCGATAGATGAAATGACAAAGAAGATGTTTTAATGGGTGCACTTGACATACTAAGATCGGAGAAGCGATGAATCTAAGAGAAAATGCAATGGCAATTTATCATGGCCGGCAGCCTGATTTTTATGGGGATCTTATGGATGCCATTACGTTAATTCCAGATCCTGTTTTGGTGGGGAATATGTGTCCTCAGGACGGAGAGGAACACAAGGATTCCTGGGGAACAGTTTTTATATTTAAGCCTGGATCACCAGGCGCACACCCCCATGTGAACCGGGCAAATGCCGTGATTAATGATATTGAGAAATGGGAGGAGCAGCTAAAAGTACCATCTCTTGATGAGTTGGACTGGACAATGGCCAAAGAGGCGGCTAAGGCCGTGGATCGTTCTGAGCGGTTTGTCGGCTTTATGTGTTCCGGGGGATTGTTTGAAAGAAGTCATCACTTGATGGGAATGGAAGAGGCTCTGATGAATTATCTGGAATATCCAGATGAAATGGCAGGGGTTCTCCGTGCGATTGCAGATTATAAGATAAAATATATTCGCATGGTGGCAGAAGAGATTCATCCTGACATTATCTTCTACCATGATGACTGGGGTTCCAAGCAAAACCTTTTCCTGCCTCCTTATGTTTGGCGTGAGTTAATTAAACCTTTGCAAAAAGAAATTTCGGATACCATTCATGAATGTGATATGATTTATATGCATCACGCAGACTGTATCTGCCAGCCTATTGTAAAGGACATGGTGGAGATAGGGGTGGATATCTGGCAGGGTGTAATTGCTCAAAATGATATTGTGGAAATCCAACGTATTACAGAGGGAAAGCTGGCTATGGTCGGAGGTATTGACGGACCCAAAATCGACATCGAGAACATAACAGAGGAAGAGATAAGAGCGGAAGTCCGACGTGCTATCGATACCTATTGCCCGGGCGGCCGTTTCTACCCATCCATACCAAATGGAATCTGCTTTAGGGAGTGGAACAATCGTATTGTGAAGGACGAATTGGCAAAGTATGGCAGGAAGTTTGCGGAGGAACATAGGATTTTCTGAAGCCATAATGGTCAAAAAGATAATATAGCCTAGATTTAAGATTGTATATCCTGCCTCTGAGCCTGCTACAGCGTATAGATACCTGTAGCAGGCTCAGAGGCATTTTTTATTTGATATTAAAGTACTTCAGCCGAAAGGACTGTCTGTACTTATTGGGCGTTGTCCCTGTGTATTTCTTGAAGATTCGGAAATAGTATTTTTCATCCTTAAACCCACATTCCTCGCTGATATCCTTGATGGATAAATCCGTATTCACAAGCATATCTTTTGAGACATTCAGCCGAGTCAGATTGATATATAAAAGAAGGGGATGCCCTGTATGCTTTTTAAATAAAGAGGACAGATAATCCGAACTATAATTAAACTTTTCTGCAACCGTTGAGGTTGTCAAATCTTCTCTATAATGCCGCCTGATCCATTCGATGGTATTTTCTATGATATCCTCGGCGGTACTTTTCTTCGTGTATTCCAATATCATCTCTTCCGAGAATTCCAGCAAAAACGAGTTCAATGCGTAATAACAATGAATAACAGAAGCATATTTTCCCCGCTTAAAGGTATCCAGCATCTGAGCGAATAGTAGAGTGGAACGCTTAATAGAAGGTAAAGTTCCATATTCGGGAATAAAGTATATTTCGTCTTTCGCGGTGATTTCGGAATAGGGGCTAAAAGGTGCATTTAAGGAGTTCAAGTAAGGCTGGTTGAGTTCTATCGAGTTATCTATCTTCAAATTTGGATTCGTAAAGTTAAAGTGAACCCAATAGTATGACAGAAAGCCGGAGCTGGGTTTATAGCCGTAATGGGTCTTATACGGAAAAAGCAATACAAATTCATTCTCCCGTACTTCATAATTTTTTTCATCCTGTCTTATGTAGAGGCAGCCCTTTTGAACGAAAATAAGCACATAACAATCTAAATTCCTGCATATATGGATAAACCCGTCTTCGTTGATAAGATTTCCACATGATATAAAATCAGCAGGGTATTTAACATCTGAAGTAATAAACAACATATCGGAAATGTCCACCTTTTTACTTATTATTCCTCTTTTAGAGGTTGTACATTTATAGTATCATTTAGTACGAAGTTAGTCAATGTACACATAAAATAAAGAATTAAAATCAATTAATTGATAAAAATGTATACGGGATAATTGCGCCCACGTGGATATTTCAGATATAGTAACCAACGGTTGTGCTGATTTAACTTCAAAATACGAGAAAATTCTTAGATGCATGAAGGAGGTTGTTAGTGAGCCTAAAAGATAAATTAGTTTCGAGGCTAGAAGAGATATACTTGGGGAATCTAGGAACAGTTGAAGCAGATCTTCCGCTGCCGGTTCGAACGAAGGAGGGGATTTGTATCGATTGGAAATCGTCTAATACCGCTTTTCTGGAACATAATGGGAAAGTCCATAGACCAAAGAGCAGAGAGGGTAATCAGACGGTATTATTGAAGGCAACGGTGAAAGAGAATCAAGAAATTGTCTCAAAAGAGTATCAGGTGACGATACTGGCTTTACCGAGAGAAAGAACTTTTATCAGGCAATATCCCATGAGGTTTTACATTCAAGTCAACACACAGTTTCAATTGCCAAGTTGTGTCATATTGGAGTTGGAAGACGGAATCGTAAGCTTACCGGTTCATTGGGAAAATACTGGAGTGGTTCAAGTACAGAAGGAAACTGTTTATGAAGTTATAGGAGACTTAGACATGAAGGATTCTAAGGGAATCAAAAGTGATGAGTCTTTTGAAATGAAATACTTGATTAAGAATCAACCTCGGAAGGTGAAGGCCTATGTAATTGGTTCTAAAGAGAGTTGCTTGCCGCAGGCTAAAGCTCCGATCAAAAAGGTACATGAAGTGCCGAAAAGTCAAGTGAATCTTCAGGGGGATGATAAGTTTGTACAGGATATCGAGAGGATGTTGAATTATGTCTTAACCTTTCACGTGGATTCCCTTTTGTTTAGTTTTCGAGAGGCAGCAGGATTGTCAACAAAAGGTGGGGATCCCATGTTGGGGTGGGATGCTCCGGAAAGCAATTTACGGGGGCATACTACCGGTCACTACTTGAGTTCTGTAGCATTGGCATACGAGATGACGAAAGATAGCAGACTGGAAAAACA
>DVNN01000197.1 GCA_018714325.1 Candidatus Pelethocola excrementipullorum
AATATGATAGACTACATCCCTGAAATATAGTAAACTGAACGCAGTGGCAATTGCGATTACAAAGGAGACAATAAAAAAGTATGATTAGTTTTAGAAGAATGAATATAGATGATTTAATTCTATTCAAAAAATGGTTGTTCACTCCACATGTTGCAAAGTGGTATCATGACCCATTGGATTGGATAGATGAAATCGAAAAACAAGATAACGAATTCAATTGGATTTATCATTTCATTGTAGCGTATGAGGGAACCCCTATCGGTTTTTGCCAATACTATGCCTGCAAGGATAGCGATGAGCTCTGGGAGGGATACACAGCATTAGGTGGTTCCTATAGCATAGATTACATGATTGGAGAAATAGACTATCTCGGTAAAGGATTTGGCAGGCAGATTGTGTCAGAATTGATAGAAAAGGTAAAGCTTCACAATGATGCCATGAGAATTGTAGTTCAGCCAGAACCGGAGAATAAGGCGTCTTGCGGTGTATTGTTATCTTGTGACTTTGTGTTTGATACTGAAAAGGAAATTTATGTAAAGCAGTTAAATCACAAAAGTGTCATCAAACAGTAACGCAAATCGTAACACCATTAAAAAGCCCTTTGACACTTTTTCATGTCATAGGGCTCTTATTGGTATGTGGATTCTGTGGCTATTGCTTTTTCTTCACTGGAATCCATGTTTCAACTGTATTGTCTTGTCCATAAACTTCCAAATCTGGTCCTACCGCAAACTCATATCCGCTGGATGGAAGCCATTCCATAATGATCTGATTTTGGAATTTCTGCATGTCTTCTGGCGTTCCCATTTTGTGTGGAAATGCCGCCCACATAGTAGCAGCGATGGCGACCTCACTAAAGCCATCTGGCGCTTCAGTATTTGAAGATACTCCAATATAATAATCGAATTCATTTTGATCCAGATTTGGATTATAGTCACTGACCCCCAAAAGTCCAAAGGGTTCCTGATTCATCAATAAGAGGATGGTTGGAATTTCGCCGCCTTGTTGTACTTGCATCCAGAATTCAGGAAGTTCCTGATAGCTTTTTCTGTCTTCCATTGTAGTATGAATCTTTTTCCCAACAACCTTAAATGTATTCGTATGCACTAACCTGTAATCCATGGCACTGGCCCCCTTAATAGAGAAGTCGAAGGCCAGGGGCGGGTATGCCTTAATTAAGGTATCACTTTTCCTAATATCTTTTGGTGTTATGCCGTGAAAAGCTTTGAAGGCTCTATTAAAAGAAGTAGGGGAACTATAGCCGTATTTAAAGGCAATATCTGTTATTTTAGAATCCTCATTCAGTAACTCGTGTGCCGCTTTTGATAAGCGCCGGCAGCGAATGTATTCAGAAATAGAAACGTTCGCCACCATTAGAAATAAACGCTGTATGTGGTAGGTGGAATATCCCATGATTTTTGATAAAGCTTCATATTCTATCTCTTTATCCAAATTATCCTCGATATATGAAATCATATCATTTAAACTATCAAACCAACTATTCATTTTAATGTCCTCACTGTTTTTTCTTTACCGGAACCCAGATTTCTACATCATCATCTCGACCATAGACTTCTAAATCAGGCGCAGCAGAAACCATTTTACCAGATGCATATCCTGTATTTAGTAATATATAGTCTGATTGAGGCGCCCATTTTTTGACGATATCCATCTGTGTCCTTCCGGAAGTTTTTCGCGTGCAGGGGAACACAGCCCAAGTCATAGCAGGTACAATATACTCCTCCATATGATCCGGAGTCTCCATATCCGTAGCTGCTGCTATATAATAATCAAATTTTTTCGAGTCGCTTTCATCTACATTATACACACTGGCACCAATTAAGCCAAAAGGTTTCTTCATAATCATTGGAACTAGTTCTTCAGATTTTCCTTCTTTGCTTATTTTCTTCCAGAAAGCGGGACAATCTCTCATCCCCTTCCTAAGAGCATTGGTTGAATGTGTCCTAAAACCAGCGATTTTAAATGCTGCCATTTCTTCAATCCTAAATACCATCATATACTTCTCCTTCTCTATTCGATGCTAAAAGTATATCAAGATATACACCAAAAAACTTTACATTCCTTGTAAGATAATGTAAAGTTTTCTGTTTGTTCACGCCTTATAAAGGTAGTTATATTTTCAAAGTCTAATCTTCTATTTTATGTGAATTCCTTTTTTGGTGCTAATATCATCATTTTAATCATATTTTTATATAGAAACCAATAAAAAGGAGTAAATATACGTTGATAAAAGTTAAAGTTGGTTTACGACCTCTTGCCAGTAAGCTAAATTTACCCACAGTTTTGAAAACAGCCATACTACCGGGGCGATCAGGCGAAAGATTATTTATCGCAACACAGGTGGGAGAAGTCTTTTACATAGAAAACGGTATATTAGAACCTTTCTTAGATATTCGTCCACGCATCCTCCAACTAGGCGCATCCAGCGGTGGATATGATGAACGGGGATTGCTGGGACTGGCATTTCATCCTGAATTTAATTCCAATGGCATTTTTTATCTTCATTATTCAGTTGCCGGCACACAAGGTCCAGGGGCCCTTCCTGAACCATTTAATCCTGATCCCTGTGATACAAAAACCCTAAATTTGAAGTGGGTGGATCGAGAGATTCAATATGATCATATCGATACCGTTGAAGAATGGATTTTAAAGCCGAATAATCTGCCTCAAAGCCGCCGGACACTACTTAATCTAAGAAGACCATTTTTAAACCACAATGGTGTCAACAGCCTGAACTTTTCACCTGAAACAGGAAAGCTTGTCTTAACGACCGGAGATGGCGGATCAGGCCATGATCCATTTAACTTAGCTCAAGATGATATGGAAATCGCCGGTAAGATCATTGAAATTGATGTGAATAAGAATACCTATATCCATAATCCCCCTACCGTCACACGCTTTTATGAACTCCCCATATCAATTCAGGAAACGCTTACGGTAATTGCAAAAGGGGTGCGCAATATACCGGGAATTTCATTCCAACAATCGAATGGGCAGTATATTAAATACGTGGGGATTGTGGGGCAGGATTTGGTGGAGTCGATTTACTCATTTGTCCACCACAAACCAATACCAGTTACTCAGCTTATGAAATCCGCCTTCAAGAAATCTGAGGTTAACCATCAGGGATTTATCAACTTTGGCTGGCGGGGATGGGAAGGAATCTTTCCTTCTACAATCATTAGAAAATGCCCCGAAAATCCTTCTT
>DVNN01000198.1 GCA_018714325.1 Candidatus Pelethocola excrementipullorum
TAAATAAAATTATAAATTAACATCATACACATCGGTAAAATAAAGGGTTTTGGGATGCAAATTGAGAATATACACAGTAATTCCACAAGTTATCCACAAGTTATCCACAAATTGTGGATAATCTTACGTTAACCACAAGATAAGGGATTATGTAAGCTTAAAGTAGGATCAAGAATGAGTGGTCGTGGTGAGGAAGGTATTCATCTGTTCATGGACAGGCCAGGAGAATTTGGAAGAGAAATCGGTAACTTTGCCATTAAAAAAATATTGAAAAACCCCATATTTTACTTGACTTTGTAATATATAGTGAATATAATTGAAATGATGTTTTCATATCTAGAAAATGGATGCGGTACGGTACCGCAGAGAAACATGTATAAGAAAATACTATATATTTGAATATAAAGGAGGTGCCTTTAGAATGAAAATGACATTTCAGCCGAAGAAAAGATCCAGAGCAAGAGTTCACGGATTTAGAGCAAGAATGAGCACAAAAGGTGGAAGAAGAGTTTTAGCTGCTAGAAGATTAAAAGGAAGACATAAATTATCAGCATAAAACCAAGACCGCATGTAATATGTGGTCTTTTCTTCTCTTTAGCAAACTGTCTGCAACCAGTGCAGGCGGGGTGCTAACTGTAATTGGAAAAGGGAATCTATGAAATATTCAGATAGCTTAAAGAAAAATAAAGATTTTCAGCTGGTTTATAGATATGGAACATCAAAAGCCAACAAATATCTGGTAATGTATGTGAGAGAGAACCAGACAGATGAAAATCGTATTGGGATTTCAGTTAGTAAAAAAGTCGGAAATAGTGTGGTGAGACACCATTTAACCAGATTGATAAGAGAAGGATACCGACTTCAGGAAGAATTATTTCGTAGGGGAATCGATGTTGTAATTGTAGCAAGAGTAAATGCTAAGGACTGTACGTACCATGATATCGAGCGTGCAATTTACCATCTTGGAACATTACATCACATAGTAGGTAAGAATCAGGATGAAGACGATATTAATTAAGTTAATTCGATTTTATCAGAAGTATCTGTCACCGCTTAAGAGAACAAAGTGTCCTTATATACCAACGTGTTCTCAATATGGATTGGAAGCAATTCAGAAGTACGGTGCCTTTAAGGGTAGTTTATTGGCAGCCTGGAGAATATTGAGATGTAACCCATTTTCACATGGTGGGTATGACCCAGTGCCGTAGACGAGATTATGATTATAGTCATAGGACAATTTATTATCCCCAAATTGTCTAAGGAGGAAATTGTTTTGGATATTTTACTTAGTAAATCAACCTGGTTTATTATCAAATGGGTTTGTGAAATATTAGGTGTGGTGATGAATGGAATCTACATCGTTCTTGATACGGTGGGTATTCCGAATATCGGACTCGCAATCATATTTTTCACCATAATAATTTATATTATTATGACACCGATTCAGATTAAGCAACAGAAGTTTTCTAAGATGACCGCGGTCATGCAGCCGGAACTTCAGAAGATTCAGAAGAAGTATCAGGGAAAGAAAGATCAGAATTCCCAGATGAAGATGCAGGAAGAGACCATGTCTGTCTATCAGAAGTATGGAGTATCCCCTACAGGGAGTTGTCTGCCATTGCTGATTCAGATGCCGATTATGTTTTCTTTGTATCAAGTTATATACCATATACCGGGATATATCAGAAGTGTAAATGATATGTTCGGCGGGGCGGTAACTGCTATTCGAGGTATTAGTGGCCACACTGAACTGTTGTCCAAATTTGTTCAGGACAATGCGGTAAGACTTTATACTAGTGTTAATTTTGATAAAGCGTTAACAGCGAATAATATTACAGATATTCTTTATATATTGAAACCTTCTCAGTGGGACAAGTTGGCTGGGATGAATGCATTTTCTGGTATTGCCGATGTACTTCAAGATACAGCGCAGCACACAGAACGCATCAATATGTTCCTTGGAATCAACATCACTGAAGCACCTATGGATGTGATTAAGAGTGCCTGGGCTTCACAGAGCTGGTTGTTGCTTATCGGAGCGTTAATGGTTCCGATTCTGGCTTGGTTTACCCAGTGGATCAGTTATAAACTGATGCCGCAGGCATCTATGCCAAGTAATGATAAGAAGCAGCCGGGCGGAATGGAACAGTCCATGAAGATGATGAATACGATTATGCCGATTATGTCAGCATTCTTCTGTTTATCATTCTCCATTGGTATTGGTATCTACTGGATTGCCGGTGCCGTGATTCGCTGTATTCAGCAGGTGATTATCAACCGTCAGATGTCCAAAGTGGATGTGGAACAGCTGATTGCTAAGAATCAGGAAAAGGTGAATAAAAAGAGGGAAAAGGCAGGCCTTCCACCTCAGAAAATCACACAACAGGCCAGGATGAATGTCCGTAATATCGAAGAACCTAAGAATGTTAAAACCCAGGAAGAAAAACAAAAGGATGTGAAGGATTCCACAGAGTATTACAAGAATACCACGAATCTGAAATCCGGCAGTCTGGCTTCCAAGGCAAATATGGTTCGTCAGTTTGATGATAAAAAGAAGAAAAAATAAATTAGGGGGATGGGCATATGGATTTCGTAGAAGTATCTGCAAAAACCGTAAATGAAGCAATCACAAAAGCGTGTATTGAGTTGGAAGTTTCCAGCGACAGGCTGGATATTCAAGTGGTTAGCGAGGGCAGTTCAGGTTTTCTGGGATTTGGAGCCAAACCAGCGGTCATAAAGGTTCGCAGAATGGAAGAATCTGTGTCAGAACCTGTGGAGAAGAAGCCGGTTGAAAAACCAATCCAGAAAAAAGAAGCACCTCAGAAAATGCCTCAAAAAGCACAACAAAACACCCCAAAAGCAGAACCTTCAAAGGCGGCTGCTGTAAAGAAGGAAGAAGTTCCAACTACTGAGGAAAAATCGGAACAGGTTAAAGTTGCGAAAACAGAAGAAGAAATTGTGACGATGAAAGCTTCTGGACAAAAATTCCTGGATAGTGTCTTTAAATCGATGAAGCTGGAAGTTGATATCACCATGGATTACCACGAGGAGAATGGCAGTCTGGATATTGAGTTCGCAGGCGAAGATATGGGTATTCTGATTGGAAAAAGAGGACAGACTCTGGATTCCCTTCAGTACCTTACGAGTCTGGTCGTGAATAAAGATCAGAAAGAATACGTTAGGGTAAAGCTAGATACCGAGAATTATCGGAAGCGTAGAAAAGAGACATTGGAAAACCTGGCTAAAAATATTGCCTATAAAGTTCGAAAAACCAGAAAGGCAGTATCTTTGGAGCCGATGAATCCTTATGAAAGAAGAATTATTCATTCTGCTCTGCAGGGAAATAAATGGGTAGAGACCTACAGTGAAGGTAAAGAACCATATCGTCATGTAGTCATTACCACAAAGCGATAAAAAGAGAATTGGACGGGGACTGGAGCCTGTCAGACAATAAATTGTCTGGCGGGCTCCGTTTCCATTTTTCTATAATGAAAACCGAATCCTATAATCAATGTTTCCAGGATTGAACTTTTATTCCATTTAAAAAATATTTTATTTGAGAATGAACTGTGGTACAATAGTCGCAGTATGAGCATTTTTAGAGCCTTTTAGGAAGGATTGAAAGCAATGAAATTGAGTGAAGATACAGTTGCTGCCATATCAACGGCCATGGCCCCATCCGGCATAGGCATCGTACGTTTAAGCGGCGATGAAGCGGTAACTATAGCAGATAAGATCTATAGATCACCAAAAGAAAATAAAAGACTATCCCAACAGCCCTCCCACACCATCCACTATGGGTGGATTCAAGATGAGGGGATCAACATAGATGAAGTACTTGTCATGTTGATGCGGGGCCCCCACAGCTATACGGGAGAGGATACTGTGGAGATTAACTGTCATGGAGGAATCTTATCGGTACAAAAGGTTCTGGAAACGGCGATTAAGCATGGCGCCCGCCCGGCCGAACCCGGAGAATTCACGAAAAGAGCATTTCTCAGCGGGCGAATCGATCTCTCTCAGGCAGAGGCTGTGATGGACGTTATTTCGGCCAAAAATGAATATGCGCTGAAAAGTTCACTGGGCCAGCTAAAGGGTTCCATATTGGAAAAGATAAAGGAAATCCGGGCCGCTGTGATCTATGAAATTGCATATATAGAATCGGCGCTGGATGACCCTGAGCATATCAATATAGATGGATATGGTGAGAAGCTGGAAGTGGTAATGGATGAACAGATTACAAAAATCAATAGACTTCTTGCCACAGTCGACGAGGGAAAGATGATGCAGGAAGGCATCAAAACCGTAATTGTGGGTAAACCCAATGTGGGTAAATCTTCACTGCTGAACCTTTTGGTGGGTGAAGAAAAGGCCATCGTAACCGACATCGCCGGTACCACCAGGGATGTGCTGGAAGAGACGATTAATTTGCAGGGGATTTCTCTTAGAATGTTGGATACAGCAGGAATCAGAGAAGCATCAGATAAGGTGGAACAAATAGGTGTGGACCGTGCCAGAGAACATGCAAAAGATGCGGATTTAATTTTGTATGTGGTGGATTCCTCAGTTCCAATGGATGACAATGACAAGGAGATTATCCAGTTGATATCCGGCCGAAAAGCCATGGTTTTACTAAATAAAAGTGATCTGGAAAGTGTGGTGACTCTGGAACAGATAAAGGAGATGGTGGATGCTCCAATATTGTCCATTTCGGCGAAAGAAAGTCATGGCATTGAAGAACTGGAAGATAGGATTAAAACCCTGTTTTTTGCAGGAGAGCTATCTTTTAACGACGAGGTGTATATTACCAATGCCCGCCATAAAAAAGGCCTGGAAGATGCAAAAAAGAGCCTGGAGCAGGTGTTGCAGAGCATAGAGATGGACATGCCGGAAGACTTTTTCTCCATTGATTTGATGAGTGCATACGAATCATTGGGTGAAATTATTGGGGAATCGGTTGGAGAAGATCTGGTAAATGAGATATTCAGCAAGTTCTGTACCGGAAAATAAAAGGACGAGATAAGACTTATAAACAAGAAACTAGCAATTTGAGATATAAATGTGGATAACTCTTTATTTTAACTGGGATACCGTTGATAAGAGTAGATGAAGTGGAGGTTATAGAAGATGCCACAGATCACAGAAGAATATGATGTTGTAGTAATAGGTGCAGGACATGCGGGCTGTGAAGCGGCTCTGGCCTGTGCAAGACTGGGGCTTGAGACCATTGTATTCACAATAAGTGTGGATTCCATAGCGCTGATGGCCTGTAACCCCAATATTGGTGGAAGTTCAAAAGGCCATCTGGTAAGGGAAATTGATGCCCTGGGCGGAGAGATGGGAAAGAATATAGATAAGACATTTATCCAGTCTAAGATGCTAAATAAGTCCAAGGGACCTGCGGTTCATTCGCTCAGAGCGCAGGCGGATAAAAGTGAATACAGCCGCTCCATGCGTATGGTTCTGGAAAATACAGATAACCTTACCATAAAGCAGGCAGAGGTAAAGGAACTGATAGTAGAAGAAGGTGTCCTGAAAGGCGTTAAAACCACCTCAGGAGCCACTTATTACTGCAAGGCTGCGGTATTGTGTACCGGAGTGTTTTTAAACGCCAGATGCGTATATGGAGATGTCAGTGAATATACAGGACCCAATGGACTGAAGGCTGCAAATTACCTGACGGACTCATTGGTTGCCAACGGTGTGGAGATGTACCGGTTCAAGACCGGAACACCGGCACGTGTGGATAAAAGAAGCATCGATTTTAGTAAGATGGAAGAGCAGTTTGGGGATGAAAGGGTGGTACCCTTCTCATTTTCCACCAATCCCGAGGATGTCCAGATTGACCAGGCTTCCTGTTGGCTGACCTATACAAATGAACATACACATGAGATTATCCGAGAGAATCTGGATCGCTCCCCTTTGTACTCGGGGATGATAGAAGGTACCGGACCAAGGTACTGTCCATCTGTTGAGGACAAGGTGGTAAAATTCAAGGATAAGAACCGACATCAGGTATTTTTGGAACCGGAAGGTTTAAACACGAATGAAATGTATGTAGGTGGTATGTCCAGTTCCCTTCCCGAAGATGTCCAGCATGCCATGTACCATTCTGTAGTAGGTATGGAAAATGTAAAAATTGTACGGAACGCTTATGCGATTGAATATGATTGCATCAACCCCATGCAGCTGCAGGCTACACTAGAGTTTAAAAAGATTAAAGGCCTGTTTTCAGGCGGTCAGTTTAACGGTAGTTCAGGTTATGAGGAAGCCGCCGCTCAAGGTCTGGTGGCAGGCATCAATGCCTCCAGGGAGATCATGGGAAAAGACTTTCTGACTCTGGATCGTTCAGAGTCCTATATAGGTGTTTTGATTGATGATCTGGTAACAAAGGAGACTCATGAACCTTACAGGATGATGACCAGCCGGGCCGAATACCGCCTGTTGCTGCGTCAGGATAATGCTGATCTGAGGCTGCGGAAATATGGATATCAGATGGGATTGATCAGTGAAGAGCAATACCAAAATCTATTGGAAAAGGAACGGCAGATTAAAGAGGAAATCAATCGGGTAGAGAATACCTTCGTGGGTGCTACAAAGACTGTTCAGGATCTGCTGGCAAGGATGGACTCTACACCATTGAATAGTGGAAGTTCATTGGCAGAGCTGATACGCAGACCAGAGCTCAACTACCACGTTCTAAAGGAAATAGATGGAGAACGTCCGGCACTTCCGGAAGATGTACAAGAACAGGTGAATATTAACATAAAATATGATGGATATATCAGGCGTCAGATGAAGCAGGTTGAGCAGTTCAAGAAGATGGAAGTCAAAAAGATACCTGAAAATATCGACTATGACAGCATTGGAAGCCTGCGCATTGAAGCAAAGCAGAAGTTGAATGAGATCCGCCCTATGAACATTGGGCAGGCCTCCCGAATTTCAGGAGTATCCCCGGCTGATATCTCGGTGCTTTTGGTTTATCTGGAACAGTTTAGAAAATAATATGACGTTTAAAACAAAGGAACAGGATAAGAATTAATATGGATAAATATGATTTAGGAGCCTTAAAAAGAGGATTAGATCAACTGAATTTAACCTTAGATGACAGCCAGATCAATCAATTTATGGAGTACTATGAGATATTGGTGGAGTGGAATTCCTTTATGAATCTGACTGCCATCACAGAGTTTGATGAGGTAATTACAAAGCATTTTCTGGACAGCCTGGCCATCGTAAAAGCGGTGGATATTCAGAAAGTAGACAGCATCATTGATATTGGGACGGGTGCAGGATTCCCGGGAATTCCATTGAAGATTGCTTTTCCACATCTGGAAGTGACCTTGTTGGATTCTCTGAATAAGAGAATTAAGTTCTTAAATGAGGTGATAAACAGGTTAAATCTGGAGGGGATCAAGGCCATACATGGACGTGCAGAAGATTATGCGAAACAACCACAATACCGTGAAAAATTTGATCTTTGTGTCTCCAGGGCAGTGGCAAACTTATCCTCACTTTCGGAATATTGTCTGTCTTATGTAAAAGTAGGAGGTTGTTTTATTCCATATAAATCGGGAAAGATTGAGGAGGAAGTGAAAGAGGCCGAGAAAGCAGTTCATGTTATGGGCGGAAAATTGAAGGAGATCCTTTATTTCCAATTAAGTGATACCGAGATGGAGCGTTCATTTGTCATAATAGATAAGAAAAAGAATACTCCGAAACAATACCCAAGAAAGGCCGGATTGCCTACAAAAGAACCAATTAAATAGAAGAGTAAGGATGCGCATGGCGCATCAGCGGGAGAGTCTGACTTGTCAGACTCTCTTTTTAAGCCGAAATAGGGATGATAATTGTTAAAGTAAATAGGCCATTTTTTTGTTTTGTAACGCATTCTCCCTGATACTTAACAACGGCCTTTTTGATATTCGAAAGGCCAAATCCATGGAGAAAGGTATCGGATTTGTTGGTTTTTAAATCATAGGGCCATTCCTGACCCATAGTATTTTCAATGATGATTGATAACATATCGTGGATACGATTGGTTTTGACTGTTATCAGCCTTTCTTCCGGAGGCAACTCTGCACAGGCCTCAATGGCGTTATCCAGTGCATTGCCATAGATGGTGCTAATATCCAAGGGGTCTATAAAATTACTGTCCTGAAAGGAAATAACGGCGGAGAAATCAATATTATTATCCTGGGCATCCCGGGATTTATCTCGGATGATAATATCAAGGACAGAATTGCCGGTGTGAATGTAATTATCGTATTCTGCCAGTTGCTCTTGCAATGACTGTATCATATCTTTTGTGCCTTTAGTACGAGTTTGTTCCGCCTGCAAGATGAGCAGATGGTTCTTCATATCATGATAGATGCTTCTTATACGTTCTTCTTCCCTGGCCCGTTCCTTATAATACTTAAACTGCTGTTTTAGTATCTCCATTTTAATATGATCCTGTTCTTCTTTGGCTTTAGATAGAAGAAATTTTGACATATAAAAATATAAGATTATGGTAATAAAAAGAATGCCTGCAAACATGATGATACTGCCGATAATATAAATGTATTCCTCCATATCCATAAAATAATTATACAGGATTTCACAAAAAATCAATATAAATATAGCACTCGGCAGAATGGGCCATGTATTCATTTCATCAGGTAATTTTGAAAACCGTATTAATATTTTGTTTCTGAAGAAATAAATCAACAGAAAAAAGATAATATGTGCATATAGATATATTCTGTAATTCGCCATTAATATCCCATTTACATTGACCCATAGATTTATATTCCATCTTTGTAATATAAGTAACGTAATGTTTTCAGATAAAGATAAGCATATAAAATAAAGGATGATACATATTCCGGTTTTCACTATTTTTGTAGAAAATAATAATTTATAGGTAATACATGTAACTAGGAATATTATAGCCATTTTTAGCATTGAATGCATGTCAAATACAAATGTCAGAACTATAGCTAACAATGCATGTAAGCTGCATATAAAAATAATCTTAGCTTTATTT
>DVNN01000199.1 GCA_018714325.1 Candidatus Pelethocola excrementipullorum
AGGCCCACACCAGGTTGCGAAAAAATCAATTACAATGATTTTATCCGTAATATTGATTGCTTTTTCAAAATTTTCCTTGGTTACATGAATAACTGACATATATACCTCCATTCATTATGAAGAGTTTAAAATGAATTATTACTCTTTCTTTTGTATTAGTATTTGTTTCTATAGATAGAATAATACAAATAGAGAAAAAGTTCTGTGAGTTAGTCACATATAATTGGATATAGATGGAAAATGGCAGTATGACCGGGGGATTTGTAAAACCTACTCTGTTATGATAAAATTGAAGGTAGAAAATATTTGAATTAACTATAATAACCAAAGGAGTAAGACTACATGAAAGTAAAGATGGACAATCTATTTAGTGAAAGAGGTATCGATGCCCTGTTGATTACCGATCCTTTTAACATGCGTTATATCAGCGGTTTCCGAGGAGAAGGAATTCTGTATATCTCTGCAAAGCAGCAGGTATTAATCACAGATTCCCGCTATACAGAGGCTGCCATGAAGGAAAGTGATTTTGTAGTGACGGAGGAAAATCGTGACAATAAACGTACGGACATCTTGAAGAGTTGTATTCAGCAGGATGGAACTGAGGTTCTTGGATATGAGGACTGTTCCATGCTTTGTTCCGAATATGCTAAGTTTTCCAAGGAACTTCCTGTAAAACAGTGGATTCCCATGGAACAGTCAGTCAATGATTTGAGACAGATTAAAACACCGGAAGAGCTGGAGTATCTCAGAAAGGCAGAGAGCATCGGAGATGCTGCATTTGCCGCCATTTTAGGTTTCTTGAAGCCGGGTATCACCGAGCTTGAGGTGGCTGCCCAGCTGGAATATGAGATGAAGCGCAATGGCGCGGAAGGATTTTCCTTCGATGCGATCATTGCCTCGGGAGTGCATTCCTCCATGCCTCATGCGATGCCAGATGAGAAAAAACTGGAGTATGGGGACTTCATAACCATGGATTTTGGCTGCCTTTACAAAGGCTATTGCTCAGACATGACAAGAACCGTTGTGCTGGGTAAGGCCGATGATAAGCAGAAAGAAATCTATGATGTGGTTCTTCGCGCCCAGGAGGCGGCGCTTGAGACTATCCGTGCCGGCTTAAAAGGCTGCGAAGTGGATAAGGTTTCCAGGGATATCATCACAGAGTCAGGTTACGGCCACTGTTTTGGCCATGGCCTCGGACACAGCGTTGGATTGTTTATACATGAGGAACCCCGTCTTTCACCTGCGGATCAGACCATTTTGCGGGCTAATATGATTGAAACCATAGAACCGGGTATCTATGTGCCTGGGTTCGGAGGCGTGAGAATAGAAGATATGGTCATCGTTACAGAAGATGGCTGTGATAACCTCACACATTCACCGAAACATTTAATCGAATTATAAAAAACAGAAAAAGGCGGGATAACCACACGTTGAAGCGTGGAGATCCTGCCTTTTTATATTCCGGTGAAATGCATATAAAAAGTTTGGTAGCATCAATAATATTTTGGTTTGAATTTGAGTTCTGGTGCTTGACAACAGTGAAGTTTTTACGTATTATGTTACTCAGAGTGTGTACGCCACACAAAAACAAAAGTATGTTCAGGAGGAACAAACATGTATTCAATAGAGGAAGTGAGAGCGGTTGATCCTGAAATCGCAGATCTAATCGTGAAAGAGCAGGAGCGTCAGAACAGCCATATAGAATTGATTGCATCAGAAAACTGGGTCTCCAAAGCTGTGATGGCAGCTATGGGAAGTGTCCTTACCAATAAATATGCAGAAGGATATCCGGGTAAGCGTTTCTACGGCGGATGTAAGTGGGTGGATGAAGTAGAAGTACTGGCTATTGAGCGTGCGGAAAAAATCTTCGGATGTACCTACGCAAACGTGCAGCCACATTCTGGTGCTCAGGCCAATATGGCTGTGTTTTTTGCCCTGCTGCAGCCGGGTGATACCGTTATGGGTATGAATCTGGCCCATGGTGGTCATCTGACTCATGGTAGTCCGGCCAACCTTTCAGGTGCCTATTTTGATATTGTTCCTTACGGTGTCAATGATGATGGATTTTTGGATTACGATGAAGTTGAACGATTGGCGAAAGAACATAAGCCGAAATTAATCGTGGCAGGTGCCAGTGCTTATGCAAGAGCCATTGACTTTAAGCGTTTCCGTGAGATCGCGGATGCGGTTGGAGCATATCTGATGGTGGATATGGCTCATATCGCAGGTCTGGTAGCAACCGGACAGCATGAAAGCCCGATTCCCTATGCTCACGTAACCACAACCACCACTCATAAGACACTGCGCGGACCTCGTGGCGGATTAATCTTATCCAGTGCAGAGTTTGCGAAAGAGCATAAATTAAATAAAGCGGTATTCCCGGGAATCCAGGGAGGTCCATTGATGCACGTGATTGCTGCCAAGGCGGTTTGCTTCAAAGAGGTGCTGAGTGATGAGTTCCAGGAATATGGCAAGAACGTGGTGGAGAATGCAAAGGCTCTTTGCGACGGTCTGATGAAACGTGGAATTAAAATCGTATCCGGCGGTACAGATAATCACCTGATGTTGGTGGACCTGGCCTCCATCGGTAAGACAGGTAAGGAAGTGGAGCACCTTCTGGACAGCGTTAACATCACTGCCAACAAGAACACCATACCAAATGATCCACAGTCTCCATTCGTTACAAGTGGAGTTCGCCTGGGAAGCCCTGCTGTAACAGCACGCGGCATGAAGGTTGAGGATATGGATGTGATTGCAGAGGCAGTTGCAATCATGCTGAATGAAGGAGAAGCCGGACAAGAGAAGGCAAAAGCCTTGGTTAAGAGCCTGGCCGACAAATATCCATTGGTTTAAGATTCGTTTGGTTCGGTGCCTACAATTGAAAAGCAAAATCTAAAAGCAAACTTGTTTATAGTCGGTTTTTAGTGTAAAGTATCGGGGTGGGATTCGTTGAATCTCACCCTGAACTTGTATCTAAGTCAATAATTGTCGAAATGCACGATATATATTATAATAAATAAAAATCCACAGTGTTTTGAGAAAGGATTTGAAAGGAATTGAGATTAATATGAAAAAAATATCACTGGTAGTACCTTGCTACAATGAAGAAGAGGCTCTGCCCTTGTTCTATCAGGAAGTGGATAGAGTGAGCAACTTGATGAAAGAATATGAAATTGAGTTTGTATTTATCGATGACGGATCCAAGGATAAAACATGTGAGATTCTGGAGGAGTTGGCATCTAAGGACGATCGAGTCATGTATCTTTCGTTTTCGAGGAATTTTGGAAAAGAAGCCGCTATGTATGCGGGATTTGTGAATGCAGGCGGGGACTATGTAGCCGTGATGGATGCGGATTTGCAGGATCCACCCTCCCTGCTCCCAGAGATGGCAGCATATTTGGAGAGTGATGAATACGACAGTGTGGCCACCAGAAGAATCAATAGAGAAGGCGAACCCAAAATCAGATCAATATTTGCACGGATATTTTATAAGATAATCAATAAGATATCAGACTCCGACATTGTGGATGGGGCGAGGGATTATCGCCTGATGAAACGTGAGATGATTGATGCTATTGTGGAGATGGGAGAGTACAATCGGTTTTCAAAAGGAATTTTTGGCTGGATCGGGTTTCGTACAAAATGGCTTCCATTCCAGAATATAGAACGGGTGGCCGGGGATACTAAGTGGAGTTTTTGGAAGTTGTTTAAATATAGTATAGCCGGAATCGTTAACTTCTCTCAGGTTCCTTTGTCGATTGCATCCTGGAGCGGGATATTATTCACTGGCGTTGCCCTTATCTTAATTCTATTAATTTGCATACGTAAAGTTATATTTGGAGATCCCGTTGCAGGCTGGCCGTCGATGGCATGTATTGTCATGTTTATCGGCGGAATACAGCTGTTTTGCATGGGAATTATGGGGCAATATTTATCCAAGATGTATTTGGAGACAAAAAGACGTCCTCACTACATCGTACGAAAGACAAATAAAGAAGAGCAGGTTCGGAAAGTGGGATAAAGCTCACCGCTGCAAAGGAGGAGGAATTCATGGTCGGATTATCAACGCTGTGTTATATAGAGAAAGATGGGAAATATCTGATGCTTCATCGGACGGTGAAGAAAAATGATGTGAACAAGGACAAATGGATTGGCGTCGGCGGTCATTTTGAAGCGGATGAAAGTCCGGAAGAATGTCTGGTAAGGGAAGTGAAAGAGGAGACTGGCCTGACTTTAACCTCCTATCAGTACAGAGGAATCGTAACCTTTGTATCGGGCGACGGGGTCACGGAATATATGTCATTGTACACTGCTGATGGATTTACTGGTGAGCAGATTCCCTGTGACGAAGGCCAGCTGGAGTGGGTGGAAAAGAAAGAGGTGTTAAACCTTAATATATGGGAAGGGGACAAGATCTTCTTCCGGCTTATACAGGAGGATATACCTTTCTTTTCCCTGAAACTGGTCTATGATGGAGCGAATAAACTGATCAGGGCTGTGTTGAACGGCAAACCGCTGGAGTTATTGGATGTTCTGGATTCAAAGGGAAGGCCCACCGGAGTTGTTCGGGAAAGAGGGGTTGCCCATCGTGATGGTAGTCCCCATCCCACCTCCCATATCTGGATTGTGAGAAGCAATGATAAAAGCGGATGTGATGTGATGCTGCAGAAGCGAAGCAACGGTAAAGACTATGCCGGATGTTATGATATCTCTTCGGCAGGCCATGTATCTGCCGGGGATCATTACCTGGAATCGGCAATTCGGGAGATTGGAGAAGAGCTTGGTTTGGAGGTACTGCCTGAGGAATTGAAAGAGGTGGGGTTACACAGTGTGATAAAAAAAGATGGCCTTCCGGGACAGCCATACAATAACCACGAAATCAGCCAGGTCTATGTCTATGATCGGCCTGTCGATATCCAAAATCTCCATCTTCAGGAATCGGAGGTGGAAGCGGTCATCTGGATGGATTACGGGGAATGCAGGCAGAGAATCATGGATCAGACCTTAAATAGTTGCATCTGGATTGATGAGTTCGAGATGCTGGGCAGGTTTCTTGGAATTAGATAGGCTACTGCCTATCTAATTCCAACAAGGTCTTAAGCATCACATTCGTTCCCTTTTCCACGAGTTCAATAGGTGTGAATTCTTCTGAGCAATGGCTGTGTCCCTGGGCGCTGGGCACGAAAATCATTCCACTGGGCAGATATCCTGCCACGTACTGAGCATCGTGTCCGGCTCCGCTATATATTTTACGGGAAGAATAGTTAAGTTCGTTTGCGGCACCTTGGATCGCCTTCACAAATTGTTCATCAAAAAGTACGGTGTCCCTGCCCCAAAGCTTATCATAACGTATCTCACAACTGGCCACATGGTCAGGCAGTTCTTCTATCACATCAACGACCTTTTGAATAATCTCTGGATCTTTATGCCTTGCATCCAGCGTAAACTTTACCTCATTGGGTATCACGGTATGGACATTAGGCAGCACGTTCATCCTTCCCATGGTAAATACCAACGCTTCATCAATCTGCTCCAATTCTTCCCATAGTCTTAAGATTAACTTAGATGCGCCGTATAGAGCGTCTTTTCGGGTCTTTTGTGGTGTTGTTCCGGCATGATCAGAGACGCCAAGAACCGTAAATTCATAATTGACCATTCCCACCACACCTTCCACCACACCGATTTCCTTCCCTTCAATTTCCAGAACAGGTCCCTGTTCGATATGAAGTTCCAAATAACCGGCATAATCTTTGGGATTTAACCGATTGGACTCGCTTCCCACAAAACCACTGGCTGCCAGAGCATCTCCAAAGCGGATCCCATTTTTATCAGCGGAGTTCATCATGGATTCTTTGTCGAATTTACCGGTGACAATCCCCGAGCACATCATGGCGGGATCAAACCTTGCGCCTTCTTCATTGGTCCAAACCATCACTCCTGCGGGGTGTCTTGTAGAAGTCTGTGAGGAATGAAGTGTTTCGATGACTTCGAGGCCGGTGAGAACACCCAGCACACCATCATAATTTCCACCATCTACCACTGAGTCCAGATGGGAACCCATGATAAGTGCCGGCAATTCTTCTGTTCCTTTTCGCAGGGCGTATATATTACCCAGATCATCGGTTTTTACGTCCATGCCCATCTTTCTGCATCGCTCTATCAGTTCCCTTCTCGCCTCCAGTGCAGGCTGGGATAAAGAGAGTCTGGTAATTCCCCCTCTTCCATTATCGCCAAAGTGGCTGAATGCTGCTATTTTCTCCTCAAGGCGCTCTTTGCTTACCATTAACATTATGATTACATCCTTTCTTGCAGATATCTTATTTCATTATTCTATCATAAAGACAGCCATTATTCCAAGCGATTGACCTTCCAGGAGATTGTGAAAGGTTAAATTAGTCTTGACTTTTAAAATGAATCATGCTATGTTTTAGATAGTTATACGACTGACGGAAGTGGAATTGACCACAGGAAGTATAACGATAAGAAGGCCGACCGTCTGGGCATAATGCTTAGATTGGTGTGTGGTCTTTTTTTTGTTTATAAATTAACACAAACCTCTCTGAGTACATAACAACGAAAAGGAGATTGTTTTATGGAACTTTTATCACTGGAAAATGAATTAGCAAAGAACTCTTATCCCGGAAGGGGAATTGTAATAGGGCGATCCGCTGATGGAAAATCAGCAGTGACAGCATATTTCATCATGGGTAGAAGTGAGAATAGCCGAAATCGTATCTTTGTGGAGGACGGGGAAGGGATTCGTACCCAGGCATTTGATCCGTCTAAGATGGAAGATCCAAGTTTAATCATCTATGCGCCGGTACGCGTGCTGGGAAATAAGACAATCGTAACCAATGGGGATCAGACCGATACCATATATGAAGGTATGGATAAGCAGATGACCTTTGAACAATCTTTGAGATCCCGTGAATTTGAGCCAGATGCTCCCAATTACACACCACGTATATCCGGAATCATGCATTTGGAGAATGGCAGTTACAACTATGGGATGTCAATTCTGAAAAGTAATAATGGTAACCCTGCTCAGTGCAACCGTTACACCTTTGCTTATAACAACTGCGTGGCAGGTGAAGGACATTTTATTCACACCTACATGCAGGATGGTAATCCACTGCCGAGCTTTGAAGGAGAGCCAAAGCTGGTGAGTATTCTGGATGATATCGACGACTTTACCAGTCTCTTATGGAAAAACCTGAATGAAGACAATAAAGTTTCACTATTTGTACGTTATATTGATATAGAAACAGGAAGCTATGAGACAAGGCTTGTAAATAAACATCAGAAATAAGTTCAGCAGTCGAAAGTTCTGAAGTAAAGGGAGAATGATTATGAAAGAATTAGAATTAAAATATGGATGTAACCCGAACCAGAAACCATCTAAAATCTACGTTGCTGACGGCAGTGATCTGCCAATCACCGTAATCTCTGGCAAGCCAGGCTATATTAACTTCCTGGATGCATTTAACGGATGGCAGCTGGTGAAAGAACTAAAACAGGCTACAGGGCTTCCTGCGGCAACTTCTTTTAAACACGTATCTCCGGCAGGGGCCGCTGTTGGTCTGCCGCTGGATGAGACACTGCGTAAGATATATTGGGTGGATGATATGGGGGATCTTTCACCGCTGGCCTGTGCTTATGCCAGAGCACGTGGTGCGGATAGAATGTCTTCCTTTGGAGATTTTATTGCCCTGTCCGATGTGTGTGACGCTGACACTGCTTCTTTAATCAAGCGTGAAGTTTCAGATGGTGTGATAGCACCTGGCTACACCGAAGAAGCTCTGGAGATCTTAAACCAGAAGAAAAAGGGCAACTATTGTGTGATTCAGATTGATGAGAATTATAAACCGGCTCCCATGGAGCATAAAGAGGTTTATGGTGTGACTTTTGAGCAGGGACGTCAGGAGCTTCCGATAGATGACGAACTGCTTTCCAATAGAGTGACAGAGAAGAAATCTCTTCCTGCATCAGCGGAAAGAGATATGAAAATTGCCCTGATTACCTTAAAATATACCCAGTCAAATTCAGTTTGCTTCGTAAAGGACGGACAGGCGATCGGTGTAGGTGCTGGTCAGCAGTCACGTGTTCATTGCACGAGACTGGCAGGCCAAAAGGCTGATAACTGGTTCCTGCGTCAGTGTCCGAAGGTGCTGAACCTGGAATTTGTGGATGGAATCCGTCGTGCAGATCGTGATAATGCCATCGATGTTTATATCGGAGAGGAGTACATGGACGTGTTGGCTGACGGTGCCTGGGAGAAAATCTTCAAGGTAAAACCTGAAGTCTTTACGAGTGAGGAAAAACGTGCATGGCTGGGCCAGATGTCCGGTGTTACCCTTGGCTCAGATGCATTTTTCCCATTCTCCGATAACATCGAAAGAGCTCACAAAAGTGGAGTTTCGTACATTGCACAGCCTGGGGGGTCCGTTCGTGACGATGCTGTTATAGACTGTTGTAATAAGTACGATATGGTGATGGCATTTACTGGAATTCGGTTATTCCACCATTAAGATTGAGGGACTTTCATCCAGTCCCTCAATCTGAAATCCATTAACTTCCATGAATATGACCGGGGATTTTAAGAGCTGTCAGGGGTTCTATAATCCTTCATTTGAAAAAAGACGCTGTTGCAGGTTTTAGATCTGCACAGCGTCTTTATCATTATTCAATATAGCCCATTATTAAGGAAAAGGTTGCCTGTAATCCCTTTTCGTGGGTTCTCTCGATTCCATGAGAGGCATGGACGCCTTGACCGATCAAAGCTCCTTTGATATTGTTTCCGCCGCTTAAGGCAGCGGAGACGTCGGAACCGTAATGGGGGAAAATATCGATTGCATAGTCTAATTTCTTATCCTGGGCGATTTTGATTAATCGGTTCGTCATCTCATAATCATAGGGACCGCTGGAATCCAGGGCACAGATGGAGACGGTGTATTCGTCGCCGTTTAAATCATCGCCGATGGCACCCATATCCACCGCAAGGAACTCCTTAATATCTGCGGGAAGATAGGAAGAACCATGACCGATTTCCTCGTAGTTGCTGATGACGAATTTCAGCGTATTCTTCGGAGTGATATGATTGGTGGAAAGCTTGCGAAGCACCGCCATCAAAACTGCCACAGATGCCTTGTCGTCAATATGACGGGACTTGATAAAGCCGCTTTCTGTGTGGACAAAATAAGGATTCAGACTGATGAAATCCCCGGATTGAATTCCTAATTTTAATACATCTTCCTTGGTCTTGACGCATTCGTCGATGGTTACAATCATGTTCTTGGGTATGCGGTTCAATGTTTTTGCTTCATCGTAGGTGTGTACGGATGGCATGGTGGTGGAAACTGTTCCGGTATAGGTCTTGCCATTTCGAGTATGAATCTTACAGTACGTCCCTTCTATGGATTCCATCATATAGCCCCCGATGGGAACCAGGTTCAAGGTTCCGGATGGGTTGATGGAACGGACCATCGCGCCCAAGGTGTCAATATGGGCACTGAGTCCCATGGTATCGCCGCTTTTACCAGGAACGGTGATGATTAGCCCGCCTTTTTCAGTTTTTTCACAGGAATAGCCAAAAGAAACAGCTTCTTTTTCCACAAATTCTATGGCTTTGTGAGTAAAACCGGAGGGACTTGGGGTGTTGACCAAGGTCTCTAAAGAGTCAATAATATAAGTAATATCTTGAGTCATCTTAAATACATCCTTTCTTTATGTAAGCTTCTCCAAATCGGTATAATTTATTTCAGACTTTCGCCGAAATTCATAATTATCTGCCGCCTTTTGATTTTAACATTATTTTCAATATATCACTGGTTGGTTTTTAAGTCAAACAATAACGCCCGGCTGGATTCAAAATCCAATCGGGCGTCTTGAGGGATTAAATAGCCTGCTTATTGACTGCATTGGAAGGATCCACCGCAATCTGCTTCACCTGATTCAAGGCCTTGGAGACCGCAGGAATCGAGATGAAGACAAAGGTTAAAGCACCTTCCACAAGGATGTAACTGTAATTGTAGATAATGGGGTACAAACTGGCCAGTGACTGTGGAAAATTATCCGGCATGTAATCCATCCAGTAGAGATACCCTCCAAGAGAATGGAAGAATCCTCTCAATAGAATTGCCGCGATGTATCCCTTGGCCAGTCCATGCTTTTGATTTCGGAAAAATCCGGCAACGCCTAATGCGGCAAATGCTAACACGTAATCACAGCAGACCTGGAAGAAGGATAGTACATATGGCTCTTGGATAAATTGCAGAATTCCATATGCAAGTCCTACCAGAATCCCGGTTTTGGCTCCGTACCAGTAGGCTATCAACACGATAAATAACATGGAGAATAAGGTGATCGTACCCCCAAATGGCATGGAAAATAATTTGATATAGGATGCCAGATAGCCCAGGGCGATTCCCATGGCGCAGAATGCCAGCTGCTTTGCAGACATTCTATTCTTTTTTGTGCTTTTTCCGGTCAGCAACACGCCCGCCAGAAACAAGATGATCATACCAACGATACAAACCACATATCCTGTGGTTGTCAACCCGCCCTCAGAGTTAACCATAAAATTGAACATAAAAAAACCTCCTTCATAATATGTACGCAGGAGGGGCCTTATCAAACGTGCTTCCTTACGCCGGTATTAACCGGTTCAAGTGATAAGGGTCAGCGGTAACTCCGCTCTCTCAGCTAACATATAGCTCCCCTAGCGTATTTCTATATTCTATTTGAACATAGTATAGTCTAATTTTTTTCAAAAGTCAATGTATGGTTCGGAAAAGATGAGAGTTCATAAGGTTTGGTAAATTGAAAATTTTATTTCCACCCCTTCTTCGGTCTGGGGTGGAAGTTGTTCTTGCAAATGAATAGTGGATGTTAACCTTTCAAATTTGTAGTATAGTATCCTTACTTGATTACCGTGTTGGGTTTCAAGAAGGAGTTTATCATGGCTATTAAAAAACACTTATCTCTATCTGAAAGAAAGAGAATTGAAAAACTACTTAATGAACGTAATTCTTTTAAAGCAATCGGAAGATTACTACAACGAGATTGTACTACCATCTCTAAAGAGGTGAAGAATCATGTTTACTTTAAAAAATCCGGATGCTTTGGGCAAGCTTTTAATAACTGCAGACTACGCTTTGACTGCACCCTTTCTTCCCTTTGCGAGAAGGAGAATTGTAGACATAAAAAATGCAAGTGCTGTTCTGTATGCTATCTTCACTGCAAGTATTATGAAAAAGCAACTTGTACAGAAGTCGACAAAGCTCCCTATGTCTGTAATGGTTGTCTAAAAAGAAGTGGCTGTACCTTGGAGAAAACGCTTTATTCTGCTTCTTATGCTCAGCACGAATACGAATTAGTTCGCTCGGAATCTAGGTCTGGCATTTCTGTTTCAGAGGAAGAAGTTGCAAGACTGGATTCTGTCATTTCTCCTTTACTTTTAAAAGGACAATCCATTCATCATATTTGTACAACGAACCTTGATCAAGTCATGTTCTCTGAAAAGACGATTTATAACTATGTGGATGCTGGGCTTTTTGCTGCTAAAAACCTGGATTTACCTAGGAAAGTAAAGTGCCGACCTAGAAAAAGCCGGCATGACTCCTTTAAGGTGGATCGTAAATGTCGCATTGGCCGAACCTATGAGGATTACTTGAATTATCTAAAAGATCAAGCAGATGTTCCTATTGTACAGCTTGATTCTGTAGAAGGGCGCAGAGGTGGAAAAGTACTCCTCACCATTCACTTTGTGGAATCTCAATTCATGCTGGCATTTCTAAGAGATGCTAATGATTCAAAATCTGTTATTGGTATCTTTGAACGGCTTTACATAGAATTACGACCTGATATTTTTATGAATTTATTCCAAGTCTGCCTGGCTGATAACGGCAGTGAATTCTCCAATCCTAATGCGATAGAGTTTGATCAACAAGGAAATAGGCGTACCAGAGTCTTCTATTGCGATCCCTCTTCCCCTTTCCAAAAAGGGGCGGCAGAAAACAACCACGAATTCATTCGTAGAATTCTTCCTAAAGGAAGTTCCTTTGATGATTTAACACAGGAAAAGGTGGATGTAATGATGAATCATATCAACTCATATAAAAGAAAAAAACTTGGAGATTTATCACCATATGAAATGTTTAAGACGTTTTACGGACGAAAAACATTAGAAAAGCTGGGAGCAACCCTCATTTCCCCAAATGATATTCACCTGCTCCCAGCACTTCTAAAATAAAAAATAAAAAACAAAACCCAACACGATATTCAATTTTAATAAAGCACAAACAAAGGGTGGAAATTATTGTTTCAAAAAAACGGATAATTTGTACCTTCGCTACCCTATGCTCAAAATTGATATTAAAAGTGTAGTTCTAACTACAATTATATCAAAAAACACTAGAAATAAACAGACTTTTAATTAAAATCTTTTCATCTAGTGTTTTTACCTTCAAAAGGTGGAAGTTAACATTTCAATCGACCGTTCATAAGGTTTTAATCTTTCAACTGATTTACATTTTCTGGGATAGATGTTAAACTAAAAGATAGCGATAAGTAAATGAAAAAGATTGGAGCATGATGGATAAGCTATATTTTATAATCCCGGCTTACAATGAGGAAGCCAATATCGAACATGTGATAAATCAGTGGTATCCTGTCGTAGAATCTCACAATGGCCAGATGGTTATTATCGACGATGGGAGCACAGACCATACTTATGAGATACTGAGGAATAAAGAAAAAGAATATCCCCTTTTGACCGCGCTTTCCAAGAAAAACGGAGGGCATGGGGCAACAATCTTATATGGATATCAATATGCTCTGGAGCATCATGCGGACTATATCTTCCAGACGGACTCGGATGGTCAGACACTTCCGGAAGAATTTGAGATGTTCTGGGCAAAGAGAAAAAAATACGATATGGTGATAGGCCTTAGGAAGAAGCGCGAGGATGGTTGGTCCAGACTGATGGTAACCCGGGTGCTGCGTCTGGTCATAGGCATCTGTTTTCGAGTGCGTGTGCCGGATGCCAATACCCCGTACCGCCTTATGAAAGGACAGACCCTCGCCAGATATATTCCTCTGGTTCCAATTGATTTTAACCTGACTAATGTATTGTTGTCGGTTATATTTCTCAAAAAGGGATGTAGGGTCAAATGGCTGCCCATTACCTTCCGTGCCCGTCAGGGAGGGAAAAACTCCATGAATATGAAGAAAATCTTTAAAATCGGAGTCAAGGCTCTGAAAGATTTTCACTACATGAATCAATTGTTATAAAGAAGAGGTGTGAGCGTTGAGAACGATGGAATTTAAGATGGAAAGACAGGGACTTTTGGAGGTGGGGCAGGAAGTTACGGTGATGGAAAGCCCCCTTCCTACCTCTTACTACTATACCATTGTGCCCGCCATAGCCATGAGTAAGAATTACCCGGCCTATGAGCGGTTGAAATCCACTCAGGGAATTGTAAAAGAGATTAATCAGACCAGCAGGGGGTATTATACCATTGTCGAATTTGATGAAGAGGAACCGTGATGGAGAACATCAGGACCATAGCATAGAACCTGTCTATAATCAGGAGTCCAAAATCTTAATCCTGGGAAGTTTTCCTTCTGTGAAATCCCGGGAAGCCGGATTCTTCTATGGTCATCCTCAGAACCGATTTTGGAAGGTGCTGTCAGCGCTTTGCGGGGGGAACCTGCCGGTTACCACCGAGGAGAAGGAACAGTTTCTGTTGAAACATGGAATCGCGGTATGGGATGTGATTGCTTCCTGTACAATCGTGGGATCCAGCGACAGCAGCATCAAGGATGTGGTCCCCAATGATTTGAACAGGATTCTTCAAACTGCGGATATCCGACAGATTTTTACCAATGGAGGAACCGCCGATAAGCTTTACAAGAAGTATCTGCAGTCATCCACTGGCATACAGCCAGTGAAGCTGCCCTCAACCAGCCCGGCCAATGCGGCCTGGTCTCTGGATAAGCTTGTGGAAGCATGGAAGATATGCTTGTCATTTCTTTGAAAACTGATATAATCTAATTAATTTATGTGAGGGAAGAAGATGGAGATGTATGAAGCGGTATGGGAGATATTTAATCTCTGTTCCAATAATCAGATGAGAGATGTATTTATAGAAGAATTAGAATTGGAGGATCCGGAGGCCTATGTATGTAATAAGTTTAAAGATAAGGACTTTACTTATGAAAAAAGCATACTTCCTGATGGTTCCATCGTGTTTGACATTATAACTACGGATATGAAACAAAGGTATACATTTACTGAGATTTAAGGCAGATAACGATGGCAGCAAGTCCTCTGGGAGCAGATATTTCGGCTTTCCGTCAGAGGGGAAGGCCAGCGGAAAACTTATGGGAGAACAAAATGGGAGAATATATATCACACGAACCACATAAGCACGTGTTGGAAGATGGTACGGTAATCGAACATAAACATGAACACGTACATGCCCATACACATCAGCATACAAAGGCTGTGCTCAACCGTCTGTCGCGGGCCATTGGGCACATGGAATCCATCAAGCGTATGGTGGAGGACGGAAGGGACTGCAGTGAAGTGCTGATTCAGCTTTCCGCGGTGAAATCCGCGATTAATAATACGGGAAAGGTGATTCTGCAGGACCACATCCAGCACTGTATTGTCGATGCGGTGGAAAGTGGAGACCAGAAAGCCCTGGAGGAATTAAATAAGGCAATTGACAGATTTATGAAATGATGAAGATAACTGGTATTATGATACCAGCTACAGATAGAAAGGAAATATGATTATGGCAAAAGAATGTAGCAGCACATCTTGCAGCAAGGAAAGTTGTGAAGGATGTCCAAGTAAAGAAAAACCAGACTTTCATGTGGATCTGAATCAGTATTCAGATGTCAAGCATGTGATAGGAGTTGTAAGTGGAAAGGGAGGCGTGGGAAAGTCATTTGTAACCGCTTCACTTGCCAATCAGATGGCACGGATGGGTTATAAAGTGGGCATCATGGATGCTGATATCACCGGCCCCTCCATCCCTAAGATGTATGGTATCCATGGAAGTGCTAAGGTGGATGAGGTGGGATTATACCCAAGCGAATCGGCCAATGGCATCAAGGTGATGTCCGTCAATCTGCTGCTTCAAAAGGAAGAGGATCCGGTAATCTGGCGTGGCCCCGTTGTGGCCAATATGGTAAAACAATTCTGGAGTGATGTGATTTGGGGAGAGTTGGATTATCTGTTTGTAGATATGCCTCCCGGAACTGGTGATGTACCTCTTACCGTGTTCCAGTCCCTTCCCATCGAGGGGATTGTGATTGTATCCTCACCTCAGGATCTTGTCCGGATGATTGTAACAAAGGCCTATAAGATGGCGCAGATGATGAATATTCCGGTATTGGGTGTGGTGGAGAACTACAGTTACCTGAAATGCCCGGACTGCGGTAAGGAAATGAATATCTTCGGAGAGAGCCATATCGACGAGATCGCCCAGGATCTGGGAACCAAGGTTCTCGGCAAGATGCCTATCAGAACAGACTATGCGGAGGCGGCGGATTCAGGAACCTTTGACCAGGTGCTGAATGAATATGTGGATGAGGCTTTGACGGTTCTGTTGAACAAATAATAACCCACAGAAAATGACATATTTAGCTATAGTATACAAAAAATGGAAAGATTGCTTCTGAAATCCTATCACTTCTACTGCTTGACATTGAAAAGGCAAAGTGACATAATAAATCAAACACCTAAATAGGTGTTTTCAAGTCGTTTAGTTTTAGAAAGGGTGATTGTGATGGCAGAAAGCAAAATCAAGTTAACAAATGCGAAAGCCGTAGAGGAGTTTGTAAACGCAGCATCCAGGTGTGACTTTGACATTGATATTTTTTACAATAGAATTATCATTGATGCAAAATCAATTCTCGGCATATTAAGTATGGATTTAACTAAGACTTTGACTGTTCACTGTTATGGTGAAAATCAGGATTTTAAGAGAACATTACAGAAATTTGCAGTTGCATAAAGAAAGAATCCGAAAAAGAAGAGCATAATAAGCGATGACTTAAAAAGCGCTTGTTATGCTCTTTTTATTTACGGTAATGATAGGACGGCAAGAAGCCCAAACCTTGTATGAATCAGGGTTTGGGCTTTGTCATGTGGTGCCGGTATCAGCGGGAAAGAACATTCATTATAGGAATATATATATTCCTCATATGAATTGCTGTGATATGGGGAATTATTGTATAATTTACCCACAAGAACATATTTTCCGGAAAATAGTATCGATTTATGAGAAAGTTATGAAAAGTAGAAGGAGGAGGTTATGACTAAGTTAAGGAAGTTTTTGGGAGGAATGTTGGCAGCTGTGTTGGCGGTAACTTCGCTTATGGGATGTGGGAAGGATTCTACGGGATCCTCTGCTAAATCAGAAAGCAGCGGTCAGAAATCTGTATCGGCGGACAGTAAGGATTCCGCGGGGAAAAGTAACAAGAAGTATGACTGTACGTTGAAGGTGGTGGGTGTTGATAATGTAATTGTGACTACGGCGCTGAAGTATCTGGATGAATTGGAAGAGCAATACGGAATCAGGGTGGATTTTCAGCAGTATAGTAATGAACAGGCCTCGAATAAAATTGCAGTCAGTATGGCTGCGGGGGGAAGTGACATTGATGTCATGATGATCCGCCCCCTGGATGAAACCTTATTGTTTTCCCAGAATGAATGGCTGGAAAATCTGCAGCCATATATCGATAAAGATCCAGAGGTGGATTATGAAGACTTTATGGAGGCATGCAGGGAAGTCTGTGTCAACCAGGATGGGGATGCGGTCTGCCTTCCTGCCATGACGGAATCGGGCGTTGTTTATTACAACAAAAAGATGTTTGCAGAAGCCGGGATCACAGAACTGCCGAAGACCATGGATGAATTATATGAAGTGGCCGGTAAGCTGGATGACCCCGACAACGATATCTGCGGTTTTGCATGCCGTGGTGCGTCGAATCCGGCGGTTACACAGTTTTCCTGTTTTCTTAGGGCCTTTGGCGGGGATTTCTTTGATGAGAATAAGAATGCTACCTTGAATACCCCGGAAGCCATGAGGGCATATGAATTCTATGGTAAGTTACTGAGGGATTATGGCCCGGATGGGGTTTTGAATATGACATGGACGGATACCTGGAACCTGTTTACCCAGGGGAAAGCAGCGATGCGTTTGGATGCCAAGACGAATCTGGGTTCCTGGAATGAGGAAGATGTGGCCATATCCATGGATGACATAGGATTCTTCGACATTCCCTTGGGGCCGGATGGGGATTATGGTAACTACTATATTACTCCCTGGGCCTTTGGCATGAGTTATGGATCCGAGAACAAGGAGGCCGCCTGGACATTCATCAAATGGGCAACCAGCAAGACGATGCAGATTGAAGCCCAGAAAAATGGAAGTTCCGGAGCAAGACTTTCCGCCTGGCAGGATGATTACAGTCCATGGCCAAGGGAAGTACAAGATCTGGCAGCGGAGGCAGGAGCGAAGTCCTTTGGGACGGACAGGCCGTATATGATTAATGTGAGTAATGCACGTGATATCATTGGCGAGATTATAACGGCTGCAATTGAAGGAGACACGGATCTTCAAAAATTGGCAGATAAGAAGAATGTAGATTTCCAAACATTATTGGATTCTGAAAAGACATCTTAAATAGTAATTATTATGGCTGTCGCGGCTCTGGAGGTTAAGATTGCGGCAGCCATAATCACTAGAAAGGAGATATCCTATGTCGAAGGTTGCAAAATGGATGGACAGAAAGTTGAACTATGTATTCACAGTACCCACCATCCTGTTTGTTCTTGGTATGGTACTGTTTCCAATTATCTATACATTTATCTTAAGTTTTCATTCCTGGCGTTTGTCCGCCAATATCCCATGGGAATTTATAGGGGGAGATAATTACACGAACCTATTTGGTGAAAGCCGTTTTATAGATGCCGTCTGGAGAACATTCTTATTTGCCGGCATTGCTTTGGTGATTGAGGTGATTCTGGGAATTGCCATCGCTTTATTTTTGAATCATACCTTCTTTGGAAAGAATCTGGTGAAGACCGTATTTTTGCTTCCTATGGTTGCTACACCGGTGGCCATCGGGATGGTATGGAAACTCATCTATGAACCTAATATCGGTATCTTGAACACCGTGATACGAGACTTGGGCGGACCCAAAACCGATTGGTTGGGGAACTCAAACATAGCTTTGTATTCCCTGGTATTTGTGGATATCTGGCAGTGGACACCCTTCGTAATGTTGATAATACTGGCCGGATTGACCTCGATTCCCACCGATCCCTTTGAGTCTGCGATGATAGACGGAGCCAGCCGCTGGCAGACCATTCGGAAAATCACGCTGCCGCTTCTGCGGCCCACGATATTCACAGCGGTTCTGCTCCGGTTAATTGATGTACTTAAGACCTTTGATATCATCTATTCCATGACCCAGGGTGGTCCCGGTTTTGCCACGGAAACCATGAATATTCTATCCTTCCGGCAGGCATTTGAGTTCATGCAGTTTGGACAGTCCAGCGCGACGTTGATTCTTTTCTTCGTCATTGTCATGTCCATAGCAGCCTTAACAATCAAGCTAAAAAGCAAATCGGAGGTGGATTTTTGATGTTGGATAATGCGATTGGTACAAAGCGTAAAAAAATCACCAATATGATTCTGTTTTATCTCTTCGTGGTAATTATTTTGCTGGTGATGTTGTTCCCGTTTCTTTGGATGATATTGGCATCCTTTAAGAAGAACGCCGATATACTCAACGTGGATAAGATGTTTGACTTTATACCCACGTTCAAAAACTATATCAGTGTTTTTGTGGATTACAATTTTTTGAAACCGTTGACCAACAGCTTTATAATCAGTTTTGTTTCAACGATGCTGGCACTTTTTTTGGGACTTCCGGCGGCATATGCCATTGCCAGGGGAAGGATGCATCTGTTTTCAGGAATTATATTGATGATACGTATTGTGCCGGCCATTTCTTTTTTGGTGCCCTGGTATCTGATATTTACGAAACTTGGGCTGACAGGTACCTATACCTCGTTGATCGTCTGTCATTTGATTGTATCCCTGCCCATGATTATCTGGATTATGATTCCCTATTTTGAATCCATCCCGGGAGAGTTGGAGGAATCTGCCGTGATCGACGGAGCATCTAATTTTGGAACATTTACAAGGATTATGCTTCCTTTATCCACGCCTGGTATTCTGACTTCCGGAATACTGACCTTTATTTTTTCGTGGAATAACTTTATGTTTGCATTGATCCTCTGCTCGAGCAAGACGACAACACTGCCCATAGCAATCTATCAGTTCATATCTTATTCCAACGTGAACTGGGGCGGAATCATGGCAGCGTCAGTTGTCATTACATTTCCGATTATATTGATATCCTTCTTCCTGCAGCGTCATATCATAACTGGTTTGACGGCCGGTGCGGTGAAGGGATAGTAATCCAAAGAAGGAAAAAGAGTGAGTGTTTAACAGAATCCCAGGAAAGGAGAATAGATAATGAGCAAAAAGGTTTTAGCAACGATTCCTATGTTTTCCCTACGATGTGAGAGGGCTCTCAAGCTTTTAAGAGAGAAGGGATATGATATTATTGAATATAAAGGTGAAACCGTTATGACACCGGAAGAGATCAAGAAAGTGGGAGGGGATATCTGCGGAGCCATCGTGGGGTGTGAGCGGTGGAGCGAAGAGTTATTCGACGCCTGTCCCAATCTGAAAGTTCTGGCCCGGTTTGGGGTGGGGGTGGACTGCATCGATCTGGAGGCTGCAAAGCGCCATGGAGTCAAGGTTTGCAATGCAAAAGGCATGAACTGTGACGCCGTGGGAGAGGCTACCATTCTGTTCGCCCTCGCGTCTCTCCGGAATCTGGTAGAGCTGTCCAATACCACAAAACAGGGAGGCTGGATCAGATATACCGGCAATACACTGCGGGGGAAGACTTATGGTCTGGTGGGATTCGGAGCCATTGCCAAGTATGTGGCAACACTGCTCCAGAGCTTTCAGCCAGGCAGAATCATAGCCTATGATGTTTATCAGGATTGGGAATCGGCGGAGAAACTAGGGGTGGAGTTCGTGGACTTCGGAACTCTGTTAAGAGAAAGTGATGTGATCTCGTTACATATTCCAGCAACAAAAGATACTGCGGAACTTTTTGGGAAGCGAGAGTTTGAGTTGATGAAAAAAACGGCGGTGTTTATCAACGTAGCCAGAGGAACCATTGTGAATGAACAGGCGCTCTACCAGGCCTTATGTGATAAGGAAATTGCGGCAGCGGCGTTGGATGTGTTTGCGGTGGAACCGGTGGATGAAGAAAATCCGTTGTTAAAGTTGGATAATTTTATCTGTATGCCTCATCAGGCCGCAGACACTCATGAGACATTTGAAGCAGTAGCATATTTTGATGCCGAGGCCATCATAGATGTGATGGATGGAGTGGAGCCAAGGAATTGGTTAAATCAATAGAAACAGATGCCCCCAGGAGGAGACTCAATAGTAAGCCTGTTCTTCCTGGGGGATTGGCATAAGGCAACAGAATAAGAAGAGGAGGGTTCTATTGCCTGTAAATAACTGTTATACGCTATCGGGGAATGTATTTCAGGTTTTCAGCAGCCAGGAGGTGAAGTCATATTCCAGGCCATAGAATGCGCTGATTTCCTGCAACTTTTGATAAAGATTAGTGCCGATTTCAAAACCTCCGGTCTTCCGGCAGCAGTCCATCTGGTCAAATTCCTTTTCCCCTGGCATATAGATCTTGGCAGTGTCCGGCAGCAGGTCGTTTTGCTTTACGATATCTATGAACTGATCTACCCGTTCCGTAAAGGAATCCAGGGAGATGTAGGGTGAGATATCAATTGCTATAAATAAGTCCGCCAAAGCGGATCCTGCTGTGGCATCGTGAATTCTTCTTTGGTTTTCTTCCTCCATATCAAATGGCATACCGGTGAGGCAGCAACAGATCAGGCTGATCATGATTGCAATTCCTGATCCTTTATAATCGCCAAAGGGACGCATGGTTCCCGCTAACGCTTTACCGGCGTCTGTGGTTGGATTGCCCTCCTCATCATAGGCCCAATGGCCGGGAATGGGCTTTCCCTCACGGTCGGCAACTGCCACTTTGCCCTGGGCTACGACGCTGGTGGCACAGTCCAAAACCAGGGGAAGATGACGATGTGCAGGTAAAGCGATGCTGAAGGGATCTGTGCCGAGCACAGGTTTTGAGGTACCGGAAACGGCAGTGGAGGCTCCGGAATTACAGATGGCCAACCCGATCATACCCTCACGAGCTGCCATAAGGGTATAATAAGCCAGAAAACCGATGTGATTGGCATTTTTTACCGCCACAGCCGCGCACCCGGATTCCTTTGCTTTCTTTATACATAATTCCATAGCCTTGGTGCCGGATACCACGCCAAGGGCGTCGTCCCCATCCAGAAGGGCTGTACCGGCCGTTTCTTTTAATATCTTCATCTCGGGTCTTATGTTGTAACCACCCTTTTGGAGTTTCTGTGCGTAAAAGGGAATACGGTTGAGACCGTGAGAGGCTTGTCCCCGCATTTCGGCCAGGGTCAGGTGATCTGCAACCTGATCGGCATGCTCCTTGCAGGCGCCAATCTTCATGAAAAGCTGGGATACAAATTCTCTTGATGTTTTTTCGGATAATAAAAGCTTATTCACCTTATTAATAACCTCCTTATAAAAGACATATTAGCTTATATTACTGGTATTGGTCGGCCATTATCTTAGCCAGAGTCTCTGGGGAATGATTTTCGGCGAGCAGTTTTTGCTTTTTGCTCTCCCACTCATGAAGGCTTTTGCAGAGAGTGGAAACTTGCTCCAGGTACTCGGATGGGAATTTGACGGCACCGTTTTCATCCATATGGACAATGTCACCAGGGCATACGTCCATACCACAGATGGTGACTGGACTGTTGATTTCCTGAATGACGAAAGGTCCATGGCCTGCACAGACACCGGTCAACAGATACTGAATTCCCATGGGGCGTATTTCGTCCAGATCTCTCGAGGGGCCGTCGCTGATAATACCTATTACTCCGAGAGATTTAAAAGCTGTCATCATATTGCCGCCACAAAGTCCATTCTTGTTTTTTATCTTTTCGGGCAGGTTTTGCCGGATGGCGACGATGGCGGGCTTGGGTGTCTTTTCGATTATTCGATATAAGTCTTCAAAACTCCTGCGCCCTGAAGTGCTGTCCGGAAGTCCGAATGTGACCGTCACCACATGCCCGGCCAGAGGTCCCAGTTCAGGAAACATACACTTACAAGTGATATCGGTGTACCAATTGCTGTTCCAGGGATGGTAGAGTCCCAGACAATGTTGTTGATCATCTGGGTAAGTTGCCACCACATTGGTCACGCTCGGGGTATCGTATTGTCTCAGTTCGTTGAGTAAGATTTCTGTATTCATAATAATAAAAAGGCTGGCCGGTAAAGTGCGCCGGAGCCAATCCTCCTTCCCGTTTTATTAATTTAAGTATAGAAGGGTATAAAAGAGAAACCTATGTCTGGTCTTCCAAAGATTGGGGAGGTTTTTGTGACGGCAGACTAATGGGGAACACCAAAAAAGAGATATATAGGTATATCGAAAATAAATAATAAACTATTTGTGAGAGAAGGGAAGTGTGGTATGATAAATAAAAGATTTATCGGGGGCATATGGAGACATCATAAGAAATCTAATCCTCTGTCGGGTGAGTAACGGAGGGGTGTAGGATACCGGAAAACTATCATAACCCGGAGGTGTGTTATGGATATCTTTCAATTAAAATATTTTGTTTCCGCAGCCAATATTGGTAACTTTACACTTGCAGCATATGAAAACCATATCTCCCAATCCTCTTTTTCAAAGCAGATTATGAATCTGGAAGATGAACTGGGGGTGGAGTTGTTTGTACGGAAAAAGCGGCATATCGTGTTAACTGCCGCAGGAGAACATTGCCTGGATTACGCCTATAAGATGTTGAGTGTCTACGATGATATGGTTCGGGGGATGGAGAGTTATTCCGTCTCTCATATGTTGCCGATAACGGTAGCTGCAATCCCTGTGATGCTGCCCTATGCTTTGGAAAGTGTGATCTTTAAGGTTAACAGAATCTTTCCGGATCTGCTGTTCTCCATCCATGAGCTGCCTGAGAGTACCTATGTGCTGACGGCGCTGCAGCGGGGGGAATGTGACTTTGCAATTATGAGAACAGATTTCTTGAACCAGGAACTTTATGAGATATATCCAGTGGTGTCAGATCGGCTGGCGGCAGTCTTATCCATCAACCATCCCCTGGCGGCGGAGAAAGAAATTTCTCTAAAAAGCCTGGAAAATGACCGTATGATCATGCCGCCCAAGGATACTGATCTCAGGATTATAGGGGAAAATGCCTGTATACGCGCGGGATTCAGACCCAACATTGCCTGCATCACCAGCGGTAATATGGAACTGACTTTAAAGATTGTGGAAAATCAAGGGATGGTATACCTGGCATTTGAGAAGGTGATCGGTTACTATCCGAGGAAGGGATTTGCGGTTGTTCCCCTGAAAGAAGACATCATCAGCCGGACGGCTTTTGTCCGCCTGAAATCCAGGGTAGATACCCGGACCCAGAAGAAGGTTGCTGAATTTCTGGGAAAGGAATATGGAGCTGTTATAGAAGAAAGAGCAAAGGCGAATTAGTTCATGCAATTTCGTAATAGATGGATTCGGAATCCGAATTGATTTTGCCGTTCAATCTCTTTATCATGAAGCTATGTGGTAATATCACTGCTCAAGATAAAGGGGGTTTTAAGATGAAGAAGATGTTTGGCGTTAACACTCCGATTTCCTGTCCTATGACTGAAAGCGGAGAAGTGGATTACGAAAGCCTGAAAAACCTTTGTAATTTTCTGATAGAAAAAGGTGTGGATGGATTGTATCCTAATGGCTCCACTGGCGAGATGTGCTTTTTGAGCAAAGAGGAACGAAAGAAGATTCTGGAGTGTGTTCTTAAAGTGAATGATGGTAGGGTGCAGGTATTCAATATGGTGGGGGCGTTGACTACGGCGGATACCATTGAACTGGCCCGGCATGCGGAGAAAGCCGGTGCGGATGGGATTGGGGTAGTGACCCCATACTATTTCAAGTTGGATCAGGAAGAACTATATCGATACTTCTTACAGGTTGCATCTAGTGTTTCTCAGGACTTTTCCATATATCTTTATGGTATTCCTCAACTTGCGGTCAATGATATCACACCGGAACTGGCCCGGCGGGTGGCCGTAAGCTGCCCTAATGTGGTGGGAATCAAGTACAGTTATCCTGATATGCCCAGGCTTCTGCAGTTTATGAACATAAGAGATGGGGAGTTTTCTGTGTTGGCAGGACCGGATGACTTGTTTTTTGCCCTGTTGGCATCGGGAGGTGATGGGACCATCTCCGGAAATTCCAATGTAATCCCTGAACATTATGCGGCCATTTACAGGGCCTTTAAAGATGGGGATTATGAGACGGCCAGAAGGATGCAGAGGAAAGTGAATAAAATGATTGCATGTATCAGCGGTCCCAACAATATGGCCAGGTACAAAGCTGCTTTAAAACATAGAGGTGTAATAGCCTCCACGGCAGTGCGCCGCCCGCTGCGTGAACTTACGGAGGTGGAAGAAAAGGTATTTTTTGAGAAACTGGAAAGCATGGATTATACGGATATAACCAAATTTTAACCATTTAATTACGAAAGGTCACTCTTCGGTAGAGTGGCCTTTCGTTGTTCGGATTATGAAGTGATGGAATAGTGTGCATGGCTTAAATAGTAGTATAGGTACTCGGTCAGTTCCCTGTCTTTCATATTCTGTATGGGATCGATTCCCAGCTGATTTCTGATTTTATCGATTCGGAATGCCATGGTGTTTTTATGGATAAATAACTTGTCGCTGCTCTTTTGAAAGCTGTAATTATTATGATATAGGGCACCGACGTGTTTCACAAAATTCTCGGTGAATCTCTCGCTGAAGGTATCGGAAAAAGCATCAAATATTTTATGTAATTCCATAAAAGGAAGTCTGGATTTCAGATATTCATCCATATGGTCGTAAAAGTAAATTATTTTCGTATGTTCAATCCGTATATTGTTATGCATCCACAAGGCCTTTTCATAACCAAATTTATAATATTCCCAACTGCTCACCAGTGGGCCGGTGCTTAGAAGAAGGCTTGGATTCCTTGGCTGAGTATAGGTAAGAAAGCTCTTTAGATAATCGGTTATCATATATTTATAATTGTGAAAGAATCCTTCCAGGGTATGGCCATAGGCTAGAAAAAGGACGATATTGCCTTGGTTATCCTGAGTAATTATGTCTTGAGAACGGCAGGAGATACTTTCCTTAAAGAATTTAAAAAAGCTCTCAAAGTCGGTTGTGTCCTGGGAGGAAATAATCACAGGAATCCTGGGAATATCCTCCTTGTAGCCCAGATTCTTGCAAATACTTTTGATGTTGGGTGCATTGGGGCCATCCATATCCCCATACATAAGATAATTTAACATCTGAGCCTTTGCGCTCTTATTATTGCTATAACTGATCCTGCTTAGCCCGCATTCCAGCATAAGCTCTATGGACTTTTTGATCACGGGGGCAATGGAATGCAAGGTCTTTCCTTCGCCCTTGATCTCCAGGATCCCGATGATTCTGGTGTTTCGCTTCAGCGCCATATTGATACCTTCCCAGATCTCGGGATACTCTTTTCCAACGGTGGATTCAACAAGCTCTCTTCCACTTTGGAGCATCTCGCAGGCTGTTTTGTGAAAGGTGCCGATTCTGGAATTGTCATTACTGGCTATGACGGTTCCTGCCTCATTGACAATGTTAATCTGGTAGTCTGTACATTCGCTGATTTGTTCGATTAATTCCTGGGCTAATGATCCGCTTAGCAATGGCTGAACCTCCTTTATCTTTCGAGTGGGTTTGAACATATCCCTAAAAATGAACCCTGGAATGTATTCTTTCTACTACGTTTTCTTAACTTAAATTATAGATGAGTACGCCTTTTGCATCAAGGAAAAGGACTGAATTTCATGGCGTTATCGATTCCTTTTTGGAAAGAAGATACCCGGATAAGGAATTGTTCGAGGAGAGGCCTGAGGATTGTTGTGGCAAAGACACAAAAAACCTGATTTTTATAGGTACGGGATGGGATTCACAGAAGGGAATCATGCCAAGTATAATAAGAGTTAACCAAAGAAAATTACCAAGAAAAAGGAGTGAATTAAGATGTTAAGAAGGAACAGACTAAGAGAAATCTTAAGCCATGGGAGCTCCTCGGTGGGTACCAGAATTGAGAGTACCTGGCCTGCCATAGTGGAGGTGGTGGGCAGCACGGGACATTATGATTATGTGGAATTTGTGGCCGAATATGCACCCTATAGCCTGAGTGATCTTGAGAATATCTGCCGGACTGCGGAGCTGTATGGGATGGGGTCCATGATTAAGGTGGATTTTCAGAACAGGGCTTATGTGGCTCAAAAAGCCATGGCTTCTGGCTTTCAGGCAGTACTTCTGGTGGACCATAAGACCCCGGAGGAGGTGAAAGAGTCCATCCATGTATTGAAACCTGATACGCCGGAGGATATGGGCAGATTCGGATACCCCAACAGCAGATGGATTGGATACCAGCCCCACAAATCCCAGATGGATTATGCCAGGATGGTGAGAGAGACCGTGATAGCACTGATGATTGAAAAGAAGGAGCTCATGGATAATATTGAGGAAATCTGCTCCATACCCGGGGTGGATATGGTGCAGTTCGGACCCTCTGATTACAGCATGAGCATGGGATGGAATATGGCAGATCATATGGAGGAATGCAAAGAGGCGGAACGACGGATGATTCAGGCAGCCCTGATGCATGGAATACAGCCCAGATGTGAGATTAATACGGCTGAAGAATCCTTGTATTATGCGGGGTTGGGAGTCAGGCACTTCTGCCTGGGGGATGAACTAAGGAACAATACAAATTATTGGAATAAGACGGGAGAAGCATTGCGGCGGATGATGTACAAGTGCTGAAAGGAGAGGTGGAAGGTGAAGAGAATATTGTTGACCCATCCGATTCCAGAAACCTGTATAGAACCTTATCGGGAGGAATTTGATATCACAATGCCGGTGAAAAAGCTGTCACAGGAAGAGATTTTAGGGATGGTTTCGGATTATGAGGCACTGTTTCTCATCGGAAGTCAGTGTGATAAAGACATCCTGGAGGCAGGCGTCAGATTGAAAGCGGTGGCGAATCTGGGGGTGGGATATGATAACATCGATTGGGAGTATGCCACTGAAAAGGGAATTGCGGTGGTGAATACTCCAACCCAGGTGACAGAAGCCACTGCGGAGCATTGCATCGCATTGATCATGGCTGTAATGCGCGGTACTTCCTACTATGACCGTTTTGTGAGAAAGGGTTTTTGGGATGTGGCAACGTTTACGGATCAATGCACAATGATCGCCGGGAGTACTTTAGGAATCGTGGGATTTGGAAGAATTGGAAGGCTGGTATGTAAAAAGGCTCAGGGGCTTGGGATGCGGGTAATTTACCATGATATCTATCGGATGACCGGTGAAATGGAGAGAGAGTATCGGGTGGAATATAAGGAGATGGATGAGCTTCTGGCGATATGTGACTGCATTTCCCTGAATATGCCATATACCCCTGAAAATTGTCATTTTATTAATCGAGACTCTTTTCTGAAAATGAAGAAGAATAGTTATCTGATCAATTGTGCCAGAGGGCCGGTAGTGGATGAACAGGCGCTGGTAGAAGCATTGGACAGCGGATATATCAAAGGGGCAGGGCTGGATGTATTTGAATATGAGCCTCATATATCGCCTGAACTTCTCATGGCGGAAAATGTGGTTCTGACTCCGCATATTGCAAGTGCGGTGCTGACCGCCAGAATTGGGATGGCATGCGAGGCTTTAGATGGAATCGCAAAAGTCCTAAAGGAGGAGGAACCTTACAATGTGATTAATCCGGAAGTCTTAACGTGGGAAAGGCAGGTAGAGACATGGAAATTGTAGTATTGGATGGATATACGGAAAATCCTGGAGATCTTTCCTGGGAGGGGCTTGAGCGTTTGGGTAAGCTAAGTGTTTATGACAGAACGACAGAGGAACAAGAAGCCATCCGCAGGATCGGAAAGGCTGAGATTGTCATCGTAAATAAAACCCCGGTAACAAGAAGGATTCTGGAAACCTGTGGAAAGATCAGATACATTGGGGTGATGGCCACGGGCTATAATGTAATCGATATGGAGGCGGCTTATGAGAAGGGGGTTATTGTATCCAACATCCCCTCCTATGGAACGGATGCGGTGGGGCAGTTTGCCATTGCATTACTTTTGGAAATCTGCCACCATATCGGACACCATTCGGATGCGGTAAAGGCGGGGAGATGGCAAAACTGCCCTGACTGGTGTTTCTGGGATTATCCCCTGATTGAACTGGCAGGAAAGAATATGGGAATTCTGGGATACGGCAGGATCGGACAGACCACAGGCAGAATCGCACAGGCTCTGGGGATGAAGGTGCTGGCCTATGATACCTATCAGAACTCAAAGCTGGAATGTGAAACCCTTCGCTATGTGAGTCAGGAGGAGTTGTTTCGGGAGTCCGATGTGATAGCACTTCACTGCCCCCTCTTTCCTTCCACAGAGGGTATCATCAATAAGGATAATATAGCTAAGATGAAAGATGGTGTAATCATCCTCAATAACAGCAGAGGTCAGCTGATTGTGGAAAAGGATCTGAGAAAAGCGTTGGGGTCGGGAAAAGTTGCAGCAGCAGGACTGGATGTGGTATCCGCAGAGCCTATTCGGGCGGATAATCCTCTGCTGGATGCGCCCAATTGTTTTATCACACCCCACATTTCCTGGGCTTCGAGAGAGAGCCGGCAGCGACTGATGGATATTGCAGTGCGTAATGTGGAGGCTTATTTATCTGGAAATCCTGAAAATGTGGTTCGTCTTTAAGGAATCAGTTTCAGGAAAGGATTTCTTTTCTGTTTGATATTCTTTCGGTAAGTTGTATTATGGTGTATAATAAAGATATTGCTGCGATGAGCGGCTTATCAAATATACAACGGAGTATCAATATGGAGATAATACAGATTTCCGTCCGTGCCTTGGTGGAATTTCTCCTGCGCGGCGGAGACTTGGACAATAGAAGAGGGGGCTGGGCCGATAAAGAGGCCATGCAGAAGGGAAGCCGGATTCATAGGAAAATCCAAAAGCGGATGGGCGCCGGTTATATGGCGGAATGTCCTTTGGCCTATGAAAAGCAGTTTGATCACTATAGTCTCAAGATTGAAGGGCGGGCAGATGGCATCTTTTATGAAGATGGGATGGATGTGATAGATGAAATTAAGAGTACCTATGCATCGCTGGATCATCTGGAAGAGCCTATTTTGGTTCACACAGCCCAGGCCAAATGCTATGCCTACATCTATGCCCTGCAGAATCATAAAGACAAGATGATGGTTCAGATGACCTACTGCAATCTGGAGACCGAGGATATTAAGCGTTTTCAGGAACGTTACACCATGGAAGAACTGGACAGCTGGTTTACCAATCTAATCGATCAGTATCATCAATGGGGCGAGTTCCAATACCAGTGGAGGCAGAAGCGGAATGCATCCATGCAGGGGTTGGAATTTCCTTATCCTTACCGGGAGGGACAGAAGAAGTTGGTGGCGGATGTCTATCGGACAATCCTACGTAAGAAGGAACTGTTTGTAAATGCCCCCACCGGTGTTGGAAAAACCATGTCCACCATATTTCCGGCCATAAGGGCTGTGGGGGAAAAGAAGGGTGATAAGATCTTTTATCTTACTGCCAAGACCATAACCAGAACCGTGGCGGAAGAGGCATTTTCCATTCTGAAGGGGCATGGTCTTTCTTATAAAGTGATTACCCTGACGGCCAAGGAAAAGATGTGTGTCTGTGAAGAGGTGGATTGTAATCCTGATGCCTGTCCCAGGGCTAAGGGGCATTATGACAGGGTCAATGATGCAGTTTTTCAGCTGTTAAATAGCTGTGATACCTTATCAAGGGAAATCCTCCAGGATGCGGCCGAGAAATCACAGGTCTGCCCTTATGAATTCCAGCTGGATCTGGCAACCTGGGTGGATACGGTAATCTGTGACTATAATTATGTATTCGATCCCGTGGTGCGTCTGCGCCGTTTCTTTGGTGAAGGAGTGGGAAAAGGAGATCATTTATTCTTGATAGATGAGGCTCATAACCTGGTGGACAGGGGACGTGAGATGTTCAGCGCGGCAGTGTATAAAGAAGATTTCATGGAAATTAAGAGACTGGTGAAGCCATATACTCTGGGCGTGAAGCTACAAAAGGCATTGGAAAGATGCAACCGCCAGCTTTTGGGGTATAAGAGGGAGTGCGAGGGTGAGCGTCTGGAACTCACCAATGTGGGTGAATTTGTGCTGTCCATGATGAATCTGCTGGGGGAATTAGAGAATTTTCTACAGGACTATAAGGAGGGTGAGATTCGGAAAAAGGTTTTGGAGTTTTACTTCTCGGCCAGATCCTTTGTGAATATCTATGAATTGCTGGATGAAAACTATCTGATTTACGCCAGGCATACGGAAGATGGGAAGTTTATGCTCAAACTTTACTGTGTGAATCCTGCCGTAAATCTTCAGGAATGCTTGAATAAGGGGAGAAGTGCGGTGTTCTTTTCTGCCACTTTACTTCCTATCCAGTACTATAAAAGATTATTTTCCACCAATGAAGATGATTATGCGGTTTACGTGGATTCCCCCTTCGACCCAGTGAAGCGAAAATTGATTCTGGGAACAGAAGTGAGCACGAAATACACCAGACGAGGTGTGGAGGAATATATGAGGATTGCCTCTTATATCAGTCAGGTGGTGGGACAGAAGAAGGGGAATTATATGGTCTTCTTCCCTTCGTACCGTCTGATGAATGATGTCTGTGAAGTCTTCAGGGAATCCTTTTTGTCTGGGTTGGAAGAGAAAAGCAGAGTGGAGATCCTTATGCAGACCCCTGGGATGAACGAGGGGGAGAGGGAGGAGTTTCTGACCCGCTTTGAACAGGACAGAGGGGCGGAAGAATTCCTCATAGGATTCTGCGTTATGGGAGGCATCTTCTCGGAGGGAATCGATCTGGATGGTGAACGATTGATTGGAGCCATCGTGGTTGGAACGGGTCTTCCTCAGGTGGGGGTGGAGCGGGAGCTGCTGAAACAATTCTATGACAGGAGAGGGGAGAACGGCTTTGATTATGCCTATCGTTTCCCAGGCATGAATAAAGTCCTTCAGTCCGCAGGCCGAGTCATTCGAACCAACGAAGATAGGGGTGTGGTGGTGCTTTTGGATGAGCGCTTTTTGAGAAGAGAGTACCAGGAGCTGTTCCCCCGTGAGTGGAGTGGTTATACCACTTGTTCCCTGCAGAACATAGGCGACGAAGTCAAAGGGTTTTGGTCCTCAATTTCAAAAGAATTGTAAAAAAGAAAAACAGCCAGACCGATGAAATACTTCCGGTTTGGCTGTTTTGATTCTAGGTTATTAACAAATTCATGCTTTTTCATGCCAGCATGAAACGCATGACCTTTTACCCCTTATATCATTGAACTTAAGAGATCGTCTGGAATCCCTGTATAAACTCCTTGGCCGCCTGAGGCACCGGCAGATGGGTGTTATGTGCGATTACCAGCTTTCTGGTTGGTAACTCCTCAGCGATTTGTACCTGAAACAAATCCTGATTCTTTTCAACGCAGTAATTTGGCACGAAGGCGATGCCCAGCCCAATGTTGGCCAGATCAATCAAGAGGTCATTACTTCCAAGTTCAATCTCCGGCACCAGATCCAGTTGATGCTGTTGAAAGAGATTATGCAGAAATTCGCTTGTGGTGCTTTTCCGGTCCAACATTAAGATCGGATGTTCCAGAAGCTCTTTCAGATGTATGTTCCGCCCCACCAGCTGGTGAAAATAATCCTTGCTGGCGATAAAGACATCCTGGAATTCATAGATGGGAATGGTAGTCATTCTGCTTGGCAGTTTGGAGTTTGGAAAATTGGTCACAATCATATCCACCTGCCCCGATTCCAGAAGATCCACACATCGTGTGGAGGTCTGGTTTGTTACTTTAATATGAACGTTAGGATAATTCTTATGGAATTTCTGGAGGTAAGGAATCAGATAATAGCGACAGATAGTATCGCTGGCTCCGATGCGGAGCTGCCCGCCACCCAGGCTGCTTGATTCCATGATCTGAGCCTCGCCTCGTTGAATCAGATTGATGGCAGGTTCAATGTGACGGAGTAGTGTTTCGCCTTCCGGGGTCAGCTGGACTCTCTTTGTGCTGCGGATGAAGAGGGTGATACCCAGCTTTTTTTCCAGCACTTTAATAGATTGGCTGACCGCTGACTGTGAGATGAAAAGCTGTTTGGAAGCCTCGGAAAAACTGAGGGAAACCGCTACATAATAAAAAACCTTATATAACTCATAGTTGACATCCATGATAAGCCCTCCTTATAATGAGTTTATTATATCATATCCTGGCAGCCGACACAATTGGGAATTATCCCTGAAAGGGATCTGTGAAATAGCCATAAATGGATACTGGTTCCTGGTTCATAAGGAGATGTGAGGTATCTCCCATGGTCTGGCAGCGAAAATATGCTTCACCTGGCTCCCGTTCTTCCGTGCCCAGTACAGTTACTGAAGTGGGAGCCAGAAAGAATCCTTGCCAAAGTTGAGGGGGTGTGGTGTTCAGCAGGTGCGCTGCCAATGCACAGGTAATGCCCAGATGACAGAAACATACGATGACGTCTTCCCGGCGGGTGTTCTCGTCAGTAAGATAGCGGTACCCATCCCTGCGATATCCGTATTGTTCCAGCAGAGAATCCAAGCCATCTGTCACATAGGTATAGTTTTCTTTCAGATTACCTGTAAGCATGTCAGTATTTTGATGCCAGGTATGTAAGTCGAAGAGCTCAGGATGTTGATTTAGGTAATCGGGTGACAGATCCCAGGGGATAACACGTCTCCCTGTCCTGGAATCCAGGATAGGGGAATCGAACTCCTTAAGCCAGTCACAGATAACCGCCTCCCGATTCAGTTTCTTTAAAGTTGCGGCAGCGGTGTCTCTGGCTCTACCCAGGGGGGAGCAGTAGATATCAGTGATATTCCATCTGCTGGTGCGCTGTGACAAATATTCTGCCTCTCTCCAGCCTTTTTCGGTAAGTGAATCTATTTCGTAATTTGGTTCGCCGTGTCGGATAAAGATTATTTTCATAGGGAGTCTCCTTCTTCTGTTGTAATTATAAGTTGTTTGCGCAAGGTGGTATGCCTCAGTTCTTAAAGCTGTGGTATCCCGTATCTATTGGCACTTCTACATCTTATCATCGCATATGGGGGATTACAAGAGTGTTGCCAGGATGATCGGTTAGATGGTCCCAGTAAAACATAATTTGTAACATATCATTAAAGGCAAGGCTTTTTTTGGTGGAAGTTGTTTATACCATTGGAAAATCAAATGTGTTAATATTACGTTATAGTGTGTAAGAGAGGATTATGAGATGGCAAGTATACGAGATGTTGCATTAAAGGCCGGGGTCGGCATTGGCACGGTGTCCAGGGCACTGAATGGTACGGGATATATAGCGGAAGAAACGAAAAAAAAGATTTTGGAAGCCGCTGAGCAATTGGATTATAAGCCAAATGAGCTGGCGAAGAACCTTTACAGGAACCGTTCAGGATTCATTGGAATTGTAGTGCCGGATATTGAACATCCCTATTTTGCATGGCTTTTAAAGTGTATGGAACAAGAGCTGTTTCAATATGGATATAAGTGTATGGTCTGTGATGTTTCTGG
>DVNN01000200.1 GCA_018714325.1 Candidatus Pelethocola excrementipullorum
AAAGATACGGAACCAGCAGATTCTGATGAAGATAATGCAGAAGCCAATACAGAAGAAAATACTTCTTCAGCAGGAAGCTCAGAAACAACATCTTCTGAAGAAGTGACAGCCAGCACAAAAGGAATAAAGGCAGATGGTAACATTATCTTGCATGCCGGATTCTTTCAAATTGATTCTGCCGACGATGCGGTGCATTCCAATGCGAACATTACTGTAGACGAAGGAAGTTACCAGATCACTACCGGTGACGATGGTTTCCACGCAGACTCCCAGGTATCCATTACAGACGGCGATTTAAATATCTCTAAAAGTTACGAGGGCATCGAAGGACAGACCATCAATATTTCAGGTGGAAATATTCAGGTCGTAGCAAGTGATGACGGGCTGAACGCAGCAGGAGGTAATGATGAAAGTGGAATTGCCGGAAACAGAGGGATGGACAACTTTTCCGGAGATTCGGATTGTAATATCCAGATATCCGGTGGAGTGATATATATCGATGCATCGGGAGACGGGATTGACTCAAACGGGAGTCTGACAGTTTCCGGTGGCGAGACCTACGTATCAGGCTCTGAAAACGGCGGAAATGCAGCGTTGGATTATGGAGGAGAGGCAAATATATCAGGAGGAATCTTTGTTGCCACAGGCGCATCCCAAATGGCACAAAATTTTGGAGAGGATTCCGAACAGGGAGTGATGTTGGTTACCGTTAAGTCTCAGGAGGATAACAGCACACTTCGATTAAAAGACGGTTCAGGTAATGTGCTGATAGAGTATACACCAGCCAAAGCGTATGATTCGGCGGTTGTCAGCGCACCTGAATTGACAAAGGGTGAGAGTTATACATTGGTAACAGGCACGGCGGAAACCAGCGTGACAATGGACAGCCTCGTATATGGGGAAAGCAGCATGGGGATGGGTGGCGCTCCTGATGGTAAGCAAATGGGTGGGGATAGAAAAATGCCGAAAGAGATGCCCCAGGAAACATCTCAAGAAACGCAATAAAAATAGAATTTCATTTTGAATATAGATTTATTTTTATGAGATACTATATTAGGAAGTAACCTCTTCAATAAAGATGGAAATTGAGGTGAGTTTGTGGATAAGAAAAAACAAGAGGAACTAAATCAAAAAAAGTTTGATGAAAAATTCAATAGTAACACTCAAAAAGAAAAACCTGTGAATCAAAACCAAGACCACAACGTTAGGTCAGAGGCATTGGGACCGAAGAACAGGCAGCTGTAACCAGGAACATATCAACTATCTTAAAGATGGCTCTAAATCAAGCATAGGAATGAAAGAATTCGAATTTCATCCCATGCTGGGTTTAGAGCTTTTTTGGATTGGATTGCAAAATTCCTATGTCTCTTTAGAGGAACATGATAGAAGAAACTTTAAGATGGTTACATTTAAATAATTTTGTACTCAAGGTAAAATATAGCGTTTTTATACACTTTCCATAAAAAATATTTAACAATTATTCCCTTTCTATTTGAAAAACTAAAGTATTTTAAAGTATGCTATAGAGAAAAAGATTTCATAATATGGAACGCTGTTGTTAAAATACATATTATACATGGATTTTATTGGTGAAAAAAAATAAAGTTGCACAATGTAGGTAGTGGTTGATAAATACATGCAGGATATAAATCATAAAAGCAAGATGCTTTACAATTAACTGTTGCCTAAAAGTCCTATACGAGTTATACTAAATAAGATATAAAATCTTGTAATAACATAATAGAATTACTAGAGTTTTGTCGTATTATTTTTCTTTTACAGCAATTTTCTTATATGGGATAGAGAAATGTCAGATTTAATTATTTCATAACTTAGTGGCCTGTTTCTGATAATATATTCTCTAAATATACTAATGTAAAATCCATTGAAGCGTAATTTAATAGGTGATGATACTACATATAAGTGATGATGCTATATCTAACAGAAGATTGTAAGATTATGAATTAGAATAAACGATTAGCGAAGGGGGATATGGAGTAAGAAGGTTGTATGCTGCAAAGCAATTCAGCATGAAGAACTTAAGATTGGGAGGAGTCATGGAAAATTTATATGACATACATTGTCACATTCTGCCTGGAGTGGACGATGGTGCAGATTCCATTGAGGAAAGCATGGAAATGCTAAAAATGGAGTTTAAAGATGGTGTGAGGAATATCATCTTTACCCCTCATTATAGAAGACGTATGTTTGAAACTCCTGAAGATGAGATACTTCAGCAGTTTCTAACCGTAAAAAAAGCTGCAAATCAGGTGTTACCCGATTTGAAGCTTTACTTAGGATGTGAGATTCACTCCAATATGGATATAATAGACCTGTTACAAGAAAGAAAGTATCTCACACTTGCAGGTTCCTCATACGTATTAACGGAGTTTTCCAATGGGGATACAGAGTCTTATATTAAAGAACGTTGTTATAGTTTGTTATCCAATGGATATGAGCCCATTCTGGCTCATATAGAGAGATACTCCTGTATGAAAAACCTTGAATTGGTGAATGAGCTCCGGCAGATGGGAGCGAAGATGCAGGTGAATGCGGAAAGTATTATCGGGAAATCCGGCTGGAAGATGAAGCGATATTGCCGGAGCCTGATGAAAGAAGGTATGCTGGATTTTGTGGGGAGTGATGCCCATGGAACGAGCAGGCGTGCGCCCAGAATGGGAGAATGCGCGGAGTATATGGTGAAAAAGATGGGATTAGCATATACGGAACAGATTTTGATAAAGAATCCATCAGAAATAATAGGGAGATGAGCAGGAGATCAATATGGATACGAATCAGCAGGACAGAGATGTAATAGAGATAAATTTATTGGAGCTTGCAAGAGAGCTGTGGAGTAAAAAGGGAGTTATTATTTTGGCAGCAGCGGCTTTAGGGATGGCAATTCTTCTATTTAGCAAACTTTTTATAACGCCGCAGTATGAGTCCACTACAAAATTTTATGTATTGGCAAAGCAGGACAGCAGTATGGTAACAAGCGGAGACTTGCAGGCCAGTACCTTACTCACTAAGGATTATGCGGAATTGATTAAAAGCCGGCAAGTTACAGAAAGTGTGATTAGTCAGTTGAATCTGGATATGAAACACGAGGATCTATTAGGGAAATTAACTATAGCAACCCCTGCAGATACTCGTATTGTGACCATTAGTGTAAAGGATGAGGATCCATACAGGGCAAGCGAAATTGCCAATGCGGTTAGAGAGGCGGCAGCAGAACAGATTCAAAAAGCTATGAATACAGAGGCTGTTAATATGGTAGAACAGGCCAATATCCCGGATAATCCAGTCAGTCCTAGAGCAACGAGAAATGGAGCAATCGGTGGAGTTCTGGGTGCATTTGCAGCAATTGCGATCATACTTATTATCTTTTTGACTAATGATACGATTAAAACCAGTGAAGATGTGGAGCGGTATCTACAATTAAGCACACTGGGTGTGATTCCGTTGGCAGAGGGTGATAGTAAGGCTAAAAAAGTACGCAGAAAATAATGGAGGATAAAGTTGTGAATCAGGTTACAATTAAACATGAAAAAGCAGGATATCAAATATCTGAAGCATATAAATCCCTGCGTACCAATCTACAGTTTTGTGGAGAGGATAAAAAAGTTGTTGCAATTACAAGTTGCACTCCCAATGAGGGGAAGAGCAGTGTAAGCATGCAACTGGCCATTTCCTTAGCCGAGAGTGGTAAACGTGTGCTGTTGGTAGATGCGGATCTCAGAAAGTCTGTAATGATGGGGAGAACGAAAGTAAATCAGCAGGGAACGAAAGGATTAACCCATTTCCTTGCGGGGCAATGTACCATTCAAGACACAATATGTGCCACCAACGTTAAGAATTTTCATCTCATCTACTCCGGTCCCTTTCCGCCGAATCCGGCCGAGTTACTTGGAGGGAAGAGTTTCCAAACCACAATTGCGGCATTGAGAAAGGTGTATGACTATATCATCTTAGATACGCCTCCTCTTGGAAGCGTAATAGACAGCGCAATCGTAGC
>DVNN01000201.1 GCA_018714325.1 Candidatus Pelethocola excrementipullorum
ATTAAAGATCGAAACGGAAAAACTAGAATTACTTTTGCAAACTCCAGGTTCAGCCATCGGCTCATCAAGATATCCTGTAACGGATGAAGATTATATAAAAATCCCCCAAATCTTGAAAAAGTATGGGATTACATACCTGTTGCCAAATGGTGGCAACGGAACCATGGACACCTGTGGAAGAATATATCAAGCATGTATAAAATCTGGATACGACAAGATCAAAGTGGTGGGGATACCTAAGACAATTGACAATGATCTTGCGATTACAGACCATACTCCAGGATATGGAAGTGCTGCAAGATATATAGCGGCCAGCACCAAAGAGGTGGCTGCAGATATCCGTTCCCTTCCGATTCATGTCTCTGTCATAGAGGCTCTGGGAAGGAATTCCGGTTGGATCACGGCTGCTTCAGCTTTGGCTCGAAAGAGCAAAGGGGATGCCCCTCACCTGATCTATCTCCCTGAAAGGCCATTTAATGAAGACGAATTTCTCCAGGATGTAAAAGAAATCTACGAGGAAAAGGGTGGTGTTGTTGTCGTAGTCAGCGAAGGACTTCGAAAAGAAGACGGAACCCCAATTGTAGATCCGATTTTTCAGACTGAGCGAGCGATATACTATGGGGATGTGGGTTCACATCTTGCTAATTTGGTTATCCAGAAGTTGGGAATTAAGGCTAGAAGTGAAAAACCAGGATTATGTGGCAGAGCTTCTATCGCATGGCAGTCTCCGGTCGACAGAGAAGAGGCGGTACTGGCGGGTAGAGAAGCGCTAAAAGCAGCAATGGAAGGCGACACTGGGATCATGATAGGGTTTCAAAGAGAAAAGGCTGAGGAAACGGACTATAAGATAAGAGTTATTAAAATTCCGGTAGAACAAGTAATGCTCTTGGAGAAAAAGGTACCTGATGAATTTATAAATGACAGAGGAAATGATGTTACGGAGGAATTCGTGAAGTGGTGCAGGCCCCTGATAGGTGGGGATTTACTTGAATTTGTGGATTTTGACAATAATTAGGAAAGTGAATTAGTGTATAAAATATGAGACATATATTTTTGAATTTAAAGAGGTTTGATATTCCCAGAGAGTCAGGGGGAGTCAATGATATCGCCAATATCAATGAGTGGGCAGAGTATATTATCGCACATACTGAGAAAGAGCTGACCCGGTATGACTCTTCAGATGTAGAATTCGCCATGTTTTTTCCGGAGGCACATATCATCCCGGCCATCAAGGCGGGAAATGAAGGCTGTATTAAGATTGGCTGCCAGGGTGTATATAGGGATGACGTGGTAAAGGGGGGCAACTTCGGAGCCTTTACAACCAACAGAACTGCAAAATCTGTAAAGGCCATGGGATGCCAGTCCTCCATCATCGGGCATTGCGAAGAACGTAAGGATTTGGCTGGAATACTTGCACAGGCAGGAGAGACAAATCAAAAAGTTGTAAACAAAATCCTGAACCAGGAGATTCGCCAGGCATTACAGGCAGGACTGCAAGTTTTATATTGCGTAGGAGAGAATGCAGAAGAACAAGAGAAGTGGGAATCTGTCCTGGAAGAACAGCTTCTTGTGGGATTAGATGGTGTGGATACCACAAATGTTGTAATAGCTTATGAGCCGATTTGGGCTATTGGCCCTGGAAAAACTCCCCCGGATGCCGCTTATATCAAGAAAATTGCCACATTTATCAAGAAAGTAACCAATGGAATTGATGTGGTATATGGAGGCGGTTTGAAAGAAGACAATGCGCAGATGTTGTCTGAAATTGAAGAGATAGATGGCGGGTTGATTGCATTGACTAGATTCGCTGGAGACATTGGCTTCTATCCGGATGAGTATCTGAAAATCATACAGAAATATATGCAGAAATAGAGAGGAGCAAAGATGAGACTAGAATTTGAATATGGACATGGAACGATGAGCGCGGAGCTTCCTGGTAATACCGATATATTTATCCCGGGTGACACTGTTAAGGATCCTGATTATATTCCGGAAGAAAGGTTGGAAGAAGCTTATCTTGAAAGTCTGGCGAACCCTATCGGAATGTCCAGGCTGTCAGAACTTGCACATAAAGGCACAACGGTTACCATTATTGTACCGGATCGTGTAAAGGGAGGAGAGCATCCTACCAGCCATAGAAGATTAAGCATAAAATATATTCTGGAAGAATTATATGCTTCTGGTGTGGAGAAAAAAGATATCATGTTTATTATCTCCAATGGTCTTCATCCCAGAAGTACAGAGGCTGATGCCAAGGCACTCTTTGGTCCTGATTTGTTTCAGGAGTTTTGGCATAGTGGTCAAATTATCAGTCATGACAGCGAGGATCACGACCATATGGTTGATCTTGGGTTTACCGATAGAGGTGATCCGGTATATGTAAGTAAGTATGTATATGACAGTGATCTACCGATATTAATTGGACATGTCCAGGGAAACCCATATGGGGGATATTCCGGAGGATATAAACATAGTGCAACGGGTATCACAAACTGGAAGAGTATTGCCAGTCATCATGTGCCGTCTGTCATGCACAGAACCGATTTCACACCGGTAAATGGTGCAAGTCTGATGAGAACAAAATTTGATGAGATCAGTATGCATATGGAAGAAAAGATGGGACATCCATTCTTCTGTTGTGATGCAGTACTGGATACAGATTCCAGACAGATTGAGATTTTTTCGGGATATGCCAAGGAAATGATGCCGATTAGCTGGAAATCTGCCGATAAGAGGACTTATGTGCACTGGGCTGAGAAAAAATATGATGTGCTTGTATTTGGGATGCCCCAGAAATTCCACTATGGCGATGGGATGGGGACCAATCCAATCATGATGATGCAGGCGTTAAGTGCTCAGGTTCTTAGGTTCAAACGAATCATGAGTGAGAATTGTGTAATTATCTGCTCGTCCTTATGCAATGGATTTTTCCATGATGAAAGATGGCCTTATTTAAGAGAGATGTATGATTTGTTCCAGCATGACTATATGAATACACTTCCGGATATGAATCGATATGGCGAGTACTTTGCAACAAATGAAGAATATATCAGAAAGTATCGTTTTACCAACGCGTTTCATCCTTTCCATGGGTTTAGCATGATATCATGTGGGCATATCGCCGAGATGAATACGAGTGCGATTTATATTGTTGGTGCACAAGAGCCTGGATATGCAAGAGGAATGGGATTAAAAACACGTGCCAGCTTTGAGGAGGCATTGGAAGATGCCAAGAAGAAATTTGTTGGTGAGAAGCCGAATATACTGGCTCTTCCCATGACATATAAAAAATCATCTGTTCATTTGTGTATGAAAAATCCGGATTTGGACTGTATGGATGCATATGGTAACTTCCATCATCCATGTATGGGGTGATATAAGCATTATCCCTGAAAAAATCCATGGAAGACCATGGATTTTTTCAGGGTATATAACTAAGTGAAAGCCAGATAAAGGGATATCCCTTAGGTTTCTGAAGCAAATGTTTTGCGGCCCTGGCCTGGTTTGCAGCAACTATCGCGCTTGGCGATATAGTATGGAAGGACAGTTTTGATGGGTAATCGGTGCCCGCCATTGATTCTGTCAATCAATATCTTAGCGGCCATCTTGCCCAAATCTTCCATGGGAATGTGTACGGTGGTCAGCATAGGCGAGAGATATTGTGATGTATCGATATCGTCAACACTGATGATGGAAATATCTTCTGGTATGCGGAATCCCCGTTCCTTCAGCGCGTGAAGTACACCGATGGCAGTAGAGTCATTGGCGCAAAAGATGGCTGTTAGGTCCGCTTTGCTCTTCATCAGAATATTGGCACCTTTGTAGCCGCCATCGGCGGAGTGCTTAACATTGGCGGTGTTGCGTTGATAGAAGGGAAGACCAAGCTTTTCCATAGCTTCTTTATAACCGTTGAATCGGACTTCATTTTTCTGCTCGCCAATGTAACCGATTTTTGTATGGCCAAGTTCCATCAGATATGATATGGCTGTAAAAGCGATTTCCTTGCCATCGCATACGACCTGATCGAGCTGACATCCCATAGGGTTTAAGCCTGTATATATCACGTTTTTATAGTGCTTTGTAAAAAAGTTCATAACTTGATAGTCGTATCTGCCTAATATGACGAGGCCATCTATGGGGAACTGAGTCAGCTGTTTGGCTGTTTCGGGATTCGCCACGTCCAGAGCGGTAAATGAGTGACGAATGAAATAGTTGCTCTTGAATGCTTCCTGCTCGATTGACTTGGCAATTTGGGAGAAAAATGGATCAGAGCCATTTGTGTTACTTCTGGCATAAATGCATGCAATTGATTTGGGTGATTTGTCCTGTTCTTCCGAATTTTTGCCTAGCTTTAAGTTCCGAGCTGTAGCGTTTGGTGAATACCCACTTTTGCGTACGATTTCCCAGATGCGTTCTTGAACTTCGGCGCTGGCTGCTTTCGTGTTTTTTTGATTAATCACCCTGGATACTGTTGAAATAGAGACGTTTGCTTCTTTGGCAATCTCTTTTAACGTCATGTAAAACACCTCACAATCATTCAATTCTTTTAGAATAATTATACTAGATTTGGGTTAAACATTCAATGAGTATATGATAATGTTTGTTAAATAAGGGAAAAATGATAATAAGTTTGTGTAATTTTTGACGAAAAAAATTGTGACTTGATATAAAAGATTTACGGCGAATGTTTCTAGAGCAATCGCCTTAAGTAATATATAGGTACTGTAAACGCAATTTTCACTGAAAGAGAGGAGAATATTAAGATGCATGATTACTATGAATATGGTAAAAAGGAGCTGATTGAAAATCAGCCCAGGATTCGGATTGCTGTTATGAAGGAGAATGAGGATATATTCAAATCCATGGCAGTAGAAATGCTGGAAGAAATCAAGGCAAACAATGCGATAGACAAGAAAACCGTATTTATTTGTCCGGTAGGGCCGGCAGGTCAATACCCCTATTTCGTAAATATGGTGAATGAACAAAAAGTCAGTTTGAAGAATGTATGGTTTATTAATATGGATGAATATCTGGATGATAATAAACAATTTGTTGCCATGGATCATCCGTTAAGTTTTAGAGGGGCCATGCAGCGATTGGTTTATGATAAGGTATCACCAGAATTACTGATGCCTGAAAATCAGAGGATTTTCCCGGATCCGAATCAACCACAATATGTGACAGAATTAATCGAGGAATTGGGTGGGGTAGATGTTTGTATCGGTGGTATCGGCATCAATGGTCATGTAGCCTTTAATGAATCGGATCCTTCCCTTAATAAAGCGGAATTCTTAAATCTAAAGACCAGAGTAATGAGAATTTCAGATGAGACAAGAACGGCTAATGCAATTGGTGATTTCAATGGTGTTCTGGAAGACATGCCTCGTTACTGTGTCACTGTTGGAATTTATGAAATCGCACAAGCCAGAAAAATCCGCCTGGGCTGTTTTAGAAGCTGGCATAGAGCTGTGGTCAGAAGGGCGGCTTATGGGGTGGAAACCACAGAATTCCCGATTACATTGTTAAGAGATCACCCGGATATTAATTTGAAAATCACTGAGTTTGTAGCATCTTTAGAATAGATATGTTCTATGTTTTCCAGTGGTGGCAGAAAAGGGGTAATGAATGAAAGCGCTGATTAAGGGTGGAAGAGTCTATCAGAAGGGCACCTTCGAAAAGGTGGATGTTTTGATGGAGGGCAGAAAAATCCTAGCTATTGATGGAAAGGGTGAGATGAAACCAGATGTGGTATATGATGCCTCGGGAAAATATGTGGTACCAGGTTTTATCGATCTACATACCCATGGTGGTATGGGAATAGATGTGAACGCTGCAGATAAAGAGGGGTTTGAGAACATCGGACATTTTTTTGCCACCCAGGGAACAACATCCTGGTTGTGTTCGATCTTAACGGATACCAAGGAGCAGACGCTACAGTGTATAAATCATGCGGTGGATCATCACAAGGAACAAACTTCAGCTGTGCATGGAAATTGTGCTGATTTATTGGGGATTCATCTGGAGGGGCCGTTTCTGGCTGCTGAATATAAGGGGGCGATGCCAGAAGAATTGTTACTTTTGCCTGACTTGGAGCTTCTGAAGGAATACCAGGAGGCTTCGAACGGATTTATTAGATATATCACGGTCTCTCCTGAATTAGTGGGAGTGGCTGAGGCGGTTCCCAAGATGAATAAACTTGGAATGAAGGTGGCGATTGGACATTCCGGAGCAGATTATGATACGACCTGGAACTGTATTAATGCCGGTGTTGCCGCGTCTACCCATACGCTGAATGCCATGAAGTTGTTGCATCAGCATGAACCAGCGATCATGGGTGCGGTATTGGAATCAGATATCTACTGTGAGGCCATATGTGACGGTCGTCATCTACATCCAGGTACGGTGCGGTTCTTGCTGAAGATAAAAGGGATGGATAAGGTGATTGTGGTCACCGATTCCATCATGGCGGCCGGCCTGCAGGATGGAGATTACAAACTTGGGGTTAACGATGTTATCGTGGAGGATGGAGATGCAAGACTTAAGTCTGATGGTGCCAGGGCAGGAAGTACATTGACCACTGGACAGGCTCTTAAGAATCTAATTGCATATACAGGGAAAGATCTTGAAGAGATCCTGCCGCTATTAACAAGCAATCCTGCTAAGATGTTAGGTGTTTATGACCGGATTGGCAGCCTCGATGTGGGAAAAGATGGGGATGTTGTCATTCTGGATGAGGGATATTCGGTTGTGGACACCTATGTAAAAGGAAGAAAGATAGAAAGAAAAGGAGTGTAAATATGCCATTAATACCTTTGAGACCATTACTGGAAACAGTAGCTAAAAATCAGTTTGCCCAGGGGGCTTTTAATGTCAACGCAGTGGCTCAGGCCAAGGCGGCCATCGAAGTACATGAGATGTTCCGTTCGGCTGCCATCCTGCAGGGGGCAGACCTTGCCAATGGATTTATGGGCGGAAGAACTGACTTCATGAATGCTACATTAGAAGATAAAAAGGTGGGAGCAAAGAACATTGCGGATGCGGTGAAGAAGTTTGCTGAGAATTCCACCATTCCTGTAGTATTACATCTGGATCACGGAAGAGATTTTGAGTCTTGTAAAGCCGCCATTGAAGGGGGATATACCTCGGTGATGATCGATGGCTCCTCCCTCCCATTCGAGGAAAATGTGGAGCTGACCCGCGAGGTGGTTAAATATGCCCATGCTCGTGGTGTTTCCGTGGAAGGAGAACTGGGGGTATTGGCGGGGGTAGAAGATCATGTCTTTTCCGCCAACTCCACTTATACCAATCCATTAAAGGCGGTGGAATTCTTCCGGAAAACAGGCTGTGATGCCCTGGCTATTTCCTACGGCACCATGCATGGTGCTTCCAAGGGAAAAGATGTGAAATTACGAAAAGAGATTGCAATCGCCATCAAAGAATGCCTGATGCATGAAAATCTCTTCGGAGTGTTGGTTTCCCACGGATCTTCCACGGTACCGTCCTATATCGTCGATGAGATTAATGCCCTGGGCGGCAATATCCAGAATGCCCATGGAATCGCCATCGACGAGCTGAAATCAGCAATTCCCTGCGGTATTGGAAAAATAAACGTGGATACGGATATCCGACTGGCGGTTACCAGAAATATGAAGGAATACTTTATGAAGAATCCGTCCAAGCAGAACAGTGCTTCTGTAGGTGCCGTATATCGTCTGCTGGAGGAGAAAAAGGATCAGTTTGATCCGCGTGTATTCCTGCCGCCTGTGATGGATACGGTGATGTATGGAACCATTCCGGATAGTGATGTGGCTGATCTGATGGCAGCGGTTGAAAGGGGAGTAAAGGAAGCAATCGGAACTCTGGTTGTAGAATTTGGCTCCTATGGAAAAGCCCCTCTGGTAGAGCAGGTAAGCTTAGAGGAAATGGCAGAACGTTATAAAAACCTATAAAAACGATTGACGCTGAAAAAGCCTCACCGCTGTCTGGCGGACTGGGGCGTGGCGGTTTCGGGATATAAGAACATCTAGGGTCCTGATAGTTTGCTAAAGGCGTGTGCCCAAATAATAAACTCACTGCGTTCAGACAGTATTATTTGGGTACACAACGCAAATTATCAGGACCCAAGAAGTTCTAGAATCCCTGCAAATGCCACGCCTCCAGGCCGCCAGACAGCGGTGAGGCTTTTTCAGCTGGTCGTTGGAGCGTTTATAGGTATTAAGAGCGCTTAGCCTTCAAGACGTTTGCTAAGGGCGTGTGCGCTGTTAATAAGCTTACTGGGGTAGAGTGAATTGTTTAGGAAATTATTGCGGTATATGCTGGGGGAGCATCCGGTTGTCTTCTTGAAAATTCGGCTAAAGTAGAGGGGGTTTTCATAGCCTATGATGGACGCGATTTCTCCAACGTTATAATCTGTGTTTTCCAGCAAATCTTTAGCTCTGGAG